>DATCOE010000213.1:0-10310 GCA_036564885.1 Gaiellaceae bacterium | reverse complement strand
CGTCGAGATGATCGAGGCGGCGTCCTCGCAGATGGCCGAGCTACTCGACGAGCTCTCGCTCGTCGCCCGGATTGAAGCGGGCAGGTACGACCCCGGCCTGCGCGAGACGGACACGCTCACGCTCGCGCAGGCGGCGGCCGAGCGTCTCGGCGACGATCGCGTCCGCATCTCCGGCGAGGGGGCGACGATCACGACCGACGTCGAAGGCATCGACCGGGGCGTCTCGGCGCTCGTGCAAGCAGCGCTCCGCCACGGCGGGCTGGACGTGGTCGAGGTCGTCGTGCGCGGCACCGTGATCGAGGTCTCGCCGATCACCGACGCGTCGGGCCCCGTCGTGCTGGGCCAGGAGCTGCGCGACCTCGGAGCGGCGGTCGCCGTACGGCTCGTGGAGTTCCTCGGCGGCGCCGTCGAGGTCGAGGACGGCACGCTGACGATCGCGTTAGCCGGCTAGCGCCGCAGCTTTTTTCGACGGCCGCAACCTGGTTCCTGAGCAACCAGGTCGACCGGCGATTCGACGACGACTACGACGTAGCGAGCTGGTTGCGAACCAGGCGGCTGACGGAATGGGGCGCTACGCGCCCCGCTTGCTTAGGCTCGGCGATCTCGTGGCAGGCCCGGCAGCGGGCCTCGTACGAGTCGAGCGCACCGACGACGATCGTGGCGCCGTCTGCGGGGGCGGGCGCGCCGTTGACGAGCCGCTGCGTCATGGTCGCCGGCCCGCAGCAGCGGTGGCAGACCGCCTGGAGCTTGTCGAGGATCTCGGCGCGGCAGAGCAGCTCGGGCATCGCGCCGAACGGGCGGCCGCGGAAGTCCTGGTCGAGCCCGGCGGCGACGACGCGCGTGCCGCGCGCGACGAGGATGTCGATCACGAGCACGATCTCGGGCGCGAAGAACTGCACTTCGTCGATCCCGACTGCGTCGTAGCTCTCGGCGAGGCCCGGGATGTCTTCGGGCCTCGAGACGGCGACCGCGCGCATCTTCGCCCCGGCGTGGCTGACCACGTGGCCGATGTCGTAGCGGTTGTCGATCTGCGGCTTCACGATCAGCGCGCGCTGGCCGGCGATCTCCGCGCGGCGGAGCCTGCGGATGAGCTCTTCGCTCTTGCCGCTGAACATCGGGCCGCAGATGACCTCGAGCCAGCCACCGCGTTCTGGGAACAACCGGATCACGCTGGGGGACCCTAGCGAGGCGGTCCGACGGAGCCTTACGTGGCGTGCTCGAACGCCCAGCGCGAGAGTACGCGCAGGCTGATGATCCCGAGCGGCCGCCCGTCCTTCACGACGGGCAGGTGGCGGAAGTTGTGGTCGAACATGATCTTGGCCGCTTCCTCGATCGAGGTCTCGGGCCCGATCGTCAGCGGGTCGGCCGTCATCCACTGGCGGACGCGGGCCTCGGCGGCGCGGGCGCGCTGCGCCACGGCGCGCAGCAGGTCGCGCTCGGTGACGATCCCGACGATGCGCACCATGTCCTCGACGACGACGACCGCGCCGACGTTCGCGTCGTGCATCTTCTCGGCCGCCTCGCCGATCGTGTCCGACGGCTCGACGGTGAGGACGTCCTTCGTCATCAGATCTTCGACCGTGGCCATGCTCTGAGCCTATCGCAGCAGGCGCGAAAGTCGGCGGTCCTTGAGGACTCGGTCGCCGGTCTGGCACGTGGGGCAGTAGTAGATCGTGTGCTCCTCGAAGTCGACCTGGGCGAGCGGGGTGCCGCAGACGTGGCACGGCTGCCCCAGCCGGTTGTGGACGCGGTAGGTGCGCTCGTCCTTCGTGCCCGCCTCGCGGAGCGCGAGGCCGCGGCGGAGCTCTTCGTCCATCGCCGTCGCGAGCCGCTCGATCTCCTCGTCGCCGAGGTCGGTCGAGAGGGCATACGGCGAGAGCTTCGCCGCGTGGAGGATCTCGTTCGCCCAGGCGCGGCCGATGCCGGCGATCGCGCGCTGGTTGCGCAGGTACGGGTGGAGACGGCGCGACTCGCGCCGCATGATCTCGCCGAGCTCGGCGGCGCCGAGGCCGAGCGCCTCGGGGCCCAGGTGGTCGAGCTCTTCCCGGGCCGTCTTCGGGGTCAGCAGCCAGACGCCGGCCCGCTTGCGCTTCGCGGCCTCGGTGAGCACGAGCTTCGAGCCGCCGACGAACTCGAGTACGAACGCCGGCGTCTTCGGGCCGCTCTCGCCCGCGAGCAAGGTCTTCAGCCGCCCCGAGGTCATCAGGTGGACGAGCAGTACGAGCTCGCCGTCGTCGGTCGGGAAGAGGAGTCGTTTCCCGCGCCGCTCTGCACCGCGCAGCCTGCGTCCCTCGAGGGCGGAGAGCGGCGGGTCGAACGTCTTCAGCGTGGCGATGTGCGCCGGCCCGGCCTTCGCGATCAGGAACGCGGACACTGGATCGTTCAGCGCGCGACGCCACGCCTCCATCTCGGGCAGCTCAGGCATCCACCTCGACGGTAGCGCGGATCAGCGGCTCGATCGAGAGCGCGGGCTCCGGAGGAGGCTACAGATCCGCGGCCGCGGGGCCCGGGAGCGGGAGGCTCTCGACGAGGCCGCCTGCGAGCTCCGCCTGCGCCGGCGTCAGCCCGGGCTCCGCTTCGGGCATTGCGCCGATCGAGCGGACAGAGCTGAGCACGATCGGCAGGAACGTGAAGCAGCCGCCGATCGCACCGACCCAGAGTGAGGCGCGAAGTCCGTACGCGGTCCCGATCGCACCGCCCGTGAGCGAGCCGAGCGGGATCGTGCCCCACACGATCCAGCGCATCGCGGCGTTCATGCGGCCCTGGAGCCGCTCCGGCGTAATCGCCTGGCGCAGGCTCACCTGCGTGATGTTGTACGCGACAGAGCCGAAACCAAAGAACATCTGCCCGACCATCAGGGCCGGGAGCGGGAACGACCTCGGCGCGAGCGGATACGCGAGCCCGCCCAGCGAGAATGCGATCGCGGTGAGCAGGATCGTCCTCCCGACGCCGATCGTCCGCTGCAGGCGGTTGGCGACGAGCGCCCCGAAGATCGAGCCGAAGGAGCCGACGCCGAACACGAGCCCGATCTCGAACGCGGAGAGGTGCAGGTTGCGTCGCGCGTAGAGCACGAAGATCGCGAACAGCAGGGTCGCGAAGAAGTTCGAGGCGCCGGTGCACGTCGCGATCGGCCGCAGCCACCGGTGGCCGGCGACCCAGCGCAGCCCGTCCTTCACCTCGGGCCACATCTGCGGCTTCGGTGCGCCCTTCGTCGCCGCCCGATGCGGCTCCTCGCGGTGCCGCATCCGGAGCATGAAGAGTGTCGAGACGACGAAGCTGACGGCGTCGACGACGATCGCGTACGGCGCTGTGACGGCGGCGATCAGCGCTCCCGACGCGCTCGGCCCCGCGACCTGCGCGACCGAGACGGTCAGCTGCAGCTTCGAGTTCCCCTCGACGAGCTGCTCGCGTTCGACGAGTGAGGGGAGGTACGACTGGTACGCGACGTCGAAAAGGACGGTGAAGACCCCGATCGCGAACTCCAGCACGAGCAGGTGCCAGAGGCGCAGCGTGTGCGTCGCCCAGAGGACGGGGATGAGCACGAGCAGCACCGCGCGCGCCGCGTCGCCCGCGATCAGGATCGGGCGCCGCGAGAGCCGGTCGACCCAGACGCCCGCGGGCAGCGCAAAGAGGATGAAGGGCAGGAAGCCCAGCACGGCGAGCAGCGAGAACGCCAACGGGCTCGCGTGGAGGCCGTCCGCGGCGAGCAGCGGGATCGCGAGCTGCGAGACCTGCGAGCCGAACTCGCTGATCGACTGGCCGGTCCAGAGCTTCAAGAAATCCGTGTTGCTCCAGAGCGCGCCGGAAGGGCGGCGCAGCCTACGCATTGTCTGTCCGCTCGTAGAGGGCGGCGGCGAGCCCGTACGTGACGCCGTCGTCGTCGTCGGCCGCGCGGAAGTCGTCGACGAGCTTCTCGAGCCGGCGCACCAGGCGGCGCGCGTCGGCGTCGCTCAGGCGTGAGGTGACGACGGCAAAGGTCGTCCGGCCGTCGTCGCCGATCGGAAGCATCTCCTCGGCGGCGCGGCGGAGGGAGGCCGCTGCGACGTTCCGGACGTCCTCGCCGTCCGTGTCGGTGCTCTTGAAGAGGAAGAGGCGAGCGGTGCGGCCGTAGAGCTTCTCCGTCATCGCGCGCACCTGTCGCGTCCGTACGACCCGGACGAGACCGGCCTTCTCCAGCACTTTCACGTGGTGGCCCACGGTGCTCTTCGGCAGGCCGAGCTTCGCTGCGAGCTCGGTCGTCGAGAAGGCGCGGTCGCGGAGCAGGATGACGATCTTCGACCGGAGCTCGTCGCCGAGCGCCTTGAGCTGCTCCGGCTCGCCCACGACGAGCACGTCGCCCGCCTCGTAGTCGGGAGACGGAGGGTTGCTGCGCTCGTTTGCCGTCACCGAACGGGCCACTAATCCGGAATGTACGACTTATCCCGCCCGTTCGTCAAGAACCGGCGCGAGCCGGATCAGCCCGTGGACTCGCCCGGACGCGGGAAGGCTAGGCTCCGCCCGGTGGACGCGATCGTCGTCGAGGTGCGTCGCAACGGGATCGTCGAGGCCCGGCACCGGGTGCACGCGGTGGCCGTGCGCGACGGGGCCGTCGTCGCCGAGGCCGGCGACGGGTCGCTCGCCTGCTTCCTCCGCTCCTCCTCGAAGCCGATCCAGGCGTTGCCGCTCGCGCGGGCGCGCGACGACCTCGACGAGCGCGACCTCGCCATCGCCTCCGCGTCCCACCGCGCGACCGACGACCAGATCGCCGCCGTCCGCGCGCTCCTCGCCAAAGCCCCGGCGACCGAGGACGAGCTCGAGCTCGGTCCGCAGGAGGGCCGGCCCGCCGAGCGCATCTACCACAACTGCTCCGGCAAGCACGCCGGGATGCTCGCCCTCTGCCGGGCGCAGGGCTGGGACGCGCAGGGCTACCGCCTCGCCGGACATCCCCTCCAGGAGGCCTGCCGCGCCGCGCACGGAGAGGCCGCCGACGTCGACCCCGCCGAGCTCGCGACCGCGATCGACGGTTGCGGGGTCGTCACGTTCGCCCTCCCGCTCGAGCGGATGGCCTCCGCGTTCGCCCGGTTCGAAGGCCTGCCCGCCGGCGCGCGCGTCGCCGCCGCCATGCGCGCCCACCCGGAGCTCGTCGGCGGCCCGGACGGCGCCGACCTCCACCTGATGCGCGCGGCCCCCGGCTGGTTCGCGAAGGGCGGGGCAGAAGGACTGTTCTGTGCGGGCGGCCCGGGCGGGATCGGGATCGCCCTCAAATGCGAGGACGGCTCGTCCCGCCCGCTCGAGCCCGCGCTCGCCGTCTTCCTGGCCCCGCTCGGGGTCGACCTGACGGCCCTCGCGGAGGCGCCGGTCACGAACAGCCGGGGCGAGCGCGTCGGCGAATGCGTCGCCGCCACTTCGTGCCGTGTGAACTTTTCTTTACGAACCCGTGAAGGCCCACTAAGATCCGGCCAGCTTGAGGGGTGAGGCCGGAACGTCGGTGTTACCGGCTTGCTACATGACTGGTTCGTTCGTCGCCATGCCGTGTCGAAACGACTAGCCGGAGGTCGCCAACTTGCTCACCGTCGAAGTCTCGCCGCTCCCCGAGGTCGAAGAGCTCCAGAAGCTCGTCGCCGATGGCCAGGAGAAGGGCTTCCTCACCTATGACGAGATCGTCACGGGCCTCGAAGAGGTCGAGCTCACGAAGGAGCAGGTCGAAGACTTCTACACGCACCTGATCGAGCACAACATCGAGCTCGTCGAGGGTGAGCAGCACAAGACGCCGCCGCACGAGCAGCCGGTGCCGGAGGACGAGAAGGTTGTCGCCGTTCCGAAGCTCGATCTCTCCGTCGAGCCGTCTCTCGACTCGCTGCGCCTCTATCTGCGCGAGATCGGCAAGGTCTCCCTCCTCACGGCCGACCAGGAGGTGTCGCTCGCGAAACGCATCGAGCGCGGCGACATGGGGGCAAAGACGCAGATGACCGAGGCCAACCTGCGCCTCGTCGTCTCGATCGCGAAGGGCTATCTGGGCCGCGGCCTGTCGTTCCTCGACCTGATCCAGGAGGGCTCGCTCGGCCTCATCCGCGCGGTGGAGAAGTTCGACTACCGCAAGGGCTACAAGTTCTCGACGTACGCCACGTGGTGGATCCGCCAGGCCGTGACGCGCGCGATCGCCGACAAGGCCCGCACGATCCGCATCCCGGTGCACATGGTCGAGAAGCTGAACAAGGTCGTCCACATCGAGCGCCAGCTCGTGCAGCGCCTCGGCCGCGAGCCGAACGCGGAGGAGATCGCCGAGGAGCTCGAGATAACGCCCGAGGAGGTGCGCGAGATCCTCCGGATGGCGCAGCTCCCAGTCTCGCTCGAGAAGCCAATCGGCGAGGAAGAGGACTCCGCGCTCGGCGACTTCGTCCAGGACGACGCCGCGGAGTCGCCCTTCGACACCGCGCAGCTCTCGCTCCGCCGGGAGGACATCGAGATGGCCCTCGGCGCACTGCCCGAGCGCGAGCGCCAGGTGATCGAGCTGCGCTTCGGCCTGTACGGCGGCCCGCCGCGCACCCTCGAGGAGGTCGGGCGAGCTTTCGGCGTCACGCGCGAGCGCATCCGCCAGATCGAGAACAACACGCTGAAGAAGCTCGAGCATCTTCCGGAGGCCCAGGCCCTCCGGAATGCGGCGGGCTAGTCGTCCTCCGCAGCGTCGGGGTCGTGCGAGAGCGGCCCGAGCAGGTCGCGCTCGGCCGCGCGCTGATAGGGGACGAACAGCTTGCAATGCGGGCACTTGAAACCGTGGTAACGGGCGGCGGACCCCTCCATCGCCTCGGCGGTGAACTGCTTGTGACAGTGCGGGCACTCGACCTCGAAACCGGTCGTTGACTGGCGCTCGCCCATAGTCCGAGGGTAGCGAACGGACTGGGCCTGCGAGGAACCCTCGGCCAGCCCGTCGCCCGCTCGTCAGTCAAGTACTGCCTCCATCAGCATGCTCGCGGTAGCCGGCCGACTCTCGCTCGGGTTGCCCACGGCCTATACGTGATCCGTACGACCCCGACAGGCGGTTGATGGAGTCCTCCTTCGCCCGGCAAGACCGCCAAGCGCACGACTGTCCGGAAGAACGGGGGAAGGCTCGGGATCAGGCGAGGTCGAATCGATCGAGGTTCATGACCTTGTCCCACGCGGCGACGAAGTCGCGCACGAACTTCTGCTTCGAGTCGTTGCACGCGTAGACCTCCGCGATTGCACGGAGCTGGGAGTTCGAGCCGAAGACGAGGTCGACGCGACTGCCTGTCCACTTCAGCTCGCCCGTCAGGCGGTCGCGGCCCACGAACGTCTCCTCGGCTTCGGACGTCGGCTGCCACGTCGTGCCCATGTCGAGCAGGTTCACGAAGAAGTCGTTGGTCAATATCTCGGGCTGCTTGGTGAAGATGCCGAGCTCGGAGTGATCGAAGTTCGCATGCAGGACGCGCAGGCCGCCCACGAGGACGGTCATCTCGGGCGCGGTCAGCGTCAGCAGGTTCGCTCGATCGACCAGCATGTGCTCCGCCGGTCGCAGGTATCCCTTCCCGATGTAGTTGCGGAACCCGTCTGCGGTCGGCTCGAGCACGGCGAAGGACTCCACGTCGGTCTGCTCCTGCGACGCGTCCGTGCGTCCTGGCGTGAAGAGAACCTGGACGTCGTGCCCGGCGTTCTTCGCGGCCTGCTCGACGGCTGCGCAGCCCCCCAGCACGATTAGGTCGGCGAGCGAGACCCGCTTGTTCCCGTCGGCCTGCGACGCGTTGAAGTCCTGCTGGATCCTCTCGAGGGTCGCCAGCACCGTCGCCAGTTCGGCAGGGTTGTTGACCTCCCAGTCCTTCTGCGGCGCGAGGCGGATGCGCGCACCGTTGGCACCACCGCGCTTGTCGGTGCCGCGGAACGTCGTCGCAGACGCCCAGGCAGTTGAGACCAGCTGGGAGATGGACAGCGCCGAGGCGAAGATCTTGCCCTTGAGGGCGGCGATGTCCTCCGCTCCGATCAGCTCGTGCGTGACCGGGGGGACGGGGTCCTGCCACATCAGCGGCTCCGCAGGAACCTCCGGGCCAAGGTACCGCGAGACCGGACCCATATCGCGGTGTGTCAGCTTGAACCACGCCCGGGCGAAGGCATCGGCGAACTCCTCCGGGTTCTCGAGGAAGCGCCGTGAGATCGGTCCGTAGATCGGGTCCATCCTCAGCGCGAGGTCCGTCGTGAGCATCACCGGGGCGTGCGTCTTCGACGGATCGTGGGGATCCGGCACGGCATTCTTCGCGGCGGGATCCGTCGGAACCCACTGCCACGCACCGGCAGGGCTCTTCGTCAGATCCCACTCGTAGCCGAACAGGGTCTCGAAGTAGCTGTTGTCCCACGTGACGGGGGTGGGGGTCCAGGCGCCCTCCAGCCCGCTGGTGATGGTGTCGTCACCGCTGCCGGTGCCGTAGCTCGACTTCCAGCCGAGGCCCATGTCCTGGAGGGGGGCAGCCTCGGGCTCGGGGCCGACGTACTTGTTGGGATCGGCCGCGCCGTGGGTCTTGCCGAACGTGTGGCCGCCGGCGATGAGTGCCACGGTCTCCTCGTCGTTCATCGCCATGCGAGCGAACGTCTCGCGGATATCCCTGGCTGCGGCAAGCGCACTCGGTGTGCCATTCGGCCCTTCCGGGTTCACATAGATGAGGCCCATCTGGACGGCGGCGAGGGGATTCTCGAGGTCCCGGTCGCCGCTGTAGCGCTCGTCGCCGAGCCACGTGTGCTCAGTTCCCCAGTAGGTCTCGTCAGGCTCCCAGACATCCGCGCGCCCACCGCCGAAGCCGAAGGTCTTGAAGCCCATCGACTCCAGGGCGACGGTGCCGGCGAGGATGATCAGGTCGGCCCACGAGATCTTCTTGCCGTACTTCTGCTTGACCGGCCAGAGCAGCCTGCGCGCCTTGTCGAGGCTCACGTTGTCGGGCCAGCTGTTGAGGGGCGCAAAGCGCTGCATGCCGGCCCCGCCGCCCCCGCGGCCGTCGCTGATGCGGTACGTGCCCGCGCTGTGCCACGCCATCCGGATGAAGAGCGGCCCGTAGTGGCCGTAGTCAGCCGGCCACCAGTCCTGCGACGACGTCATCAACTCCAGGATGTCCTTCTTCAGGGCATCGAGGTCGAGGGACGTGAACTCCTCGGCGTAGTTGAACTCCTCGCCCATGGGATCGGCCATGGGGGGGTTCTGCTGGAGCACTTTCAGGTTCAACTGGTTCGGCCACCAGTCTCGGTTCGACCTGCCCTCGGTCGGGTGCCGATGATTTCCGCCCGTGAACGGGCACTTGCTCTCGTCGTCCATACTGTTCTCTCCTCCGGTTGCAGCGCGGTTGTCGGGCATCTAGATCAGCCGGCGCTCCGCGGCCCAGCGCGTCAGTTCGTGGCGGCTCGAGAGCTGGAGCTTGCGGAGCACCGCCGAGACGTGCGACTCGACGGTCCGCGCCGACAGGTGCAGGCGCGCCGCGATCTCCTTGTACTTGTAGCCGCGGGCGATCAGCTGCAGCACCTCCCGCTCGCGCGCCGTGAGCTGGTCGAGCTCGGCGTCGGCTGTCGCCTCGCCGCTGCGGAAGGCGTCGAGCACGAAGCCGGCGAGCCGGGGCGAGAAGACCGCGTCGCCGTCGGCGGTGCGGTGGATCGCCTCGGTCAGCTCCGCGCCGGAAATCGTCTTCGTGACATAGCCCCGAGCGCCGGCGCGGATCACGTCGATCACGTCCTCCGCCGCATCCGAGACCGACAGTGCGAGGAAGCGCACGCCCGGCCGGTCGGGCGCCACCTGCGCGATCACGGCGTGCCCGCCGCCGTCCGGGAGGTGCACGTCGAGCAGCACGACGTCCGGATCGAGCTCCTTGATCAGCGGCACCGCCTCCAGCACGGACGCCGCCTCGCCCACGACCTCGACCGTCGGCCCGAGCTCGCTACGCACGCCGGCGCGGAACAGATCGTGGTCGTCGACGAGCACAACCCGGCGGAGCGGCACGCTCACGAGAGCTCCAACTCGACGTCGGTGCCTTCGCCGGGCGACGAGACGATGGTCGCGGTTCCTCCCACGCGCTCCATCCTGCCCTGAATCGACTCCGAGATGCCTTTCCGGTCGTCCGCGACTGCCCCGGGATCGAAGCCGGCGCCGCGATCGCGTACGTAGAGGGCCACGTGACCCGGCGCTGCTTCGACGAACACCGAGATCTCGTCCGCGCCCGAATGCTTCGCGGCGTTCGTCATCGCCTCGCGGGCTGCGAGCACGAGCACGCGGGTGCGGTCGTCGAGCGGCGTGTCGCCCGTTCGGACGACGTCGACGCGAATGCCGTGCAGCTCCTCGATCTCGA
>DATCOE010000212.1:0-5364 GCA_036564885.1 Gaiellaceae bacterium | reverse complement strand
CGCCCGCGACGGCGGAGATGCCCGCCTCGAGGAGCATCGACGCAGTGACGAGCGCGCCATCCGTGATGCCTGCGCGCTTTGCCGCGACGACGCGCGCCGCCGGCGTCCACACGCCGCCGGGGACGTACTTCGCGAGCATCGACACCATCTCGGCGCGGAGCGCAGCCGGATACGAGAGCCGGATGTCCCAGTCCGCGAGGATCCGCATCCAGCCGAGCACGAAGAGCAGGTAGTACGCGGCCACCGCCAGGCACGCGAGACCGAAGAGAACCGGGTCGGCGTTCCGGAGGTCGCCGGCCGCGTCGCGGAACGAGCCGCGCACGGCCCAGCCGACGAACCCGAAGAAGACGGCGAACAGCACGAGCTGCCCGGCGACGATCCAGCGCGGGTGCTCGGAGGCGGAGCGACGGAGCGAGCGCAGGCGGTCGGACACCCACCCATCGTCGCTACCTCTCAGGCGCTGGTCAAATCCCAGCCACTGGTCAAATCCCAGCGCGCAGGTGCCCCTCGAGCCAGTCGGCGGTCAGCCGCATGCCGCGGAGCTCGTTCGTGTACCGCGTGAAGCCGTGGCCCTCGTCCTCGAATACCTCGTACTCCACCTCACGGCCGAGCTCGCGGAGCCGCTCGACCATCTGGTCGGACTCGGCCTTCACGACCCGCGGATCCTTCGCTCCCTGGATCACGAGCAGCGCCGCGCGCACCTGGTCGACGTACGTGATCGGCGAGCGCTCGCGCAGAAAATCCGCCTCGGTGTCGGGGTCGCCGACCCACTTCGCCATGAAGCGCACCCACTGCGGCGGCACCGCACGGACGAAGGTCAGAAGGTTCGAGGGCCCGACGATGTCGACTGCGGCGCGCCAGTACTCGGGCAGCCGGGTGACGCACGTCAGCGTTGCGAAGCCGCCGTACGAGCCGCCGTACACGCCGAGCCGCTCGTCGTCGACGAAGTCCTGCGCCTTCAGCCACTCGGCCGCGTGACGCCAGTCCTCCAGGTCGGCGCCGCCCCAGTCGTGATGGATGAGCGTCTGGTACGTCTTGCCGTAGCCGGTCGAGCCACGGATGTTCGGTGCGAGCACGCCGATGCCGCGGCTCAAGAGGTACTGGTAGAGCGGGCGGTAGATGGGCTTTTCCTGCGCCTCGGGGCCGCCGTGGATCGCGACGACGAACGGCGCCGGGCCGTCGCCGTCGGGCCGGTACAGCCACGCGGGAATCTCGCGGCCGTCGAAGCTCGGATAGCGGATCAGCTCGGGGTCGCGAAGCCGCAACGCGGCAAGACCGGCCGCGCGGCTCTCGGTGACCGGCCGCGCGTCGCCGCTCGCTGTGTCGACGACGTAGATCTCGGGCGGCCGCGCAGGCTGGTCCCAGGCGAGCGCGAGCCGCGACCCGTCGCGCGAGACCGAGAGACCGGAGCCGAAGCCCGACGCCGTCCCCTTCGGCAGCGTGGCCTCCGGGAGATCCTTGCCCGACTCGACGTCGCGGACGCGCACGCGTGCGAACCCCTCGTCGTTCTCGAGCCAGGCGAGCACGCGACCGTCGGCCGAGCCCGCAAGCTCGTCGATGTCGCGGTCGGGCGCCTCGACCCACTCGCGCTTCCCCGAGTCGAGCGCCTGGAAGGCGAGTCCCATGAACTCGCGTCCCTCGTCCATCAGCAGATGGAAGCCGGAGCCGTCGGCTGCCCACGGGCCGGGCAAGAACTTCACCTCGCCCTCGTGCGGCGTCAACTCGGTCGCGTCGCCCGACGCGACGTCGACGAGATAGAGCGACATGTCGCTGTTCGAGCGGAACTCGAGCGCGATCAGCTTCGAGCCGTCGGGGGAGAACGACGCCGGGAACGCGTACATCCCTTCGCCGAAGACATAGCGCGGCTCGTCGTCGCCGTCGCCCCAGATGAACACCTCGCTGTCCTGAGGGCGCCGCGAGTTGGCGGAGAACGCGAACGAGCTTCCGTCCGGCGACCAGGCGCCGGCGCTGATCACGTGCTGCACCTGCGGCAGGTCGGTCAGCTGCTCGGGCCAGCCACCTCCCGCGGGAATCCGGTAGAGCTGGTGGAACTCGTCACCGTCGCGGTCGGCGATGAAGAGGATCGTGCCGTCCTCGCGGACGGCGACGGCGCGCACGGTGTTCTCCGTGAACGTCGTCAGCTGGTCCGGCCAGCCGCCGTCAACATGCGCGGACCAGAGGTTGAACTGCCCCGAGATGTTCGAGGAGAAGAGAACGCGACTGCCGTCGGGCGTGAGCTCGGCGATCGGCTGAAAGCGGCGGTACGCGAAGAACTGCTCGAAGGGGGCGCGGGCAGCCATGCACGGAGCCTACAGCGGCACGGCATCAATCATCTACGCTCGGCCGATGCGCGCCTTTTCTCGCTTCGTCCTGCGCCACAAGCGGCTCGTCGTTGCGGTATGGCTGCTCGTGCTGCTCGCCGGCCTGCCGAATCTCCAGCGGATAACCAACGCGCTGTCGCAGGAGTTCTCCGTGCCGGGCAACGAAGGCTTCGAGACAAACGCCGCGCTGCTGAAGCAATTCGACGTCGACCCGAACACGAGCTCGATCGTGCCCGTCTTCACGCTGCCGAAGGGAACGACGGTCGACTCCCCCGGCGTGCGGCAGGAAATCGGGCAGGCGCTGGTGAAGGCGTCGGCGCCGATTCGCGGCGCGCACGTCGCCTCGTTCGCGTCAACGGGGAGCCGGGCGTTTGTCTCACCGGACGGCCGCACGACGTTCGCGGTCGTCTATGTGCCGTTCAAGCCGAACCGCGGCTTCGTCGGCGCGAACAACGAGATCAAGCTGCTGCGCGCGGCGCTCCAGAAGAAGCGCCCGACGGGATCGACGGTGCACGTAACCGGATACGACGCGCTCGGTGAAGCGGCGTCGGGCGGCAGCGGCCCCGGCGTGCTGATCGAAGCGCTCATCGGCGGGATCGGCGCGCTCGTCGTGCTTGCGTTCGTCTTCGCGTCGTTCATCGCGCTCGTGCCGATCGTGATGGCGCTGTTCGCGATCGTCGGCACGTTCCTGATCATCTGGGCGCTGACGACGATCGCGAACGTCTCGTTCATCGTGCAGTTCCTCGTCGCGCTCATCGGGCTCGGCGTCTGCATCGACTACACGCTGTTGCTCGTGATGCGCTGGCGCGAGGAGCGCGAGCACGGCGCCGACAAGGTGCAGGCGGTCGAGAACGCGATGGCGACGGCCGGCGAGGCGATCGTCTTCTCGGGCACCACGGTCGGGATCGGCCTGCTGTCGCTGGTGGTGCTCCCGATTCCCTTCCTGCGCTCGATCGGATACGCGGGGATGCTCATCCCCGTGGTCAGCGTGCTCGTTTCGATCACGCTGCTGCCGGTGATCCTCGCGACGATCGGGCCGTGGATCGACCGGCCGCGCCTCCGCACCGAGCTCGACGCGAGTCGTTTCTGGACGCGCTGGGCGCAGGCAGTCGTACGGCGGCGCTGGCTCAGCGCAGCGGTCGCGCTCGTGATCATCCTCGCGCTTGCGGCGCCCGCGCTCGGCATCCAGATCGGCAACGCGAGCCCGCAATCCCTGGCGAAGAGCGGCGACGCGCGGCAGGGTCTCCAGGCGCTGACGAGCTCTGGCATCGGCGCCGGAGCGCTGACGGAGTTCTCCGTGCTCGTGCGCGACCCCGCGCGGGCGGCCGAGGTGGCGAAACGCGTCGCCGCGGTCCACGGCATCCGCGGCGCCGCCGTGGGCTGGCGCGGCGACGGTGCGGCGGTCGTCCAGGCGTTCCCCTCGAAGCAGGCGAACAACAGCTCGGGCCGAGCGCTCTTCAGGCGCGTCAAGGCTGCCGCGCATTCGGTGCCCGGCTCTACCGTCGGCGGGCAGGTCGCCGGCAACGCCGACTTCGTCTCGACCGTCTACGGGAACTTCCCGCTGATGATCGCGCTGATCTCCGTACTGACGTTGATCCTGCTCGCGCGCGCGTTCCGCTCGATCCTGTTGCCGCTGAAGGCGGTCGTGCTGAACCTCATCTCGGTCTCCGCCTCCTGGGGTGTGCTCGTCCTCGTGTGGCAGAACGGCTGGGGCTCGCACCTGATCTGGGGCGTGCCGGCCACCGGCGCGATCACGGCGTTCATCCCGCTGATGGTGTTCGCGTTCCTCTTCGGGCTGTCGATGGACTACGAGGTGTTCATCCTCGCGCGCGTCCGCGAGGAGTACGACGCGGGGCGCTCGACTGACGAGGCCGTCGTCCGCGGGCTCGCACGTACGGGCCGGCTCGTCACGAGCGCCGCGCTCATCCTCTTCCTCGCGTTCGCCGCGCTCGGCTCGGGCCCCGAGGTGATCATCAAGACGTTCGCCACCGGGCTCGCGGCCGGGATCATCGTCGACGCGACGGTGGTGCGCGCCCTGCTCGTGCCGGCGCTCGTCTCGCTGTTCGGGCGCTGGAACTGGTGGCTGCCTCCGGCCGTCGCCCGGTTGCTGCGCGTGCGCCCGTCCGCCGTAAACTGACGGTCGCATGGAAGCGACGCTTCCCTACAGCTGGTACACGGATCCGGAGATCCTGCGCCGGGAGCAGGAGCGGATCTTCCGCTCCGCGTGGCAGTACGCAGGGCACCTGGGGCAGCTGCCCGAGCCCGGCACGTTCTTCACGACGCGCGCGGGCCAGACGCCGGTGATCGTGACGCGTGCCCGTGACGGCGAGATGCGTGCGCTGTTGAACGTCTGCCGGCATCGCGGCTTTCCGGTCGCCGAGGGCGAGGGCAAGCGCGAGACGCTGCAGTGCCCGTACCACGCGTGGACGTACGGCCTCGACGGTGCGCTTCGCTCGGCTCCGCGGTCGGACGAGGAGCCTGACTTCCCGAAGGATGAGCTCGGCCTCTGCCGCGCGGCCGTCGACACCTGGGGCCCCTTCGTGTTCGTGAACACGCAGCGCGACCCTGAGCCCCTCTCGGAGGCGCTCGGCTCGATGCCCGCGCAGGTCGCCGAGTTGGGGCTCGACGTCGGCACCCTTCGCTTCTACACGCGATGGGAGACCGAGCTCGAGGCGAACTGGAAGATCGTCTGCGAGAACTTCCTCGAGTGCTACCACTGCCAGGTCGCGCATCCGCAGCTCGCGCAGATGCTCGACGTGTCGGCCGAGTCGTACGCGCTGTCGACCGAGGGCCGGCTCTCGAGCCAACGCGGTGCGCCTCGCGAAGGCGGCGGAACGCGGATGCATCTCGACGGCGAGCTGCCGCGCAGCCAGTTCCACTTCCTCTGGCCCAACCTCGGCGTGAACATCTTCCCGGGTCGCCCGAACATCTCGATCGGGCCGATGGTTCCGCTGACGCCCGACCGCACCTACCGCTTCCTCGACTACTTCTTCGGGCCGGACGTCGACCAGGCGTGGATCGACGAGCTGATGGCGTTCGACGA
>DATCOE010000211.1:0-11344 GCA_036564885.1 Gaiellaceae bacterium | reverse complement strand
CTCTCCTGGATGGAGTCCGGCTTCAACAACAGCGTCGTCTCGTCGGTCGGCGCGCAGGGCGTCATGCAGGTGCTGCCCTCGACGTGGGACTACGTCGAGAAGGTGTTGATCGGGCACGCCGTGCAGCACGACGCCGACGGCAACGTGCAGGTGGGGCTCGCCTATTTGCACCACCTGCTCGGGGTCTTCGGCGGCAACGAGCGCCTCGCGCTCGCCGGCTGGTATCAAGGCGAGCGGGCCGTGAAGGCGTCGGGGCCGTACAAGGTGAGCAAGGTCTTCGTGGCCAACGTGCTCGCCCTGCGCGAACGTATGTAGGTTCCCGGGCCGCCGTCCTGCGCGACCTCGATAGGATCGCGCCACATGAAGATCGCTGTCTGCGTGAAGCACGTTCCCGAGGGCTCGTCGAGGCTCGATCCCGGTTCGAAGCGGCTCGACCGCTCCGGGGAGGGGGCGCTCAACCAGTTCGACGCGAACGCCGTCGAGGAGGCGCTGCGCCTGAAGGGCGACTCCGACACGGAGGTGGTCGTCGTCTCGATGGGGCCGGAGAGGGCCGCCGACTCGCTGCGCAAGGCGCTGGCGATGGGCGCCGACCGGGCCGTGCTCGTCACCGACGACGCGCTCGTCGGCTCGGATCTCGTCGCCACGAGCAAGGTGCTCGCCGCGGCGTTGGAGCGCGAGAGCGCCGATCTCGTGCTATTCGGCCAGCAGGCGAGCGACGCCGACGGCGCCGTGCTCTGGGCCGCAGTTGCGGAGCGGTTGCGGAGGCCGGTGGTCTCGCAGGCGGCTGAGCTATCGATCGCGGACGGCACCGTGCACGTGAAGCGCCAGACCGAGTTCGGCTACGACGTGATCGAGGCCGCGCTGCCTGCGGTGGTCTCCGTGAGCGACGCGATCAACGAGCCGCGCTACCCGTCCCTGAAGGGCATCATGGGCGCGAAGAAGAAGCCGTCGGAAACCGTCTCCCTGTCGGATCTCGGCCTGGACGCCGGTGAGGTGGGCGAGGCCGGCTCGAAGACCGAGGTGCTCGCGCTCGGCTCGCCGCCCTCACGCGGCGACGCGCGGAAGATCGAGGGCGACGCGAACGCTGCGCAGGCGATCGTCGACTTCCTCGCGGAGAAGCGCCTCATCTGATGTCGATCCTCGTCTTCCTCGAGCACCACGGGAATGAGCTGCAAAAGGGCTCGCTCGGCGTCCTCTCGAAGGCGGCGCAGCTCGGCGGCGGCGGCGACGTCGCTGCGGTGCTCGTCGGCGGCGGCGTGAAGGCGCTCGCCTCCGAGGCCGGCAAGTACGGCGCGACGAAAGTGCACGTCGCGGAGGACGCGTCGCTCGATCCGCCGCTGCCGCAGGCGCGCGTCGACGTGCTCGCGAAGGTCGTTCGAGAAGGCGGCTACGACACGGTGCTCTTCGCGAACTCGGTGCTCGCCGCGGACATCGCGTCGGGCCTCGCTGCACGTCTCGACGCCGGCCTCAACTGGGACCTCGCGGACATCGCGCTGCAAGACGGCGTACTCGTCGGCAAGCGGCCCGCGCTCCAGGATTCGGTGCTCGCCGATGTCGGCTGGACGTCGGAGCCGCGCCTCGCGCTGTTCCGGTCGGGCTCGTTCGACGCGGTGCCGACCGGCGGCGGTGAGCCGCAGGTCGAGGATGTCGCGGTCGAGCTCGAGGAGCACTCGCGCGCCGCCAAGGTCGTCGACCAGCAGCTCGAAGAGTCGAGCGGCCCGTCGATCGAGGATGCCGACGTGATCGTCGCCGGAGGCCGCGGCCTCGGCAGCCCCGACAAGTTCACGCTCGCGGAGGAGCTCGCACGCGCCCTCGGCGGCGCCGTCGGCGCGACCCGCGCCGTCGTCGACGCCGGCTGGTACCCGTACGCCTCCCAGATCGGGCAGACCGGTAAGACCGTCTCGCCGAAGCTGTACGTCGCGCTCGGCATCTCCGGCGCGATCCAGCACAAGGTCGGCATGCAGAGCTCGAACGTGATCGTCGCCATCAACAAGGACGCGAACGCACCGATCTTCGAGTTCAGCGACCTCGGCGTCGTCGGCGACCTGCACGAGATCGTCCCCAAGCTGACCGAGCTCCTGAACCAGCGCAAGGGCTAGACCGAGGGGTCGAGTGAGCGTCCGCCCCTCCGACTACCCGCCGCCTTTCAGCGCCTCCGAGTTCGTCTCCGAGCCGACCGATCCCGCCGACGAGCGGATCGAGGTCGGGATCCTGATCGTCGGCGCGGGACCGGCGGGCCTCGCGTGCGCGATCCGCCTCGGCCAGCTGCTCGAGGAGCACCCCGACGTCGCCGACAGGCTCGGCGAGGTGCCGGTGGCGGTCGTCGAGAAGGGTAAGCAGCCCGGGTCGCACCTCCTCTCGGGCGCCGTCGTGAATCCGCGGTCGCTCCGGCGCCTCTTCCGGGACCGCTACCGCGTCGAGGACCTGCCGGGCTACGGCGCCGTTCACGGCGAGGCCGTCTACATGCTCACGCGCCGCGCCGCGCTGCGCATCCCGCCGCCGCCGACGATGCGCAACCACGGCAACGTCGTCTTCTCGCTCGCGCAGCTCGGCCGCTGGCTCGGCGAGCGCGCGGAGGAGGGCGGGGCGATGATCCTCCCCGAGACCGCCGCCGAGAAGTTGCTCGTCTCCCACGGGCGCGTCGTCGGCATTCGCACCGGCGACAAGGGCTGCAACCGCGAGGGCGAGCCGATGGGCAACTACGAGCCCGGCGCCGATCTCGTCGCGAAGGTGACGGTGCTCGCCGAGGGAACGCAGGGCCATCTGACCGGCGTCGCGCTCGACCACTTCGGGCTGGGCGGTGAGGAACCTCAGGTGTGGGAGCTCGGCGTCAAGGAGATCTGGAAGGTTGCGAAGCCGCTGCGCAGCGTCGTCCACACGATGGGCTGGCCGTTGCGCGCCGGTGCGAAGTACCGCGAGTTCGGCGGCTCGTTCCTCTACCCGATGGGCGAGGACATGCTCACGATCGGGATGGTCGTCGGGCTCGACTACCGCGATGTCGAGCTCTCGCCGCACGACCTGCTGCAGGAGCTGAAGACGCACCCGAAGATCCGGGCGCTGCTCGAAGGCGGCGAGCGCGTCGGCTGGGGAGCAAAGACGATCCCGAGCGGCGGCTTCCACTCGCTGCCGAAGCGGCTGCACGCACCGGGCCTGCTGCTGTGCGGCGACGGCGTCGGCATGGTCAACATCGCGCGCCTCAAGGGCGTTCATTACGCGATCGAGTCGGGCCGGCTCGCCGCCGAGTCCGCGTTCAATTCGCTGAAGCCCGGAGCGACACCGGCGACGGCGCTCAGCTCGTACGACGCGGCGGTGCGCGACAGCTTCATCTGGAGCGACCTCGAGGAAGTGCGCGACATGCGCCAGGTGTTCGGCCGCGGCTTCATCGTCGGCGGCGCGCTCGCGACCGCGATGACGATCTCCAAGGGCAAGATCGCCATCGGGAAGATGCGGGCCGAGCACGACGCCGAGCAGCCGCTGTTGCGGACCAACCGTGCGTCTCGCTACCCGGTGCCGGACGGGAAGCTCACCTTCGACAAGCTCTCGTCGGTCTTCGTGTCGGGCAACAAGACACGCGACGACCAGCCGAACCACATCTGCATCGAGCGGAGGGTGCCGCTCGAGGTTGCGGAGATGTGGGTGCACATGTGCCCGGCGCAGGTGTACGAGATCGGCACGGAAGGCGGCGACGGCACCGTGACGGTGCAGCTCGCCCCGTCGAACTGCGTGCAGTGCGGAGCGATCACGGCCAAGGGCGGCCGGCTGACTCCGCCCGAGGGCGGCTCCGGCCCCGAATACACGCTTACGTAGAGGCTCGCACCTCGGAACGCGCTTCGCGCGTTGTTAACTCGTGGAACGTCTCGCAACGCCAACGTGCGGTTGCGTGGCCCTGACGCGACGTTTCCGCACAGCACGGCTTACGAAGGACTTACGCGCACCGAACGGTGGGCTGACCGCGGAAGGGGATGCTCAACCCATCAGATGTTTCCCGACTGGAGGTCTCCCGATGCGCACCAAGATCCTTCTCGCCACTGTGGCAGCCGCGCTCCTCGCGACCGGTGCAGCGTTCGCCGGCAACGGCCCGGCGAAGATGGCGAAGATGCAGTACTCGTTCCTCGGCCAGCTGACCGCGACTCCCGCGAACGGCGGCGTCTCGATCACGGTTGAAGGCGGCACCAGGGCCGCGCTCCGCGCGATGCTTGGCCAGCCCGTCACGCAGACGTTCGCGTACGGCGCGAACACCGAGTTCCTGAAGTGGGCGAACGGCGTGCCCACGATCGTGCAGGCCGGCGATCTCACCACCGGTGACTACGTGAGGGTGAACGTCCGCGCCGAGCGCGGCTCCACGCTCGCCGCGATCGAGCAGCAGCCCGCCGGTCTCGTCGGCGATCATGGCACCACGCTGAACACGCCCGACAAGCCGCTCTACCTGTTCCGCGGCACGCTGACGTCGGCGACGTCCACCGGTGTCACCATGCACGTCATCGGCGGCGATGGCCGGGCGATGAAGCTGCTCATCGGCCAGTCCGCCGACCAGACGTTCACCGTCGGCGGCGAGACGATCTTCCTGCTCTGGCAGGGCAAGGTTCCGACCGTGATCGACGCGTCGAAGCTCGTCGTCGGCGACCGGATCGTCGTCCGCATCCGGGCCGACAAGGGCTCGAGCCTCGCGCAGATCGAGGCCACCGCTGCCAATCACGTCGGTGACCGCGAGCCGGCTGCGAAGTAGTGCACGACTCGTTTCTCCCGCCGCGAGGCCGCTCTGCTCCGCTTGTATGGGGGAGGGTGGCCTCGCCGCGTCTTTACAGAGGACTTACGCGACCTTCCGCCCAGGGGGCGATCATATGACTGTGAACCGCAGGCGCTTCATGCTCCTCGCCGTCGCGCTCATCGCGCTCAACACCTTCTTCTGGGTCGCGTCGGGCGGCTTCGCGCTGTCGCGCGCGATCATCGACCAGTACTTCGGCGCACGAATGATTCGCGCCGAGGTGCTCGTGCAGACGCCCGCCGGCGCCGCGGACTACCGGATCGACCGCGGCGTGATCAAGACGATCACGCCAGGATCGATCGTCTTGAAGGAGAAGAACGGCGACATGGTCCCGATTCAGGTCGCGCCGACCGCGACGGTCACAGGTGCCGTCGGGCGCTCGGCCTCCGGTGCCGTGCTCCGCCGCGGGATGCGCGTCACGGTGTTCCGGCTCGCGAACGCAGCTGCCGACACGATCCAGGTCGAGGGCTTCGGCGGGTAGCGATGTCGACTGCGGCCACCGGCAGCGTGCTGCTCCTCGTCGAGGACGACGAGTCGATCGGCCGGCTCGTCAAGTCATATCTCGAGCGGCAGGACGGCTGGCAGATTCTCTGGCTGCGCACCGGGGAGGAGGCCGTCGTCGAGCTGCGGCGCCATCCCGTGCGGCTCGTCGTGCTCGACATCGGGCTGCCGGGCATCGACGGCTTCGAGGTCTGCCGCCAGATGCGCGCACAGTCGAAGGTGCCGATCTTGATGTTGACCGCGCGCGACGAAGAGCCCGACCGTGTCGCCGGCCTCGAGCTCGGCGCCGACGACTACGTCACGAAGCCGTTCTCGCCGCGCGAGCTCGCCGCGCGCATCAAGGCGATCCTGCGTCGCGTCGAGCATCGCAACGAGGACGAGGTGCTCGCCGCACACGACATCGTGCTGCGGCGCGACTCGCGTGACGTGACCGTCTCCGGATCGATGATCGAGCTCACCGGCAAGGAGTTCGACCTGCTCGCGTGCTTCCTCGAGCATCCGGGCATCGTGCTGACGCGCGAGAAGCTGCTCGATCTCGTGTGGGGGATGACGTATCCCGGCGGCACGCGAACCGTCGACGTGCACGTCGCGCAGCTGCGGCGCAAGCTCGGTGACCCGGATACGATCCGCACCGTGCGCGGATCGGGGTACAAGCTCCTCGCCGCGTGACCAGTCTTCGCACGCGGCTGTTTCGTGCGATCGCGCTGATCGTTCTGCTCTGCGTCGGCCTGACGATCGGTGTGGGCCTCGTGCTCACGCGGCGGGCGGTCGATAGCAGCACACTCCAGGACGTCGCGCTGCAGGCCACCCTGATCGCGCAGCGGGAACGGGTGGCACTCGTGCCGTTCACCTATCTGAAGTCGCTCGAACCGTTGTTCGCGCGTCAGCACGAGACGTATCTGCTCGACGCCGGCAAGCTCCCCGCGTCGGCGCGGCAGCGGCTGCGACACAACCGGCCGGCGCAGGGCTCGGTCACGATCGGCGGGATCGCCTACTACTTCGCCGCGCAGCCGGTCCGTCAGCGCCGGTTCGTCCTTCTCCGCAAGAAGAGCGTCACGGGTGCACAGTGGACGCCCTTCGTCTACAGCTTGCTCATCGCGGGGCTCGCAGGCGCCGCCCTCGCGGCGGCGGCAGCGTGGCTGCTCGCCCGCCGCATTGCTCGGCCGGTGCACCGCGTCGCGGATGCCGCGCGAAGCCTCGCGCGCGGCACGCGCCCGAAGCCGGTGCCCGTCGAAGGCGCGGCGGAGCTCGCCACGCTCGCCGGCGCGTTCAACGATCTCGCCGAGCAGCTCGAGCGCGCCCGCGAGGCGGAGAAGTCGTTCCTCCTCTCTGTCAGTCACGAGCTGAAGACGCCGCTGACGGCGATCCGCGGCTACGCGGAAGCGCTGCAGGACGGCGCGCTGGAGCCGGAGGACGTCGCCGCGACCGTCGTCGTCGAGGCGGCGAGGCTCGAACGGCTCGTCGGCGACCTGCTCGATCTCGCGCGCATGAACCGGACGGACTTCAGCGTGCACTCGAGCGAGATCGATCTCGCCGACGTCGCGGAGGACGCCGTGCGGCGGTATGAGCAGCAGGCGGACGTGTTCGGGCTCTCGCTCACCGTGGTGGCCGACGGCCCGTCGCCGGCGATCGCGGACGCTGACCGGGTGCTCCAGGTCGTCTCGAACCTCGTCGAGAATGCGCTCCGTCTCACTCCGCGCGGCGGCGAAGTGCGCGTGCTCGCGGCGCCCGGCGTGCTCTGTGTCGAGGACACGGGGCCCGGTCTCGAGCTGGAAGACCGCGAGCGCGCGTTCGAGCGCTTCTATCTGCACGAGCGCTACGGACGCGAGCGGTCGGTCGGAACGGGCCTCGGCCTCGCGCTCGTCAAGGAGCTGACGGAGGCGATGGGCGGCAGCGTCGAGGTGACGAGTGAGCCGGGCCGGCGGACCGCCTTCATGGTGCGCCTGGCCGTGCCGGCGCGCGAGCCGGCACCGGCTGCATAGTCTCCGCTCGTGGAGCCGGGCACAGCAGTCACCATCGACGACGTCGAGCGCGCGGCGCGGACGATTGCGGGCCGCGTGCACCGTACGCCGCTGCTGCGCTCCGGCACGCTCTCCGAGCAGCTGGCAGCGGATATTCGCTTCAAGGCGGAGCTCTTCCAGCGCACAGGCTCGTTCAAGGTGCGCGGCGCCCTCAACCGGCTCTCGCAGCTGACCGACGAGGAGAAGCGCCGGGGCGTGATCTCGATTTCGGCCGGCAACCACGCCCAGGCCGTCGCCTGGGCCGCCCGAGAGGAAGGGGTCGACGCGCTGATCGTGATGTGGAAGGGCGCCGACGAGCTGAAGGTCGCGGCGACGCGTGGCTACGGCGCCGAGATCGACCAGCAGGCCGAGAATCCGACCGAGGCCTTCGACCGCCTCGACGAGCTGCTCGCCGAGACGGGGCGGACACTCGTCCATCCGTTCAACGAGACCGCGGTGATCGCCGGGCAGGGCACGATCGCGCTCGAGATCCTCGAGGACGGTCCCGTGCCCGACATCGTGATCGCGCCCGTCGGCGGCGGTGGCCTTGTGAGCGGCCTTGCGACGGCGCTGAAGGCGCGGCGGCCCGACGTGCGCGTGATCGGCGTCGAGCCGGAGCGCTCGACCGCACTCCACGACGGCCTCGCGGCGGGCCACTCGGTGCCGGTCATCCCGGCGAGCAAGGCCGACGCCCTGAGCGCGCCGTTCGCCGGCGAGAACTGCGTCCAGATCTGTGCGGCGCTCGGAGTCGAGTCCGTGCTGGTCTCGGATGACGACCTGTGCGACGCGTTCCGCTGGCTCTACGCCCGGATGAAGGTCGCGTGCGAGCTCGGCGCTGCTGCCTCGACCGCGGCTCTCCTCTCGGGAAAGATCGTCGTCGAGCCCGGTCAGAACATCGTCGCCGTGGTCTCCGGCGGCAACGTGGCGCCCCAGCAGGCCGCTGCTATTCTGGCCTCGCGATGAAAGCCGATATCCATCCCGAATACGTGCTCGCGACGGTGACGTGCTCTTGCGGGAACACGTTCCAGACGCGGTCCACGACACCCGAGCTTCACGTCGAGGTCTGCTCGAACTGCCATCCGTTCTACACGGGCAAGCAGAAGCTGATGGACTCGGGCGGCCGGGTGGAGCGCTTCCAGAAGCGGCTCGAGCGCGCCGAGCGCGCGAAGCGCGGCGCCTAACACTCTCATGGCAACCGTCGGAGGCCAGGCCGTCCTCGAGGGCGTGATGATGCGCGGCCCCGGAAACTGGGCCGTCGCTGTCCGCACCCCGAGTGGCACGATCGAGCACGTCTCGCGCCCGATCGACTCTCCGATGGCGCGTCATTTCGTGTTCCGTCTCCCGGTCATCCGCGGCGTCATCGCGCTCGGCGAGTCGCTCGCGATCGGTTTCCGCGCGCTCGCCATCTCCGCGAACTACGCGGCGCAGGAGGAGAGGGCCGAGGGTGAGGAAGGCGACGCGCCCGCCGAAGTCGACACCGAGCTCTCGCGCGGCGCGCTGTTCTTCGCGTTCGCAGTCGCAATCGGCTTTGCGATCGTGCTCTTCAAGGTGACGCCCGTTCTGATCACCGACTTGCTGCCGATCCGCAACACCGGCTATTTCGTGCTCGTCGAAGGCGCCATCCGCGTATCGATCTTCGTCGCGTATCTCACGCTCATCTCCCTGCTTCCCGACCTGCGCCGCGTGTTCCAGTACCACGCGGCCGAGCACAAGGCGATCAACGCCTACGAGGCGGGCGAGCCGCTCGAGCCCGAGATCGTGCAGCGCTACTCGCTCATCCATCCGCGCTGCGGCACCGCCTTCCTGCTCTGGGTGATGGTGATCGCCGTGTTCGTGTTCGCGTTCTTCGGCCGGCCCGCGTGGTACTGGCTCGTCGCCACGCGCGTGCTGCTGCTGCCGGTGATCGCGGGTCTCGCCTACGAGCTGATCCGCTTCGCCGGCAAGCACCAGCGCAACCGCGTGCTGATGACGCTGCTCGCGCCGGGGCTGTGGCTGCAGCGCCTGACGACGCGTGAGCCGTCGCTCGACCAGATCGAGGTCTCCATCCGCGCGCTGCGCGCGGTGCTCGACCTCGAGGCGCATGACCCGCTCGACCTCCCCGGTGCGCCGCGCGTCGAAGTCATGGCGTAGATAGCTTTCCCGCGTCAACGACGTACGAGGAGGAGCACATGGCGACCGACCGTCGCGCCGAAGTGATCTGGAAGGGCAGCCTGCTCGAAGGCAGCGGCACGATCAGCTCGACGACGAGCGGCGTGCTCGGTGAGCAAACCGTCAGCTGGCCTGCGCGCTCGACCGACGAGACCGGCGGCAGCACGAGCCCCGAGGAGCTCATCGCCGCCGCGCATGCCGCGTGCTTCTCGATGGCGCTCTCGGCCGGGCTCGCGAAGGAGGATCACCCGCCGGAGGAGCTCAAGACCTCGGCGACGGTCACGTTCCAGCCGGGTGAGGGCATCACGAAGATCGCGCTCGCCGTCGTCGGACGCGTCCCCGGCCTCGACGCCGCGGCGTTCGAGGAGGCTGCGCAAGGCGCCAAGGCCAACTGCCCGGTCTCCAAGGCGCTCGCGGGCGTGCCGGAGATCACGCTCGACGCGACGCTCGCCTCCTAGCGCCGCGAGTACCCTTGGCGGCAGCATGGCCGCTGACAACTTCGACAACAGAATCGACGAGCTGGAGGCCTCCTACCGGGAGGCGCAGACGCGCATGGGCGAGTCGTCGGTCTACAACGACCACCGCGAGGCGGCGGAGGTCGGGCGGCGGCTGAAGGACCTCGAGCCCGCGTACAAGCTCGTGCAGGAGCTGCGGGCGGCGCGGGACGATCTCGCTGCGGCGCGCGACGACGCCGACCTGAAGGAGCTCGTCCCCGAGCTCGAGGAACGCACGGCGAAGCTCGAGGACGATCTGCGCATGGAGATGATTCCGAGCGATCCCGCCGACCACAAGGACGTGATCCTCGAAGTGCGCCAGGGCGTCGGCGGCGACGAAGCCGCGCTCTGGGCCGGCGATGTCTATCGGATGCTCGCTCGCTACGCGGAGCGGCAGGGCTTCAAGATCGAGGAGCTCGGATCGAGCCCGAGCGACAGCGGCGGCTACAAGGAGGTGACGTTCGCCGTGAAGGGCAACGGCGCCTACCGCACGTTCAAATGGGAAGGCGGCACGCACCGCGTGCAGCGCGTGCCCGAGACGGAGTCGCAGGGCCGCATCCACACGTCGACCGCGACCGTCGCGGTGATGCCGGAAGCGGAGGAAGTCGAGGTCAACATCGACCCGAACGACCTGAAGATCGACGTCTATCGCTCGACGGGCCCGGGCGGGCAGTCGGTGAACACGACCGACTCCGCGGTGCGGATCACGCATCTGCCGACCGGCGTCGTCGTCTCGATGCAGGACGAGAAGTCGCAGCTCCAGAACAAGGACAAGGCGATGCGCGTGCTGCGTGCGCGTCTCTACGAACGCGAGCTCGAACGGCAACGCCAGGAGCTCGATGCCACACGGCGCTCGCAGATCGGCACCGGCGAGCGCGCCGAGAAGATCCGCACGTACAACTTTCCCGAGAACCGCCTGACCGACCATCGCATCAAGCTGACCGTGCACCAGCTCGACCGGATCCTCCAGGGCGAGCTGGACGAGTTCACCGAAGCGTTGAACTCCGAGGAACGCAAGCTCGCGCTCTCGGGCTGAGGCCGTGACCGACGCGGTGACGGCGCGAGACCTGCTCGATCTCGGAACACGCCGTCTGGTCGACGCGGGCATCGAGAACGCCCGCCGCGAAATGGAGTGGATCGCCTGTCACGTGCTGGGCCGCTCGCGCAGCGATCTCTATGCCACTCCCGACCGGCTGCTCAGCGAGGGCGAAGTGCAGGCCGCCGAAGCGCTGGTCGTGCGCCGTGAGGCGCGAGAGCCGCTGGCGTACGTCCTCGGGGAGTGGGGCTTCAGGCATTTGACGCTGAAGACGGACGCGCGCGCGCTCGTGCCCCGGCCGGAGACCGAGGTCGTCGTGGAGCGTGTGCTCGCGCTCCTCGAGGGCATCGAGACCCCGCGCGTGCTCGACGTCGGCGTCGGCTCCGGTGCGATCGCGCTC
>DATCOE010000210.1:0-5900 GCA_036564885.1 Gaiellaceae bacterium | reverse complement strand
GCCCTGGTACGAGGGCCAGACGATCAACCTCGCGATCGGGCAGGGCATGCTCCAGGCGAGCCCGCTGCAGATGGCGGTCGCCTATGCGGCGCTCGCAAACGGCGGCACGGTCGTGACGCCGCACGTCGCCGGCGCCGTGCTGCGCGGCGCATCCGTGCAGTCGCTCGAGTTCAAGCCGGCGCGGAAGCTGAAGCTGACGGACGTGCAGGCGATCCGCGACGGCCTCTACCAGGCGGCGCACTCGCCCGGCGGCACCTCCGCGTCGCTCTTCGCGAACTTTCCGGTGGCGGTCGCGGGCAAGACCGGGACGGCGGAGGCGCCGCCCGGCGACGACCACTCGTGGTACGCCTCCTGGGCCCCGTTCGGTCACCCGAAGGTCGTCGTCGTCGTGATGATCGAGCACGGCGGCTTCGGCGCAGAAGCGGCCGGGCCCGCGGCGAAGGAGATCTACCAGGCCTTCTTCCACGTGAAGGCGCCGTGAGGCTCCTCGCCGGTGTGCGGCTGTTCGCGCTGATCTCTCTTGGCCTCGCTGCGATTCTGGCCCTGGTCGGCGTCCTTGTCGCGCACTTCCACGGTGGCATCACGCTCGCTCATGGCGCCGGCTGGGCGATGTGGATCGGCGGCGGATTGCTGGCGATCGTCGTGGGTGGCTCGGGTAGCCCGTCGCAGATGGCCGGTGAGGGGCGGTCGATACCGGGCCTCGTCGGGGTATGGGGCAGTGACAACCCATTGCCGCAGAGCCCGTGGATCGGCATCCCGATCGGGATGACCGTCGTCGCGCTGGGCATCCTCGTCTACGTGTTCCTCTGAACTGATCCGATGGCGGGGCGACGCAGAAGGCCCGGCGACGCTCCACAACGTCCCGGGCCACGGCATCGGGGGGTTGGTCCCGACGCCGGGCCAGGCTAACGGCCGTCGATCACAGCGGCTCGAAGCGCGCCTGGAAGAAGCGCAGGTAGATCGGCTCGTAGGTCAGCTTCAGGCCGCGCGCCTTGTCCCTCGCCGCGTACACCGTCTCGACCGCCTCGGCGACGACGTCCATGTGCGCCTGGGTGTAGACCCGGCGCGGGATCGTCAGCCGCGTCAGCTCGAGCTTCGGGTACTGGTGGCCGCCCGTCTTCGGGTCGCGCCCGGCCGAGACGACGCCGCGCTCCATCGAACGGATCCCCGAATCGAGGTAGAGCTCGGCGGCGAGCGTTTGCGCCGGGAAAGCGTCCTGCGACAGGTGCGGGTAGAAGCGCCGCGCGTCGAGGAAGATCGCATGCCCGCCGACCGGCCGCACGAACGGAACGTTCGCCGTCTCGAGCAGCTCGCCGAGGTAGTACACCTGCCCGATCCGCGAACGCACGTGGTCGTCCTGGACGGACTCCTCGATGCCGATCGCCATCGCCTCCATGTCGCGCCCCGCAAGGCCGCCGTACGTGTGCAGTCCCTCGAAGACGATCACGAGGTTGCGTGCCTCCTCGAACAGGTCCTCGTCGTTGAGCGCGAGCCAGCCGCCGATGTTGACGAGCGAGTCCTTCTTTGCGCTCATCCAGGCTCCGTCGGTGTACGAGCAGAACTCGAGCAGGATCTCCGCAACCGATTTCTCGGCGTACCCTTCCTCGCGCTCCTGGATGAACCAGGAGTTCTCGACCATCCGCGTCGAGTCGAGGAAGAGCCTGATCCCGTGCTCGTCGCAGAAGCCGCGCAGCGCCTTCACGTTCGCCATCGAGACCGGTTGGCCGCCCGCCATGTTGACGGTGCCCGCGAGCGAGACGTACGCGATCTGCTCCGCCCCGTGCTCGGCGACGAGCGCCTCGAGCTTGCCGAGGTCGACGTCGCCCTTGAACGGATACAGGCTCTCGGGATCGTGGGCCTCGTCGCGGATCACATCGACGAAGATGCCGCCGGCACGCTCCTGGTGGAGCCGCGTCGTCGTGAAGTACATGTTCCCCGGGACGAACTGGCCCGGCTTGATCGCGATCTGGCTGATCAGGTGCTCGGCGCCGCGCCCCTGGTGCGTCGGGACGACGTGCGCGTAGCCGTAGTAGCGCTGGATCGCCGCCTCGAGGCGGTAGAAGTTGCGGCTGCCGGCGTAGGCCTCGTCGCCGAGCATCATGCCGGCCCACTGGCGGTCGCTCATCGCGTTCGTGCCGGAGTCGGTCAGGAGATCGAGGTAGACCTCCTCCGAGCGCAGCAAGAAGGTGTTGTAGCCGGCCTCGGCGAGCGAGCGCTCGCGCTCCTCGCGCGTGGACATCCACAGCGGCTCGACCATCTTGATCTTCCAGGGCTCGGCCCAGGAGCGGCGGCCGAGCTGCTGGCCGGTGGTGACGGGAACGTGCTCGGTCATCGTGTTCGCACCTCGTGTGTCGGTCGTCGAGGATGTCCCGCTCGTCCTGGAACCTCGCGACGGCGGCCCCGGTCCGACGGTCCTGCGGTGATGAGCGTAGCGGCCTCCGCGGTCGAGGACGGGACGGTCGTTCGAGCGAGGTCGCGGTAGCCGACGATCCTGCGGCGCTGAGGCGTACGACCGGCGCTCTGATTGGGCGCGAATGGGCGCGAGCGAGCCACCGACGGTTCCCGAGGCGTCGCCCCTGAGCGTCTGAGAGATACGAAAAGCCCCCATTTCCGGGGGCTTTGGTAGAGCGGATGATGGGACTCGAACCCACGACCTTCTCCATGGCAAGGAGACGCTCTAGCCAACTGAGCTACATCCGCGAGCGGGCGCAGTATAGCCGTGGTCTCGCTGCTCTACGGCGCATCGAGAGCCTCGTTGACCAGCTTGTCGGCCAGCGTGTTGTGCTCACGCCGCACGGCGGTGTAGTCGACGCCGCCGATCCGGCGGGCCAGCCGCCCAGCCTCCAGCGAGAGCTCGCGGAGCGCCTCGTTCTTCACGCGGTACTGCCCGGTCATCTGCTTGACCATCAACTCGGAGTCGGAGACGACCTCGACCTCGTCGACTCCGAGCTCGAGCGCCTTCTCGAGGCCGGCGATGAGCGCGCTGTACTCGGCGACGTTGTTCGTCGCGATGCCGATCCTCTCGCCGTGCGCGGCCAGCACCGTCCCGTCCTCGGCTTCGAGCACATAGCCGTAGGCGGCCGGGCCGGGATTGCCGCGGGCGCCGCCGTCGGTGGAGAGCCGCGCCTTCACGGCTCGAGCTCCACGAGCGGGTAGAGCTCGAACGCGACCTCTTCGTACGGATGCACGGCCCGCAGCGCGTCGACGACCGCCTGCGCCCGATCGGCCGGCACGACGGCCTCGACCCGGAGCTCCGAGACGCGCTCCTCCTTGCCGACTCGCCCGATCGACGGATCGGCGCCCTCGCCTGCGAGGAACGTCCCGGTCCCGGCCGTGTACCAGGAACAGCGCTCGTAGTCGCCGATCCGGCCCGCGCCGGCCGCGAAGACGGCCTCGCGCGTCGGATCGAGAGCCTCGCGCGGCACGAACCAGACGAGCTTGTAGCGGGCCGCGCTCAAGCTACGAGTTGTCGATCTGGGCGCGCTGCAGCTTCCCGGAGTAATCGACGTAGATCGACTTCCACTCCGTGAAGACGTCCAATGCGGCCTGCCCCGCCTCCCGGTGCCCGTTCCCCGTGTCCTTCGTGCCGCCGAACGGTAGGTGCACCTCGGCGCCGGTCGTGCCGGCGTTGATGTAGGTGATGCCGGCCACGAGGTCGCGCATCGCGCGGAACGCCTTGTTGACGTCGCGCGTGTAGATCGACGACGAGAGGCCGAATCTGATGCCGTTCGAGACGCGGATCGCCTCGTCGAAGTCGCGCACCTTGATCAGCGCGGTCGTGGGGCCGAAGATCTCCTCCTGCGCGATGCGCATCTGCGAGTCGACATCGCCGAAGATCGTCGGCCGGTAGAAGAAACCCTTGCCGAGGTCGCCCTCCGTCGCGATCTCGCCGCCCGTGAGCAGGCGCGCGCCCTCGTCGCTGCCGATCTTCGTGTACGCGTGGATCTTCTCGATCGCAGCCTTGTTGATCACCGGGCCGACGTCGGTCGCGTCGTCCCAGCCCGGGCCGAGACGCAGCCGCTCGGCGGCGGCGACGAGCTTCGACTGCAGCGCGTCGTAGATCTTCTCGTGCGCGATCACGCGCGACGCGGCGGTGCAGCGCTGCCCCGAGGTGCCGAACGCGGACCAGAGGATGCCCTCGACCGCGAGATCGACGTCGGCGTCGTCGAGCACGATGATCGCGTTCTTGCCGCCGAGCTCGAGGTGCACGTGCTTGAGGTTGTCTGCGGCCGCCTTCGTCACTGCGACGCCCGTCTCACGCGAGCCGGTGAACGTGATGATCGGGACACCGGGGTGCCGCACGAGCGCGTCGCCGGCGGTCTCGCCGTAGCCGTGGACGATGTTGACGACCCCGGCAGGGATACCGGACTCCTCGAACAGCTCGACGAAACGCTCCGCGAGCAGCGGGGTGTCCTCGGCGGGCTTCAGCACGACGGTGTTGCCGCAGATCAGCGCCGGCGCGAGCTTCCAGGAGGGGATCGCGATCGGGAAGTTCCAGGGCGTGATCGCGCCGACGACGCCGACGGGCACGCGGACCGACATGTTGAACTTGTCTCGCAGCTCGGACGGCGTCGTCTGCCCCCACATGCGCCGGCCCTCGCCCGCCATGTAGTAGGTCATGTCGATCGCTTCCTGGACGTCGCCCCCAGCCTCGGCCTTCACCTTCCCCATCTCGTGCGTCATCAGGTCGGTGAGCGCGTCCTTCTCGCGCTCGAGCACCTGGGCGAAGCGCATCAGGATCTCGCCGCGCCGGGGCGCCGGCACGAGCCGCCACTCTTGATATGCCGTTTGGGCAGCCTCGACGGCGCGCTCGACGTCTTCGGCGCCCGACTTCGGGAAGAGGCCGATCGTCTCGCCCGTCGCCGGGTTACGGCTCTCGAACGTCTCGCCGGTGGCGGCGTCCATCCACTCGCCGCCGATGAAGTTCTTGAAGGCCTTCGTCCCCGTCGTCGCCATGGGGACGAGACTAGCGCTCGACTGGGGGCTACCCGTCGGAAGGCGGCGTGTCGATGTCCGGGAACGTCCCCGGAACCCGTGGCCGGCGGCGGTCGCGCGTCTTGCGCTTCTCCTGGATCTCGGCCGACGCCTTGCCGGCGCGACGGTCGCTGCCCTCACGCCGGTCCACGATCACCGTGACGTTCGGGTTGTCCTTGTAGTACTCGACCATCTTGTCGAAGAGCTCGCCCTCGAGCTCCCGCGGGATCACGCAATAGATCATCGTGGTCTGATTGTAGGGAGCCGACCGGTTTGCGCCAGCCCCGTGCTCAAAGGCGCGCGATCTCCGGCACGAGTCGCCCTTCGTCCTCGACGTGCGCGTTCCACTCCTTGAAGCTGTCCTCGAGCTCGTCGAGCTCGTGCCCGCGACGCTCGAGGCGCACCGCCTGGCCCGAGTCGGGGCTGACCCGGTACTGGTACCACGACAGGTCCCACGCGACGGTGACGACCATCGCACCGGCATCGCCCGAGAGCGCCACGATGCTCGCCTGCGCGGCGCCGAGGCTCTTGGCGATGCCGCCGACCGTGCGCCGGTACGTGCTCGCGTTGAAGAGGTCGGCGGCCTCGAGGATCGCAACCTCGCCGCCCGAGAGGCGGCGGAGGATCGGATCGGGCGGCGCGACCGTATCCACGGCGCTCCCACGGCTGAGGCCGAGCAGCTCGCCCAGGCCCCGGCGGCGGCGCTTGCGATCGCCGATGATCGCCGGGCTCGTCGGCGTGCCCTCCTTGATCCACCCGTGCTCGAGCGCGATCTCGTGGCACAACGGGCAGACGTCGACGAGGTCCGCACCCTCCTCGGGCGCGTAGCGAACGGCATGCTCGCCCATCAGGAGTGTCCGTTCGCAGATCGCGCACTGCCGCGTCGTGGCCACTCGCGTCACACGCACGGTCCGACTATAGCCCGC
>DATCOE010000209.1:0-4765 GCA_036564885.1 Gaiellaceae bacterium | reverse complement strand
GCATCGTGCTTCTCGACGGCGACGCGCTTCGCGGCGGCGGCGCGCCGGGCTGGGTCTCGTCTCTCGTCGTCGATCCGTACTACACCGCGCTCTACCGCATCGTCACCGGCTCCAACTGGATCTTCCGCAAGGGTCTGAAGGAGGCGTACGGCCCGGCGGCTCCGCGCCTCGACGGCCAGGAGCTGGACCGCTGGCAGCGGCCGTTCCGGGTCGCCGGGACCGCCGCGGCCTTCAAGCAGATGATCCCGCACGGCATCCAGGGATGGACGCTCGGCGACCTGGAGCGTGTGCACGTGCCGGAGCTCGTCGTCTGGGGTGCGCACGATACGACGGACAGCGTGAGTGAGGGACGCACGAGCGCGAAGGCACTGGGCGCGCCGTTCCTCCTCCTCCCGCGCGCGGGCCACCTGTCGATGCTCGCCGACCCCCGCGGCGTCGCACGCGCCGTCGACGGCGCGGCAGCACGGTAAGAACAGAGCCGTTACCGTGCCGAGGGGAGCGAGCCCCAGCGCCAGCACCACAACGTCACGCTCGCGGTCCTCGCGCTCGCCTGCACGGCGTTCGCAATCCAGCAGACGATGGTGATCCCGGCGCTGCCCGTGCTGCAGCGGGAACTGCACACCTCGACGACCTGGGCGACGTGGGTGCTGACGGTGTTCCTGCTCGTCGCCTGCGTCGCGACGCCGATCATCGGCAAGCTCGGCGACCAGTACGGAAAAGAGCGGCTGCTCGCGATCTCGCTGCTCGTCTTCCTGCTCGGCTGCATCGGTTGCGCGCTCGCCTGGAACGTCGCGTCGCTGATCGGGTTCCGCGCACTCGCCGGTGTTGGCGGCGGTGTGTTCCCGCTCTCGTTCGCGATCATCCGGGACGAGTTCCCCCGGGAGCGGATCGGTGTCGGCATCGGGCTCATTTCCGCAGTGTTCGGCGTGGGCGGCGGCATCGGCATCGTGCTGGCCGGACTGATCGCCGACAACCTGAGCTGGCGGTGGCTCTTCATCGCCGGCTCGATCCTCACGGCGGCCCCGCTCGTGCTCGTACACCGGTTCGTGCCGGAGTCGCCGATCAAGACGCCGTCGCGGGTCGACTTCCCGGGAGCAGTGCTGCTCTCGCTCGCGCTGGTCGCGCTGCTGGTCGGGCTGAGCGAGGGCGCGCAGTGGGGCTGGTCCTCCGGGCGCATCCTGGGGCTCTTCGCCGCGTCGTTCGCGCTCTTCGTCGTCTGGGGCGTCCTCGAGACACGCGTGCAGGATCCGCTGGTGGACATGGGGATGCTCGCCCACCGGCCTGTGCTCTTCACGAACATGACGGCGCTCGTCGCCGGGTTCGCGATGTTCGGCACCTTTGTGCTGATCCCGAACTTCGTCGAGATGCCGCACGGGTTGCCCGCGGCAACCGCACACCTCGTGCATTACGGATTCGACGCGAGCACGACGCGCGCTGGGCTGTACCTCCTGCCGGGATCGGCGATGCTCCTCTTCTCGGGGCCGCTCGCAGGTCGCATCGGCGCACGCATCGGGTACAAGTGGCCGCTCGCGATCGGGCTCGTGCTCGTCGCCGCCGCGGCCGGCGCGCTCGTCGGCTTCCACACGCGGTCGTGGCACGTCTGGGCGGGGCAGGCTGTGCTCGGGATCGGTGTCGGGTTCGCCTTCGCCGCGATGGCGACGCTGATCGCGGAGAACGTGCGCCCCGAAGAGACCGGTGTCGCGACAGGCGTGAACACGGTGATGCGCTCGATCGGCGGCGTCGTCGGCGCGCAGGTCGGGGCGGCGCTCCTGACGACGTACACGATCGCCGGCACGAGGATCGTCCCGTCGGTGCGCGGGTTCGAGATCGCGTTCGCGGTCGCGGCGCTCGCAGCGCTCGTGGGTGCCGGGCTCGCATGCCTCGTGCCGGAGCTGCCGCGAGCAGAGCGCGACCGGCTGCTCGCCGGCACGGGCTGGCCTTCGCGCGAGAACACGCCGAAGCTCGTCCAATGAGTGAGACCGTGGTACTCGTCGCCGATGACGACGACGACATCCTGCTGCTCATCACGACGCGGCTGCGCCGCGACGGCTTCGACGTGATCACCGCGCGCGACGGTGAAGAGGCGCTCGCGCTCGCGCAGGAGCGGCGGCCCGACGTCGCGGTGCTCGACATCGGGATGCCGAAGCTCGACGGGCTCGAGGTGCTTCACCGGATCCGCGCCGACGAGACCCTGAAGGCGATCCGCGTGCTGCTCTTGACGGCGAAGGCGCAGGAGTCGGACGTGCGGCGCGGCCACGACGCGGGCGCCGACGCGTACGTGCGGAAGCCGTTCTCGCCGGCCGAGCTGTCTGCGCGCGTGCGCGAGCTCGCCGAGGGCGAGGGCGACTAACCCGGCGCCGTGTACCGGTAGCCGAAGCCGCGAACGGTCTCGATCGGCACGGCGTCCATCGACTCGGGGTCGAGCTTGCGGCGGAGGTAGCCGATGTAGAGCTTCACCTGGTCGCCGCCGACGCCGTACGCGTCGCCCCAGACGAGCTCGAGCAGTTGCTCGCGGCTGAGCACCTGGCGGGGATTGCGGACGAAGGTCGAGAGCAGCCGAAACTCGAGGGGCGTGAGCTGGACCTCGCGGTCGCCGACGTGGACGCTGCGCTGGCCCCAGTCGTAGGCGTCGGCGTAACGCTCCTGCTCCTCGTGCGAGGCGCCTTGCGACGCGCGGCGGAGGAGCGCCTGGACGCGTGCGACGAGCTCCTGCCTGCCGAACGGCTTGACGACGTAGTCGTCGGCGCCGGCCTGGAGGCCGCGGACGCGCTCGAGCTCGTCGCCGCGGGCGGTGAGCATGAGGACGGGGACGGCCGACATGTCGCGGATCTGGTCGAGGACGTTCCAGCCGTCGAGCTCGGGCATGGAGACGTCGAGGACGACGAGGTCGGGCCGCCAGGAGTGGAACTGGCGGAGCCCGTCTCGCCCGTTCGGCGCGGCCCGAACTGCGATGCCCGCGCGCTCGAGGAGGGTGACGACGAGGCCCCGAATGTCGGCGTCGTCGTCAATGACGAGCACACGGGAACCGCTCATACCTCTTTCATACTAGGGCCATCCGAGGTTCAGGCGGTACCGGTCGAAGGTGCCTGTGTGGCGACCATCCTGATCGTGGACCCCGATCCGGCAACCTGGTCGCTGCTCGAGGTTCTCGTCCTGCGGCTCGGTCATCGACCGATCGGCCAGTGGGAACTGGCCGAGGACGAGTCCCCCGACCTCATGCTCCTGGAACCGGCGTCACGCGCGGGCATGCGGCATGCCCAGCGCCTCCGACGCCGGTTCCCGGAGCTACCGATCCTCTGCGTGAGCATCGATCCGCCGTGCCCCGAAGTTCGGGAGCTCGGCGTCGCCGGTCACGTGATGAAGCCCTTCCACCGTTCGCAGCTCGAGCGTGCGCTCGAGTCTGTGCTTACCTGGGGGCTGTGCCCTTGGCTCGTGCGCGAGCTGCGGTCATCCGGGTAACCGACGCTCTCCCGGTACCGGTCACAGCCCCGGGACCCGTCTCCTCGCGTTTGAGCGCGGCGTGTCCGGACACGCCGCACTCACGCAATCGCGACGAAGGAGGCGGGCAGTGCTCGTACTGACCGAGCATGCGAAGCAAGTCATCAAGGGAATCGTGGAAGAGGTCGGCCCCGACGGCGGCCTGCGCATCACCGCCGTGGGCGACGGCAATGGCGACAGCGCGCTCGAGTTCGGCCTGGCGCCGGCGCCGTCAGACGGGGACGAGGTCGTCGACGAGGACGGAGCGAAGGTCTTCCTCGACGAAGCGTCTGCTGCCGTGCTCGCTGACAAGACGCTCGACGTCGAGGAGCACGGGGATCACTTTCATTTCTCGCTCGGTGAGCAGGGCGAGGGCAGGTCGAACCGCTAGCTGACCGTCCAGGTTTCGCCGCTGTGCAACAACGCTGCGAGATCCCCGGCGCCGCGCTTCTCCGTCGCCGTCACCAGCTGCTCGGCCATCAGCTCGTCGTAGACAGGCCGCACGACGTCGCGGAACACGCCGACCGGCGTACCGCCGTGCGTGTCCTGCGTCACGCGCGACAGCGAGAACGCGAGCGCAGCGCTCTCCGACGACTCGTCGTGCACCAGCACGTCCGGCGCATCCGCCGGGCACACCTCGATCGAGCCGTCCGCGCGCTGGCGCAGTGCCTTGTCGTGGCCCCAGCGGATCGGCTCGCCGTGCTTGGGCACGATCCGGTTGACGCCTTCCTTGTCGTCGCGCACGAACGCCCACGCGTCATCGTTGAAGATCGGGCAGTTTTGGAAGATCTCGACGAACGCCGTCCCCTTGTGCTCGGCGGCGGCGCGCAACACCGCCGTCGTGCCCGCCTTGTCGGTGTCGATCGACCGCGCGACAAACGTCGCCTCGGCGCCGATCGCAAGCGACAGCGGATTGAACGGGAAATCGAGCGAGCCCATCGGCGTCGACTTCGTCACCTTGCCGAGCTCGCTCGTCGGCGAGTACTGGCCCTTCGTCAGCCCGTAGATCTTGTTGTTGAAGAGCAGAATCTTCACGTTCACGTTGCGGCGCAGCGCGTGGATCAAATGGTTGCCGCCGATCGACAGCGCATCGCCGTCACCCGTCACGACCCACACCGACAGGTCGGGCCGCGACGCCGCGAGGCCCGTCGCGATCGCCGGCGCGCGCCCGTGGATCGAGTGCATGCCGTACGTGTTCATGTAGTACGGGAAGCGCGCCGCGCACCCGATGCCGGACACGAACACCATCCGCTCGCGCTCGATGCCGAGCTCCGGCATGAACGACTGC
>DATCOE010000208.1:0-5962 GCA_036564885.1 Gaiellaceae bacterium | reverse complement strand
GAGCGCCGTGTGCGCCTCGTCGCAGATGACGAGCTGGTACGCCTCGCGGCTGATCGAGTCGACGTGCCGTGCGAACCACGCGTACGTCTGGATCGTCAGCGGATCGTTGCGCAGCGGCTCCTTGCCGCCCTCGATCGCCGGGGTGAACCGGCCCCCGTATCCCTCCGTCGTCAGGTCATTCGTGAACTGGGTGACGAGCAGGCGCCGGTGCGTGAGGATCAGCACGCCGAGGGTGCGCGCGGCTTCGACGAAGCCCGCTGCCGCGATCGTCTTGCCGGAGGCGGTCGGATGGCGGAAGCGGTAGCGACGGACTGCGCCGGCGTCGTCCTTCGGGACGTCCTCGTCGTCGTCCTCGTCCTCGTCCTGACCGGCCTCGTCGTCAGGCTCGGCGACGAGCGCGTCGTCCTCGTCCTCCTCGTCGTCCTCCACCTCGGCGAGCTCGTCGGTGGCGAGACCGTTGCCGTTGCCGTTTGCAAGGGCCTCGTCGTCGCGCTGCACGGCCGCGATCAGCTCGGTGAGCATCCCGGCGAGCGCGTCGATCTGGTGGCGGCGCAGCGGCGTCCCCGAGGCCGTGTGCGGCTCCGGGTCGGCGAGCACGCGCTCGAGGCCGAGCATCAGCGCGTAGCGCACCTTCCATTGCGGCGTGGGGCGCGGCCGGCCCGCGTCGAGCTCCGCCGTCGCATCGTCGAGCGCGCGGCGTCGCGCCGTCCCGGGCGCGAGCGAGACGGTGGGATCCTCGCCGTCACGAAGGAACGGCTCGCCCGCCCACGCTTCCGCGCGGAATGCTGCGGCGGCAATAGGGTCCGCCGCCGAGAGAATCGTCGGCTGCTGAGTCGCTTCCTGCATGTGTGCAGCACACTCCGTGTGCTGCAAGGCGTTCGAGAGGAGCGCGTTCGCGAGTTTCCCCTGGGCGAGCCGCGCGAGCCCAAGCATACCCCCAGCGGGGGAAGCGTCAACCGTCCGCCGGGGGTCTCTTGACTACACGGGCAAGGATTTGACTACACGGGCACGGATTTCGGCCGCTCGATGCCGGAGTGCCGCTCGGCGGCCGTCATGGCGCCGTCGAGGATCTCGATCGCGCGGTCGATCTCGGCCCGCTCGATCGTCAGCGACGGAATCAGCTGGAAACGGTTGTAGAGGTACCCACCCCGCTCGAAGAGCAGCCCTTCCGCGACGCAGTAGTCGAGCATCAGCTTGCTCTCCTCAGCCGCCGGCTCCTTCGTCGCGCGGTCACGGACGAACTCCAGCCCGACGAAAAGCCCGCGCGCGTCAATCCAGCCGAGGATCGGATGCTTCTCCTGGAGCGCCTCGAGCCGCTCGCGGAAGTAGGCGCCCGTCTCTGCGGCGCGCGCGACCACGGCGTCCCGCTCGTAGACGTCGAGCGTCGCGTTCGCGGCCGCGGCCGCCAGCGGCGTCGCGGCGAAGGTCGCCACGTGCGCGCCCGGGCCCCACGCGCCGAGCAGTTCCTCCGAGGCGATGACCGCCGAGATTGGCAAGCCGCTGGCGAGCCCTTTGGACGTCACGATCATGTCCGGGACGACGTCTTCGTGGTCGCAGGCCCAGAGGCGGCCGCTCCGCCCGAGCCCCGCCTGGATCTCGTCGTCGATCAGCAGGAAGCCGTGCTCGTCGCAGAGCTCGCGCATGCCTCGCAGGTAGCCGTCGCCGGGGATGATGTAGCCCGCGCTCGCCTGCATCGGCTCGAGCAGCACGGCCGCGACGTTCGAGATCTGGCGCGCGTCTCCGAACGGCGTCTCCTTGCCGCGCAGCATCCGTCCGACGAACTCGACGCACGCCTCGGCGCAGTGCTCCGGGTCCGCGCCCACCGGGCAGCGGTAGGGATAGGAGTACGGGATCTTCGCGTGCCCGGCCTCGTGCGGGCCGACCGGATAGAAGAATCCCCACATCCCGCCCTTCGCGGTCGCCGCCATCGTGCCGCCCGTCGTCCCGTGATAGCCGCCGTACGCGGAGAGGATCGTCGGCGCGCCGGTGTACCACCGCGCCGCCTTGATCGCGAGCTCGACCGCATCGGCGCCCGTCACGCCGAAGAGGACACGCTTGCGCCCGTCGCCGGGGGCGAGCTTCGTCAGGCGCTCGGCGAGCCGTTCGCGCGGCTCGTTCGGAAGGTCGAAGTAATGGACGAGCTGCTCCGACTGCTCGCGGATCGCCGCCAGTACCTCGGGGCGTCCATGGCCGAGGTTCGAGACCGAGAAGCCGGCGAGCATGTCGACGTATTCCTTGCCGTCGGCGTCGTAGACGACCGCGCCCTCGCCGCGCACGATCGCGGGTGGGCACTCGAACAACCCGAAGCCGACCTGCCCGGTCGACTCGTGCTCGACGTGCCGGCGCAGCATCTCCTTCGATTTCGGTCCGAACGGCGAGCTCTCGACGCGCTCGAGCAGTTGCTCCTCCGTGACGTGCATCGCCTGACGCTGCGCAGTGACGCGGTGTTCGAAGCTGCGCTTGTCCATGTTCGCTCCTTATCCCGAGACCAGTTGATAGTTTCGTAGCCCCTTCTTGCGGTCGATCACCGCGAGCGCGCCGTGCAGCACGCCCTCGGCGTATTCGCTGCCCGGGTTGATGCAGACCGTGCGACCCACCTTTGCGACTCCCCGAGATTCGTGGATGTGACCGTGGAGCGCGAGGGGGGGCTGGTGCCGCTCGATCACGTTGCGTACCGCCTCCGAGCCCACCGAGATGATCTTGACCGAGCCGCCGCGGACGATCGGCTTGAAGTTGTCGTCGAGCGCGGGCGCCTTGTCGAGCGACGTACGCACCGGCGGTACGTGGAGGTTGAACACCGAGCGCTGCGGGTCGGCGAGCTTGGCGATCATGCGCTCGATCCGCTGCTCGAGCTCGTTCTCCGGCAGCTCACGCGGCGAGCTCCAGGGCGTCGGATTGGAGTAGCCGCACGAGAGGAGCTCGAAGCCCTCGCCGATGTCGACGATCTCGTCCTCGCAGTCGACGCCCGCCTCGGCGAGCACCTCCTTCAGGTGCGGCTCGTCGTCGTTGCCGAGCATCATCGCGAGACGAATGCCCGTGCCGGCGAGCCGCTCCTCTGCGAGACGGAGCCAGCCACGGACGCTCTCCTCCATCGCTCGCCGGAAGAGCGCGTCGACGGCCTCGCGGTCGCCGTGCGCCGCCTCCACTTCCTCTTCTGTGGTGACGAGCGGATAGAAGCCGAGGTTGCGGATCCGGGTCTCGAGCTCCGGCAACTCGTCTTCACCGAACACGCGGTCGCCATCGAGCTCGCGGGCGACCAGGCCGCCGGTGTGGCGCATGATCGGCAACACGGCCTTGCCGGCGATGTCGCCGCCCATCACGAGCACGTTGGCCCCGTAGAACGGACCCGCATTGAGGAACTTACGCCACAGCCGGTCGGAGCCGTGGATGTCGCTCGCGTAGTACAGCGTCATACTCAACGGCTCACCTCCTCCGGTGTCTCGTACCAGCGCACGCGCCGGCCGACCTTCGCCCGCAGCTTCCAGGCGCGCGACTTCGGCTCCGCCTCGAGACGGTGCTCCAGGTCCGCAGCCCGCGCATCGACGGGGGCCCGGGCCCCCTCGTCCGGGAGCAGCTCCGGCAGCAACTCGCGCAGGCGCGCAAGGTTGTCGACCATGGTGGTGTAGAGCCCCCAGTCGGCAGCACAGACCGCGGCGACGTGCGCCGCGTTCAGCATCCCCTGGCCGTCGACGTTCGCGAGATCGTGGTCGATGAGGAGCATCGCCGCGTCGCTCAAGTCCTTGCGGTTGACCTCGGCGACCTGAAGCTTCGTCAGCAGCAGGTCGGCCGCCGGGAGGGCCGGAGACTCGACGTCGAGCCGCGAGCCGAGGTCGAGGGTGTGCGACATCGAGAACTCGTCGAGGAAGACGTCGATGTGAAAGCTGCGGTCGGAGGCGTGGTACAGCAGCCGTCGCGCGCCGTGTGTGGCGTTGAAGACGCGCTCGGGCAGATAGGCGCGGCGCTCGAGCAGATCGCGAAGTCGCCGCGAGTCCTTCTTGCGGGCCGCGAGGTCGAGGTCGGGATACGAGCGTCCGAGAGCTGCGCGCGCCCCATCGGACGCGCGCAGCCAGATCGCGACGCCGCCCAGCAAACGCACGCTGATCCCGTGGGCCGCCGCCTCCTCGACGAGGCGGCGGCCCTCCGTGACGATCTCCGGCTCCGAGCTCACTCGGGCGGGATCTCGTGGAACGTCTTGCTGAGGTCGATGCCCTGGCTGCGCCGGTAGGCCCAGACGACCAGGTACCAGATGACGGCGATCACCGGCGCGCTGAACGCCTTCACCATCGGCTTCCAGCCGAGGGTGCCGCCGAACCCGGTGTGAAACGCCGTCCAGATCACGAACGCCCAGGCGGCGCCGGAGACGACCGCGAGGAGCGTGATCACCGGCACGCCGGCGATTTTCCGCGCTGCCCACGCGGGCGCTGCTGCGTGGAGGTCCTTGCGCCGCCACGGCGTCACGGCGGCTGCGATGGAGACGATGATGAACGCACCGCCCATGACGGCGATGATGTTCAGCAGGTACGCGCCGAGCCCCTGGTAGATGTTGAGGTAGTTGAGGAGCTCGACGACGAGCGCGACGAACACCGTGGCCATGACCGGCGTGTGGAAGCGGTCGGAGACGTCCGTCAGCTTTGTCGGTGCAAGCCGGTCGAACGACCACGCGAACACGTTCCGCGTGCCGAGCATGAAGCCGGTCGGCGTCCACCACAGGATCGCGAGCACGAAGCAGAGCGCGATGAAGATCTGAATCACGTGCGGACCGGGCAGGAAGTTCGCCATCGACGCGAGGTACGGCGAGAAGGCAAGGTGGTAGTGAGCCGTACCGCCGCCGAGTCCCAGCCAGACGAGCGAGCCGAAGAACTTGAAGCCGTAGTACTTGTAGATCAGCCCGACCGCGACCATGTAGATGACCGCCGAGGCGGCGAGGCCGCCGAGGATCGACGTCACCGCGGTGCGGCGAGCGTTCTTGATCTCGCCCGCGAAGTAGCCGGTCCACTGGAAGCCGGTGTAGACCTGGAAGCAGTAGACCATCGCGAAGAGCGTCGCAGTCCAGGCGATGCCGCCGCCGGCGTTGAAGCCGTACTTCTGCGCGGTGTTGATGATCGAGTCGTACGTCGTGCCCGAGGATGCGTTCCACGCGTGCACGAAATGCTCGTGCCCGCCGACGAGCATCGCGACGATCCACGCCAGCATGCCGAGCCAGACGATGGCGAACGTAACGGCCATGTACCGGGCGACGGAGCGAACGCCGAAGACCATCAGGCCGGCGAACGCCGCAGTCAGCAGCGTTGAGATGAGCATCATCTCGTTCTTCGTCGGGGAGACGAACCAGTGGTTGTGGATCCCCGCGACATAGGCGGCCCCGGGACCGACGACCGACAACATGAACGTGAAGTTGAACGCCACCCACGTCAGGAAGACGAAGGTGAGAGAGAAGTTGACGACGAAGCCCAGGAGCGGGTGCAGCGTCCTCGACACCCAGACGTAGTCGCCGCCGGACCTTGGCATCAGCGTCGTGAAGTACAGATAGACGAGACCGAAGCAGAGGACGAGCGGGGTCGCAATCGCAAACGAGAGAAGCATGTTCGCGTGCGGCCAGAACTGTGGTGTGAAGCCCATCACCTGCGTGATCCCGACGGGGATCAGCACGGCGGAGAACACGAGGTTGAACGCGTCGAACGCGCTCAATTCACGGACGAGTCCGGTGGCGTTCCTGACGAACAGGTCGCGGCTGCCCCCTGGCGCATCCGCAGCGGTCGATGTCATCGGTTCCTCCTAGCGAGGTGTTGTTCGGGTCGGGCGCCGGCCTCTTCGGCGGGCGTTGCGGTCGAGTCGCGAACCACGAGCTCGACCGGGAGCGTCAGCCGAACGGGCTCCGTCCGGCGGCCTTCGACGAGATCGATCGCGACCTCGGCTGCCTCCTTTCCCAGCCGTGCGACCGGCTGGCGGATCGTCGTGAGCC
>DATCOE010000207.1:0-3215 GCA_036564885.1 Gaiellaceae bacterium | reverse complement strand
TTGACGCTGAAGACGGACGCGCGCGCGCTCGTGCCCCGGCCGGAGACCGAGGTCGTCGTGGAGCGTGTGCTCGCGCTCCTCGAGGGCATCGAGACCCCGCGCGTGCTCGACGTCGGCGTCGGCTCCGGTGCGATCGCGCTCTCCGTGAAGGACGAGCGGCCCGACGCGAGGGTGACGGGTGTCGACATCTCGAAGGAGGCGCTCTCGCTCGCCCGCGAGAACGCCGCGCGCGTCGGTCTCGAGGTCGAGTTCCGTGAACAGGGTGTGGAGGCCGCCGCGGAGGGGTGGGATCTCGTCGTCTCGAATCCGCCGTACGTCGACTCCCTCGACGGGCTGCAACCTGAGCTCGGCTTCGAACCGGAGGGAGCCCTCCTCGGGGCCGGGTTCCACGCACTCATCGCGCGGACGGCGCAGACGCGCTTTCTCGTGCTCGAGGTCGGCGACGGCCAGGCAGGCGACGTTGCGGGCGCGCTGGCGGCGGCCGGGTACCGCGACGTTACGGTTACCCGCGATCTGGCGGGTCGCGAGCGGGTCGTCGAGGGGACGCGATGAGCGACGACGCGCAGTGGCAGGCCGCCGTCGAGGCCCTGCGCGCGGGCGAGCCGGTGATCCTCCCGACCGACACCGTCTACGGGCTCGTCGCGTCGGCGGAGGGACCGGCGCCGACCGGGCGGCTCTACGCGCTCAAGGGGCGCGACCCGGGGCGGCCGTCGGCCCTGCTGGCGGCCGACCTCGAGACGCTGCTTGCCTGCGTGCCCGAGCTGAGCGGCCGCTCCGAGGCGATCGTCCGGGCGCTCCTGCCCGGCCCGTACACCCTCATCCTGTCGAACCCCGCGCAGCGTTACGGCTGGCTCACCGGGACGCGCCCTCGAGCGATCGGCGTGCGCGTGCCCGACCTGCCGCCTGCCGCCGCCCACGTCGTGCGGTCGGTCGGCGCCGTCGTCTCGACGAGTGCGAATGCGCCGGGAGGCCGGGACCCGCGCAGCGTGGAGGAGATTCCGGTAGATCTGCGCGAACGTGTCGGCGCGGTCGTGGACGGGGGCGTGCTCCCGGGCGCGCCGTCCACCGTGCTGGACTTCACGGCCTGGGAGCCGCGTGTCCTGCGCGAGGGTGCGGCGTCTTCGGCCGAGGCGCTCGCACGCGTGCGCGAAGCCTTGGGTTAGCCCGGACACCAGGCGAGCGCGAACTTCGTCCGGATGCCATCGACCGCGATCTGGTACCTCGTGCCGCGGCTGGCTGTGAAGGTCACGCTTGCGGCGCCTGCTGCGACCGGTTGGAGAGCGGAGACGGAGGTGCCGGTATAGATCGAGACCTCCGTGCCGAGGCCGGCCTCCAGGGCCAGCCGGCCGCTGGCGGGAGCCCGCCAGGTGAACCAGACCGAGCGACGCGCTCGCTCGCGGTGTTCGGACGTTGCGAAGGCGGTGGACCCCAGGATGAGGCCGTGCCACGTGGAGATCCGCTGCGCGGCGGCGAAGAGATCGTTGGTGGGCGGCGGCCCAAACGTCCACGCGCTGCCCGCCGGCGCGTCGGATGCCTTGCCGCGCGCCGCGCGCACGGCTGCCACGGTGACGGATGCGCGACCCACGTTTCCCGCCGCGTCGGTCGCCCGCAGCTCGAGCGTGTAGCGACCCTCCTGGGAGGGCTTCCACGCAAATGTGTAGGGCGCCGAATACTTCACGCCGACGACGATGTCGTTTGCCAGGAGCTGGACCTGGCCGACTCCGATGTCGTCCGAAGCGACACCGGTCACGGTGCCGTCGGGTGTGGGCCCGGAGATCGAGACCGACGGCGCCTTGCGGTCAGGGCAGCTTGCGAGGGTGCCGGCTCGCGCTGCGTTCACTGCCTGGTGGATCGCGTCGAACGACGACTTCGGCGTCCCGTCCGCGTAGAACGGCCCGGACTGCCACGCGGCGAGCGCGCGCTCGTCGACGACATGAAACACGAGAATTCCGATCACGTTCGGCTGACAGAGCGCGAGCTTGAGTGCCTCTTCGTAGTACCGCGCCTGGGTGTCTTCGTCGACGGTTCCCGAGCTCGGCGGCTCGACGCCGGAATACGCGCCGGCCTTTGCACTCGGAATCACGGTCTCGACTCCGAACTCGCCGTAGAGGATTGGCAGCTTCGAGCCGCGCTGCGCCGTCCCGTCAAACGCTGCACCGAGCAGCGAGACGAGCTTCTCGTAGTCGCCCTCGGCGATCGTCGTCCCGGCCGTGTGCGGCATGCTCGGCGGCAGCGATGAGTTGTCGGCATACACGTGCTCGTCGAAGACGTCCATGATCGGCGTCGTGCGGCCGCTGGCCCGGTAGGCGGCTCCGAGGTCGCGAATGAACATCGTCGGGGAGTGAGCCTGCCGCACGCCGGCCGGGTCGTCGGGCCCGCGCGAGTCGAGCGCGCCGCCGACCACCGTGGCGGTCGGCCGCAGCGCTTTGATCGCGTCGTAGCTCGCCGCGAGGAGCTGCTCGTACGCTGCCGCCGCGACGTCAGTGCCCGAGGTGTCGAATTGGGGAAGCCAGTAGACGTTCGAGTTCGGCTCGTTGCCGACGATGAAGGTCGTCACCCAGGGGAGGCCGGCGACGACCGACCGTGTGAACTGCACGAACCTCGCGCGCGAAACGTCGTCGGCGGGCGTCGAGCTCGAGCTCGTGTTGTAGATCGCGACGATCGGCTGGATCCCGCGCGTCACTGCTGCGCGCGCAGCGTTCTGCACCTTGGTCATCTGGCCCCGCGTGGGGGCGGTGGCCCCGCTGACCCACTGGACCGTCATGCGCACCGAATCGAAGCCGGCGAGCTTGGCGAGGTTCATCTGTGCGTTCGGATTGCCCCAGATCGCGGCGTCCTCGACCGCGCCCACGCGGAGGGACGGCCCGGCGAATGCCGCGGGCGCCGCGATCAGCGCGACCGCGGCGATGGCCACTGCGCTTGGAAGACCCCTCATCAAGTCTCATGTCGGCTCCCGGCGCCGAAGGTTGAGGGTCTTCACCAGGTTGTCAGGCAAAAACTGTCGAAACATGACGTGGACGTCGTCTGCCCGAGCGGGTCAGTACGATCCGCCAGGAACCCCGGGAGAGGAGAGTTCGTCGTGTCCGTCGCGCAGGAAACCTTCCAGCACCTCACAACCGCCGGCCTCGCGGACGTCGATCCCGACGTCGCAGCACTGCTCGGCAAGGAGCTCGAGCGCCAGCGCGGGCAGATCGAGCTGATCGCCTCGGAGAACT
>DATCOE010000206.1:0-8050 GCA_036564885.1 Gaiellaceae bacterium | reverse complement strand
TCGCCGCCGCCGTTGTCGATCTCCTCGAGCGCGGCGAGCAGCTGCTCCTCGGTGGCGGGGCGCGTGTACGCGCTGACCGGCACCTTGTCCGACGGCCGGATCTGGATCTGCCGGTACCGCTTCAGCCCCGTCGCCGCCGGGATGAGCTTCCCGATGATGACGTTCTCCTTTAGGCCGAGCAGCCGGTCGACCTTGCCCTCGATCGCCGCGTCGGTGAGCACCTTCGTCGTCTCCTGGAAGGAGGCGGCCGAGAGGAACGACTCGGTCGCGAGCGACGCCTTGGTGATGCCGAGGATCAGCGGCTCCCAGGTCGCCTGCTCCTTGCTCTTCAGCCTCTTGATCTTCTTGTTCTCGCGGTCGAGCACGAGCTTGTCGACGAGCTGACCCGGCAGAAGCTCCGTCCCGCCCGCGTTGTCGACGCGGACCTTCTTGAGCATCTGACGGACGATCAGCTCGATGTGCTTGTCGTGGATCTCGACGCCCTGCGACTTGTAGACCTTCTGCACCTGGTCGACGAGATACAGCTCGACGGCCGTGTAGCCCTTGAGGCGCAGCAGCTCCGCCGGGCTGATCGAGCCCTCGTGCAGCGCATCGCCCTGCTCGACGACCTGGCCGTGCGCGACGAGCAAACGCGTGCGACGCGGGACGGTGTACGCCTTCTCGTCCTCCTCGTTGCCGCTCGCCGGCAGGATCGTGAGCTTGATCTGCCGGTCGGTCTCCTCGAGCGCGACGGTCCCGCCGATCTCCGCGAGCTGCGCGGCGCCCTTCGGGTTCCGCGCCTCGAAGATCTCGACGACACGCGGCAGGCCGTGCGTGATGTCCGCGCCGGCGATGCCGCCGGTGTGGAACGTCCGCATCGTCAGCTGCGTGCCCGGCTCGCCGATCGACTGCGCGGCGATGATGCCGACCGCGTCGCCGATCTCCGACATCTCTGCGGTCGCGAGGAACGTGCCGTAGCAGGCCTGGCACACGCCGACCTCGGCCTTGCACTTGAGCACCGAGCGCACCGGGACGACGAACGTCTCGGCAGCGTCCTCGAGCTCCTCGACGATCTCGCGCAGGCGCGGGATCGTGATCTCCTCGCCGGCCTCGGCGATCACCGTCTTGCCGGGCTTGCCCGACGCGAGCGGCTTGTGGATGTCCTCCGCGAGGATGCGCGCGGCAACGCTCTTGTTCATGCCGTCCGGCAGGAAGAGCGGCAGCTCGACGTACTCCTTCGAGCCGCAGTCCGCCTCGCGGATGATCACGTCCTGGGAGACGTCGACGAGACGCCGCGTCAGGTAGCCCGAGTCGGCCGTGCGGAGCGCCGTGTCGGCGAGGCCCTTGCGGGCGCCGTGGGTCGAGATGAAGTACTCGAGCACCGACAGGCCTTCCATGAAGTTGGCCTTGATCGGGCGCTCGATGATCTCGCCCTTCGGATTCGCCATGAGGCCGCGCATGCCGGCGAGCTGGCGCAGCTGCGTGAACGAGCCGCGGGCCCCGGAGTTGGCCATCATGTAGATCGGGTTCAGCTCCTGCAGGTTGTCGGTCATCGCCTGTGCGACGGTCTCGGTCGCCTCCGTCCAGGTGTTCACGATCGACTCGTGACGCTCGGACTCGGTGATGAGGCCGTGCTCGTACGCCTGCTCGACCTTGGCGACCCGCTCCTCGTACTCGGCGAGGATCTTCTCCTTGTTCGGCGGGATGACGACGTCGTTCTTCGAGATCGTGACGCCGGCCTTCGTGCCGTAGAGGAAGCCGAGATCCTTGATCGTGTCGAGCACCGACGCGACAGCGTGCGCGCCGAACTCGTCGACGAGGATCGAGATGAAGTCGCCGAGCTCCTTCTTCGAAAGCGTGCGATTCAGGAAGTCGTGGTAGGTCGTGTACTCGCCGTCGAGCTCGCCGACAGATACGCGCAGCGCGCGATCGATCTCCGCGTTGAAGATCACGCGGCCCGCGGTGGTGAGCACAAGCTGGCCCTCCCACAGGTACTCGATCGGCTGCTGAAGCGTGATCTGCTTCGACTCGACCGAGAACTCGACCTCTTCCTCCGTGCGGAACCGCTTCGGCCGCGGGTCCATCTCCTCGGCCGTGAGCTCGTCGAAGTTCAGGTCGGAGTAGGTGAGGTAGTACGACCCGAGCACCATGTCCTGCGTCGGCGTCGCGAGTGCGCGACCGGATGCCGGTGAGAGGATGTTGTTCGCCGAGAGCATCAGGATCCGGCACTCGGCCTGCGCCTCCGCGGACAGCGGAACGTGCACGGCCATCTGGTCGCCGTCGAAGTCCGCGTTGAACGCGTGACAGACGAGCGGATGCACCTGGATCGCCTTGCCCTCGACGAGCGTCGGCTCGAACGCCTGGATGCCGAGGCGATGGAGCGTCGGTGCGCGGTTCAGCAGCACCGGGTGCTCCTGGATCACCTCTTCCAGGATGTCCCAGACCTCGCCCTGCATCTGGTCGACGTGCCGCTTCGCCGCCTTGATGTTCTGGACGATCTTCCGCTCGACGAGCCGGCTCATGATGAACGGCTTGAAGAGCTCGAGCGCCATCAGCTTCGGCAGTCCGCACTGGTGGAGCTTGAGGTGCGGGCCGGCGACGATCACCGAGCGGCCGGAGTAGTCGACGCGCTTGCCGAGCAGGTTCTGGCGGAACCGGCCCTGCTTGCCCTTGAGCATGTCGGAGAGCGACTTGAGCGGCCGGTTGCCCGGGCCCGTCACCGCGCGGCCGCGGCGGCCGTTGTCGAACAGCGCGTCGACGGCCTCCTGCAGCATGCGCTTCTCGTTGTTGACGATGATCTCCGGCGCGCCGAGATCGAGCAGGCGCTTGAGGCGGTTGTTCCGGTTGATCACGCGGCGATAGAGGTCGTTCAGGTCCGACGTGGCGAAGCGGCCACCGTCGAGCTGCACCATCGGGCGCAGCTCCGGCGGGATGACCGGGACGGCCTCGAGGATCATCCACTCGGGCTTGTTCTCCGAGGTGACGAACGCCGAGACGACCTTCAGGCGCTTGATCGCGCGCTGGAGCTTCTGGCCCTTGCCGGTGCGGATCTGCTCGCGCAGGATCGCGGCCTCGTTCGTGAGGTCGAGGTCCTTGAGCAGGTCGCGGATCGCCTCCGCACCCATGCCGCCTCGGAAGTAGACGCCGAAGCCATAGGGGGAGCCGAAGCGGTCCTTGAGCTCGCGGAAGATCTGCTCGTCGTTGACGATCATCTTCGGCTCGAGCTCGCGGAAGAGCTGCCACACCTGCTCGAGGCGGCGCACGGAGTCGACCGAGGCCTCGCGCGCGTCGTCGCGGCGAGACTCGATGTCGAGGTACATCTCGCGGACCTTGAGCGCCCACTGGATGATCGCGTCGAGGTCTTCTTTCTGGATGCGACCGTCGGTGCGCAGGCAGAGGTCGTTCGTCAGCTCGCGGATGTCCTGGCCCTCTTCCCACGTGTCGACGACGTCCTTGAGCAGGCCCGCACCGAGATCGCGCGCCTTGTCGAGGTTCTTGACGTCGACGCCGGAGACGAGCGCGACGTCGTCGGGATGGACCTCGTCGCCCGTGAGCATCGTGTCGACGATGCGATGGATGTGCTTCGTGATCGCACCCTTCTTCGCACCGGTCGCCTTGGCGAGGTCCTTCTCGAGCGGGAGAATCGCGGCGAGGATCTGCTCCGCCGCCGCTGCGACCTGCTCGAGCTCGCGCGGCGCGAGCCGGCGGTCGTCGCGGATCGCGGCGTTGCGGACGAGCTCGCGGATCTTCTTCGAGTCCTCCGTCGTGATCTTGCCGACGAGCTCGACGAACAGGTTGCTGACGAGGCTGCGGACGTCCTCGAGCGTGGGCAGGCCCTGCTCCTCCGCCCAGTTCGAGAGGCCGCGGGCCCAGAAGTCGTCGTCCTCGTCGAAGTTCCGCTCCTTGCCCTTCGCGAAGTAGTCACGGCGGCGGGCGAGGCGGTCCTCGAGCGCGGCAAGCGCTTCGTCGCGGTCGACGTAGATGCGCTCGGACTCGGCCTTGACCTGGTCCTCGAGCGCGTTGACGTCGGCTGCCCGCTTCTCGTTGTCGACCGCGGTGACGATCGAGGCGGCGAAGTACAGAACCTTCTCGAGCTCGCGCGGAGCGAGGTCGAGCAGGTAGCCGATGCGGCTCGGCACGCCCTTGAAGAACCAGATGTGCGAGACCGGCGCGGCGAGGTCGATGTGACCCATGCGCTCGCGGCGCACCTTCTGCCGCGTCACTTCGACGCCGCAGCGCTCGCAGATGATCCCCTTGTAGCGGACGCGCTTGTACTTCCCGCAGTAGCACTCCCAGTCGCGCGTCGGCCCGAAGATGCGCTCGCAGAACAGGCCGTCCCGCTCGGGCTTCAGCGTGCGGTAGTTGATGGTCTCCGGCTTGGTGACCTCACCCGAAGACCAGTCGCGGATCATCTTGCTCGAGGCAAGCCCGATCCGAATCGCATCGAATTCATTGATGTCGATCAAGTTTTTCCCTCAGCTCCTGGTCAGTCTTCGAGTTCAAGGTCAACGAGGTCTTTGTCGCCCAGTGGGCCGACTTCAGCCTCTACTTCTTCTTCGGCTTCCTTTTCGTCGGTCACCTCGACGTCGTCGAGGTCGCCGAGCGACTCGTCTGCCGGAAGGGCCAGCTCGCCGTCCTGGTCGACGCGCTCCTGCCCTTCTTCTACTTCCTCCGCCGTGGCCGCGCGGCCGACGGCGCGCAGCGATCCGGGCGAGAGGTCGATGCCGAGCTCCTCGGCTGCGCGCAGGAGCTCGTCCTCCTCTTCGCGCACCTCGACCTCGCGGCCGTCGTCGGACTGCACGTGCACGTCGAGCGCGAGCGACTGCATCTCCTTCAGCAGCACCTTGAAGGACTCGGGGATCGACGGCTCGGCGATGTTCTCGCCCTTGACGATCGCCTCGTATGCCTTCACGCGCCCGACCGTGTCGTCGGACTTGATCGTGAGCATCTCCTGCAGCGTGTAGGCGGCGCCGTACGCCTCGAGTGCCCAGACCTCCATCTCACCGAAGCGCTGGCCGCCGAACTGCGCCTTACCACCGAGCGGCTGCTGGGTGACGAGCGAGTACGGGCCGGTGCTCCGCGCGTGGATCTTGTCGTCCACGAGGTGGAGCAGCTTCAGGATGTACATGTAGCCGACGGTGACCTTCTGCTCGAACGGCTCGCCGGTGCGGCCGTTGAACAGCTGCACCTTGCCCGAGCACTTCCGGCCGGCCGCCCGCTTGTGGTCGACGTGCATCTTGATCGGCGAGTCGGGGTTCTGCTCCGTCCACGCGATCAACGCGTCGTCGACGTCGGTAGGCGTGGCGCCGTCGAACACCGGCGTCGCGATCGCCTTCGGGTCGCCGCCGTTGACCACCTGGCGGCGCACCTTCCAGCTGTCGTCCTCCGTCTTGCGGTCGCCGTTCTCGTGGAAGACGCCGTGCGCGGCGGCCCAGCCGAGGTGCGTCTCGAGCACCTGGCCGATGTTCATCCGGCTCGGCACGCCGAGCGGGTTGAGCACGATGTCCACGGGGCGGCCGTCCGGGAGGAACGGCATGTCCTCTTCCGGGACGATCTTCGAGATGACGCCCTTGTTGCCGTGGCGGCCGGCGAGCTTGTCGCCCTCCGCGATCTTGCGCTTCTTCGCGACGTAGACGCGAACGAGCTCGTTCACGCCGGGGCTGAGGTCGTCGCCCGACTCGCGTGCGAACGTCTTGACGTCGATGACGACGCCGCCCTCGCCGTGCGGGACCTTGAGCGAGGTGTCGCGGACCTCGCGCGCCTTCTCCTTGAAGATGGCGCGGATCAGCTTCTCCTCGGCCGTCAGCTCGGTCTCGCCCTTCGGCGTGACCTTGCCGACGAGCAGGTCGCCCGAGCCGACCTCGGCACCGATGCGGACGACGCCGCGCTCGTCGAGCTGCGCGAGCGACTCCTCCGAGCGGTTCGGGATGTCGCGGGTGATCTCCTCGTCGCCGAGCTTCGTCGAGCGAGCGTCGATCTCGTACTCGTGGATGTGGATCGACGAGAGGATGTCGTCCTTGACGATCCGCTCGCTGAGGACGATCGCGTCCTCGAAGTTGTAGCCCTCGAACGGCATGAACGCGACGAGCAGGTTGGCGCCGAGCGCGAGCTCGCCGTTGTCGGTCGAGCTGCCGTCCGCGAGGACCTCGCCCGCCTTCACCTTGTCGCCCAGCCGAACCACCGGCTTGTGGTGGATCAGCGTGCCCTGGTTCGAGCGCATGAACTTCGTCAGCGTGTAGTCGTCGCGTCCGTCCTTCGCCTCGACGGTGATCTTGTCGGCGTCGACGTCGACGACGGTGCCGGCCCGCAGCGCGATGACGACATCGCCCGAGTCGACCGCGGCGCGATACTCGAGGCCGGTGCCGACGAGCGGCGCCTGGCGCACGAGCAGCGGCACGGCCTGCCTCTGCATGTTCGCGCCCATGAGCGCGCGGTTCGCGTCGTCGTGCTCGAGGAACGGAATCAGGGCCGTCGAGACCGACACGATCTGCGCCGGTGCGACGTCCATGAACTCGACCGCCTTCGGCGGCGCCGTCACGGCCTCGCCGTCGGCGGAGCGGCAGAGCACCGCGGCCTCGAGCAGCTTCCCGTTGCGGTCGGTGGACGCGGTCGCCTGCGCGATCGTGTAGCGCGACTCCTCGACGGCGTCGAGGTAGACGATCTCGTCGGTCACCTTGCCGCCGGTGACACGGCGGTACGGCGTCTGGATGAAGCCGAACTCGGAGACCGTCGCGTACGACGCGAGGTAGCCGATGAGGCCGATGTTCGGGCCTTCCGGCGTCTCGATCGGGCACATGCGGCCGTAGTGCGTCGGGTGGACGTCGCGCACCTCGATCGGCGCGCGCTCACGCGTGAGGCCGCCTGCTCCTAGTGCGCTCAGCCGGCGCCGGTGCGTGAGCCCGGCGAGCGAGTTCGTCTGGTCCATGAACTGCGAGAGCTGCGAGGAGCCGAAGAACTCCTTCAGCGCGGCCACGACCGGACGGATGTTGATGATCGTCTGCGGCGTGATCGTGTCGACGTCCTCGGTCGTCATCCGCTCGCGCACGACGCGCTCCATGCGGTAGAGGCCGACCCGGAACGCCTCCTGGATCAGTTCGCCGACGGTACGCAGGCGCCGGTTGCCGAAGTGCTCGTACTCGTCGAGCTCGGCGGCGATCGGGGCGCGTGGCATGCCGAACGCCTCGGCAGCGAAGTCCTTCGTGTCCTCCGGAACGCCGAGGTTGACCGGCAGTGCGATCAGCTTGTTGACGAGGGCGACGATGTCCTCGGTGGTGAGGACGCGCGTGTCCTCCGGAACGTTGACGCCGAGGCGCTGGTTGAGCTTGTAGCGGCCGACCTTCGTCAGGTCGTAGCGCTTGGGGTCGAAGAACAGCGCGCGCAGGAGGTTCCGCGCGTTGTCGAGGGTCGGAGGCTCACCCGGGCGCTGCTTCTTGAAGACCTCGATCAGGGCCTCTTCCTCCCGCGTGGAAGGGTCCTTCTCGAGCGTGTTGACGATGTACGACGAGTTATCGAAGAGGGCGAGGATCGCCTCGTTCGTCGACGTGTCGAGCTTGAAGCCCGTCGTCGGGTCCTCGGCCGGGAGGGCGCGGAGGAGCGTCGTGATCGGCAGCTTGCGCTTCCGGTCGATGCGGCCGTAGACGATGCCCTTCTTGTCGATCTCGAGCTCGAGCCACGAGCCGCGGCTCGGCATGAGGTTCGCGATGAAGACCTGCTTCGTCGCGTCCTTCGGCTCCATCAGGTAGGCGCCCGGCGAGCGGACGAGCTGCGTGACGATCACGCGCTCGGTGCCGTTGATGATGAAGGTGCCGAACTCGGTCATCATCGGGAAGTCGCCCATGAAGACCGTCTGCTCGCGGATCTCGCCCGTGTCCTTGTTCACGAACCGGACCGTCATCGAGAGCGGAGCCTGGTAGGTCAGATCCTTCTCGCGGCACTCCTTGATGGAGAACTGCGGCTGACCGAAGATGTAGTTGCCGAACTCAACCGCGAGCGATCCTGTGTAGTCCTCGATCGGAGAGATGTCGTCGATGGTCTCCCGGAGGCCTTCGTCCAGGAACCACTTGAACGAGGC
>DATCOE010000205.1:0-29497 GCA_036564885.1 Gaiellaceae bacterium | reverse complement strand
GGTTGCACGAATCTCGGGGAGGCGCTGCGCCGTATCACCGAGGGTGCGGCGATGATTCGCACGAAAGGCGAGGCCGGAACCGGCGACATCGTCAATGCCGTCACGCACATGCGCTCGGTGTTCGGTCACATCCGCCGGCTGGCGACGCTCGCCGAGGAAGAGCTCTACTCCGAGGCCAAGAATCTCCAGGCTTCGTACGACCTCGTGCGCTGGGTCGCTGAGAACGGGAAGCTTCCGGTCGTGACCTTCACCGCGGGCGGCATCGCGACGCCCGCTGACGCTGCTCTTTGCATGCAGCTCGGCGCGGACGGCGTCTTCGTCGGTTCCGGCATCTTCAAGTCGGGCGACCCCGAGCTGCGTGCGAAGGCGATCGTCGAGGCGACGACGCACTATCAGGACGCCGAGATCCTCGCACGCGTCTCCGCCGGCCTCGGCGGGGCGATGGTCGGCATCTCGACGGCTTCGCTCGATCCGAGCCAGCTGCTCGAAACGCGCGGCTGGTAGCGCACCTCTTTCCGTAGCAGCGTACTCGTCCGACCGCAGGCTGGGACCTGGTTCGGACCAGGTCTCCAGGTCTTCGGAGCACGGAGTCCCCTCTCATGCGGAGGGCAACGTCCGACCCGGCGCAGACACTGCGCACATGGACGTCGTCAAGCCGAGGTGGACGAGCGCGTCCTACCTGCTCTACCTCGGCGGGCTCACGGTGCTCATCGCGGCCGCGTACTCCCTCGGGTACCTGTCGAGCTCGTACGGCGACGCAGCGTACGCAGCGTGGGCCCTGCTCGTGCTAGTCGTGCTCGGCGCCCTCGCGATCGCCTTCCGGCGCGCCGGCCGCTGGATGGCTGCCGGCCTCTTCGCGCTCGCCACCGTGATCGCGTTCGCCGCGTTCGTCGGCGCGCTCGAGACCTGGTTCGGCTGGCTTCCGCACTCGGTCTCGTTCGTCGGCGGCTTCCACGTCGGTCTGCTCGCGCTCGAGCTCCTGACGATCGTGGCGGCGCTCGTCGCGCTCGGGTTCTTCCGCTTCCCGTTGCTCTCCCTGGTGGCGGCCTTCGCCGGGTGGTACTTCGTCACCGACGTGCTCTCGAGCGGCGGCAACTGGACCGCGACCGTGACGCTCTTCGTCGGGCTCTTCTACCTCGCTGTCGCGACAGTCCTCGACCGCGGGAAACGCCGGCCGTACGGGTTCTGGCTCCATGTGACGGCAGGGCTCCTCGTCGGCGGCAGCCTCATCTACTTCTGGCACTCCGGCGACACGGGCTGGGCGCTCGTCGCAGTGGGCGGGCTCGCCTACATCGGCCTTGCCGCGCTCTCGGGGCGCTCGAGCTGGGCCGTGCTCGGCTCGTTCGGCATCTACGCGGCGGCGGTCCACTTCGGTGAGAAGTGGGCGCGCGCGACGATCTCGCTCTTCGGCGGGTCGGCGACCTCCCAGCGCGAATGGGTGCCGCCGATCGTGCTGGCGGCCGTCGGCTTCCTGTTCGTGCTGCTCGGACTCTGGCTCGAGCGGCGCAGGCACGCCGAGGCGGCGCCGCTGCCGCCCGTGCCGGCTCCGCTGGCATCCAAGTAACCGCCTCTACAATTCGGCGATGGACCGGCTTCGCATCGGCGTCCTGGCCGTGCAGGGAAACTTCCGCGAGCACGTGGCCGTCGTACGGCGCCTCGGTGCCGAGGCGGTCGAGGTGCGGTTGCCCGAGCAGCTCGCCGGCCTCGACGGGCTGATCGTCCCGGGCGGCGAATCGACCGCCATGACGCGGCTCATGCACCTCTACGGGCTCGACGAGGCGTTGCGCCGGTTCGAGCAGCCGATCTTCGGCACCTGCGCCGGAATGATCCTGCTCGACCGCGACCACCTCGCGATCGCCGACATCAGCACGAGGCGCAACGCGTTCGGCCGCCAGCAAGCGAGCTTCGAGACCGATCTCACTGTGCCGTCTCTCTTCGGCGGCCCCGCCGCGGAGCCGGTCCGCGCAGTCTTCATCCGCGCGCCGTGGATCGAAGAGGCGGGCGAGGGCGTCGAGGTGCTGGCCGAGGTCGACGGACACCCGGTCCTGGCGCGCGAGGGTAGGATCCTCGTCGCCGCCTTCCATCCCGAGCTCACCGACGACACGCGGATCCATGAGCTCTTTCTCAATCAGGTACGGGAGGCGATGAGTGTCCGGGCATAGCAAGTGGTCGTCGATCAAGCACAAGAAGGGTGCCGCCGACGTGAAGCGCGGCAAGCTCTTCTCGAAGCTCTCGCGCGCGATCATCGTGGCGGCGAAAGAGGGCGGGGGCGACCCGGCCGGCAACCTCGCGCTGCAGAACGCGATCGAGAAGGCGAAGTCGTACTCCATGCCGAAGGACAACATCGACCGCGCGATTGCGAAGGGCTCCGGCGCAGACGCCGACGCGTCCGCCTTCGAGACCGTGATCTACGAGGGCTTCGGGCCGAGCGGCGTCGCGGTGATCGTCGAGGCGCTCACCGACAACCGCAACCGCACTGCCTCCGACGTGCGTCACACGTTCGCGAAGAACGACGGCAACCTCGGCGGCTCGGGAGCCGTCGCGTGGCTCTTCGAGCGCCGCGGCCTCGTTCTCGTTGATGCAGACGGCGTCGACGAAGATGCGCTGACGCTCGCTGCGGCGGAAGGTGGAGCGGACGACGTCGCGTTGGACGGCACGACGTTCGCGGTGACGACCGACGTGCAGTTTCTCTCCGCGGTGCGCGAGGCGATCGAGGCAGCGGGCTTCACCGTCGACTCGGCGGAGCTGACGATGGTGCCGAAGACCACCGTCGAGGTCGCCGACGAGGCGGACGCAAAGAAGGTGCTGCGGCTGATGGACGAGCTCGAGGACAACGACGACGTCCAGGACGTCTACGCGAACTTCGACATCCCGGAGCGCGTGCTGGAGGCCGTCGCCGGCTGAGGCTCACCCTCGATGACGTGCCCGATGCCGTGGCGGGAGGCAGGAGTCGTCCGACCACGCGCCTAACGTGTCCCCGTGAAGGTCGTCATCGGCATCGACCCAGGGACGGCTGCGTGCGGGTACGGGATAGTCCACGAAAGCGGCGGGCGCCTCAAGGCCATCGACCACGGGTGGTGGTCGACACCTGCCGGCGAGCGTCCCGAGCTGCGCCTGAAGACCATCTTCGACGGCGTGGCGGCGCTCATCACGGAGCACACGCCGGATGCGGTGGCGCTCGAGGAGTCCTTCGTCGGCGTCGACGCCCGCACCGCGCTCTCCGTCGGGCAAGCGCGCGGCGCCGTGCTGGTCGCGGCCGCGCTGGCCGGCATCGAGTGCACGGAGTACGCCCCGTCGCGGGTGAAGCAGGCGGTCTGCGGCTACGGCCGCGCCGACAAGGCCCAGGTGCAGCGGATGGTGAAGGCCATCCTCTCGCTGGACGCCCTGCCGACGCCGAATCACGCGGCCGACGCGCTCGCCGTCGCGATCTGCCACGCCCTCGCCCCGCCGCTTCTCAAGATGGTCTCGTGATCCGATGATCGCGCGGCTCCGCGGCAAGCCCGTCGGCTCGACCCCGGACGGGCTCGTGCTCGACGTCGGCGGCGTCGGCTACCTCGTCGCGGCGACCCCGAGCGCCCTCAGGAAGGCAGACGGGGCGGAGGAGGTCGTGCTGGAGACCTACCTGCACGTCCGCGAGGACACGATGCAGCTCTACGGCTTCGCCGACCGGGCGGAGCGCGAGCTCTTCATCCAGCTCCTCACCGTCAACGGCGTCGGTCCGAAGGTCGCGCTTGCGATCGTCTCCGGCTCGCCCGCGGAGGAGCTGCGTCGCGCGATCGTCCACGAGGACACGGCGCGGTTCATGGCGATTCCCGGCATCGGCAAGAAGACGGCCGAACGCATCGTGCTCGAGCTGAAGGAGAAGCTCGGCGCCGGCGTCACCGACCTGATGACGACGCCGTCCGGCGACACGCACATCGTCGCCCGTGACGCGCTCGTCGAGCTCGGCTACACGCTCGTCGACGCCGAGCGCGCCCTCGCCGGCACCGACCCCGCCCTGCCGCCCGAGGATCGCGTGCGCCTCGCGTTGAAGAGGGCGGCATGAGCAGCGCCCCGTTTCTCGCGCCCGCGATCAAGGAGGACGAGGAGGCGGTCGAGCAGACGCTGCGGCCGCGCAGCCTCGACGACTTCGTCGGCCAGGTGCGCGTCAAGGAGCAGCTCGGGATCGCGCTGGCCGCGGCGAAGGCGCGCGGCGAGGCGCTCGACCACGTCTTGCTCGTCGGGCCGCCGGGCCTCGGCAAGACGAGCCTCGCGTTCATCGTCCGCGAGGAGCTCGGCGTCGGAATCCGCTCGGTCGCAGGACCGGCGCTCGAACGGAAGGACATCGCGGCGATCCTCACCTCGGTCGAGGCGCGCGACGTGATCTTCGTCGACGAGATCCACCGGATGAGCAGCGCCGCCGAAGAGATCCTCTACCCGGCGCTCGAGGACTTCCGGCTCGACATCGTCATGGGCCAGGGCGCGGCGGCGCGGACGCTCACGCTCGACCTGCCGCCGTTCACGCTCGTCGGCGCGACGACGCGCACGGGCCTGCTCACCTCGCCGCTGCGGGACCGCTTCGGCATGACGTTCCGGCTCGACTACTACGACCCGGGCCAGCTCGCTCAGATCGTGAAACGCTCGGCACGCATCCTCGGCGTCGAGATCGCCGACGACGCGGCGGACGAGATCTCCGGCCGCTCGCGCGGCACACCGCGGATCGCGAACCGCATCCTGCGGCGCGTGCGCGACGTCGCCCAGGTACGGCACGAGGGCTCGATCTCCACGGCGATCGCACGGGAGGCGCTCGAGCTGCTCGAGGTCGACGAGGCCGGGCTCGAGCGCATCGACCGCGCGCTGCTGCGCACCATCGTCGAGAAGTTCGACGGCGGCCCGGTGGGCCTCACGACGCTTGCCGCGTCGCTCGGCGAGGAACCGGACACGATCGAGGACGTGTACGAGCCGTTCATGCTCCAGCTCGGGTTCATCCAGCGGACGCCGCGCGGTCGCACGATCACGAAGCTCGGCCGGGCGCACATCGGCGCGGCCGCTGCGGAGAGCGGGCTCTTCTGAGCGGTATCTGGACGCCGGTTCCGGAGGGCCCGCACGAGGCCTTCGTCGAGCGGCTGCTCCGGACGATTGCCGCGTTCGCGGAGTCGGCGGGCGTCGAGAAGCCGTTCGTCGAGGTCGAGCTGATGGACACCGGCCGCTTCGTGCTCGACCGGATTGAGCCCGAGCCCGGCTTCGGGATGATCACGTTCTACGTGCAGCGGGTCGATGAAGACGAGCCGGATGCGCTCGTGATTCCGATCGGGTCGATCCGCCGGATCGAGCTGCGCAAGTCGGCGGAGGAGCGCGTCGGCGTCGGCTTCTCGGTTCCGAAGCCGGTCTAGATTCCGAACCTCAGCGGACGATCATCACCGGACACGGCGCGTGCCCGGCGACCCGGTCGGCCGTCGAGCCGAGGAGGTGATCGCGCAGGAAGTGGCCGCGATATCCCAGGACGACGAGATCGTAGGAGCCCTCGGCGGCGACCTGTGAGATGAGCTCCGCTGCGTGCCCGGGCCGCACCTCGACGTCGATGTCGAGGCCGGACTGCTCTGCCTGCTGCCTCGCTCGTATCGCGAGCGCGTTGAAGTAGATGTCCTTCTCGCGCTTGACCTCGTCGACCTCCCCGATCGTCGCCGCATAGGCAGGCAGCGGGCCCTCGACGGCGAGCGCTGTCACTCTTGCCCCGGCAAGCACCGCGAGCTCCAGCGCCTTCGCGAAGGCGCGGTCGGAGCATTCGCTGCCGTCGATCGCGACGAGGATCCGCTCGAACGGCATCAGCCGGTCGCTCCCTCGCCGGCGGGCGCCGGCGCAACCGCCCGATCGGTCGGCGGTCCGCCGTCGAGGTGCGGATGGAAGAAGCGCTGCGCGATCGCGGTCGGGACGACGGCCGAGAGCACGACGACGGCGATGAGGAGCGAGAACTGCGTACGGTCGATGATCCCGGCATTGAGGCCGTAGAGGGAACTGATCGTGCCAAAGGTGAGCCCGGTCGACATCAGCAGCGTCGTGAACGTAGCGTGCGGCGCGGTGTACCGGCGTGCGAGCGGGTAAACGCCGGCGAGCTTCGGCACCATCTTCCCGACGAAGAGGACGGCGAGGATGCCGAGGTTCGCCCAGAGCGCGCCGGCTGAGACGCTCATGCCGCCCTTGAGGAAGAAGAACGGCGTCAGGAAGGCGAACGCGACGACGCGCATCCGTTCCTGCTCCTGCCGGTGCTTGACGTAGTGGCTGCTCATCACGAGCCCGAGGACGAACGCGGGGAGCACGGGCTGTGAGTTGGCGCGGCCGCCGAGCCACATCAGGAGAAAGAGCGACGCGAAGACGAGCTTGATCTCCGGCTCGATCACGCGGTTGCCGTAGCGGCCGAAGAACCACGGCGCCGCCTTCGGCAATCCGACGATCAGCGCGACCGAGACGAGGATGAACGGGACGATCCAGAGCGTCGGCTTGATGAAGAGCGCGGTGAGGCCGGCGACGGTGGCGATGTCGGTGACGAAGGTCGCGGACATCAGCCGCTTGCCCACGAGCTCCCGGTTGAGGCCGGTCTCGACGAGCACCGCATAGACGACGGCGAGGCTCGTCGTCGAGAGCGCGAGGCCGCCGATCTCCGCCTGGCGGTGGTTCCAGCCGAGGCCGTAGTAGGCGAGGAGGCCGACGACGGCGAAGGGGGCGAAGAAGCTGACGAGGCCGATCGAGAGGGAGGCTTTCCATTCGCGTCTGAACTGGGGCACGTCGACCTCGGCGCCGGCCTGGAAGGTCAGCACCATGCCGGCGAAGGAGCCGAGGAAGGCGAGCCAGCTCGGCACGTCGAGGTGGAAGGCGTTGCCGACGATCACGCCGGCGAGCAGCTCGATCAGCGCGACCGAGAGCCCGATCTCGATGCTGATCGTCGAGGCGATCAGGATCGTCGCTGCGAGGACTGCTGCTACCGCGATGTCGCTCATTGCTCTACCTCCATGGCAGGCGAACCTGGTGGGGTAGAGGCCATCAGCGGGAACCTTCCCTGCGGTTAGGCGCGAGCCTCATCGCGCGTGCAACGCTTCTGACTATACCCAGCGCTCCCACGGCGGCGGCGGCGAAGAGTGCGACCGGCAGCCGCTTCACACTGCCGCAGGCGCGAGCCGTGCGCGGATCGTGCGCGTTCCGGCGACGAGCCACGGCGCGACGAGCAACGCCATCACGTCGAACCACACGTAGCCGCTCGCGACACCGCTCGGCGGGTTTCCCTGGGCGATGCCGAGGCCGGGAAGCTCGGCGGCCCAGCGCCAGACGCCGATCGACGTCCCGTACAGCTCGAGCGCCGCAACGACGACGAACACGCCCGCGTACGTGGCGCGGAAGCGTGACCGCCAGAGGAACGCGACGAGCAGCGGCACGCACATCGCGCCTGCGACGTCGAGCCGCGGCAGCACCGTGATCCCGGCGATCCCCCAGCCGACCGATCCCGCCGCCGCGACGGCGACGAGCAGCCGCGGCCGCACGACCGACGCGAGTGCGACGCCGCTGAGATAGACGAGCCCGTGCGCGGGTGGGATGAAGAGCGGCAGGTTGTGCAGCCGGTAGCGATAGACGCCCCAGATCAACGAGCCGGTCACCTCGGCGATCGTCGCGAACATCACGACGCCGATCACCTGCGCCCGCACGATCGCGGTGAGCGGCCAGATCGCGGCGAGTAGGACCACCCACGTCACGACACCCAGCCCGATCTGCGCGGCGAGGCCGACCTGCGTGTCGACCGCGAGCAGCACGGCGATGTAGGCGGGGCCGGCCGCGGCGTACCAGCGCGGGACGCTCATCTGCGGTACTGGACGTCCCGCCAGCTCGGCGTCGGCAGCAGCTCGAGCAGCGCGCGGCCGCCGTTCGGGTCGTGGTAGGCGAACTCCGCCGTCTCGTCGTCCCAGCCGACCTCGAGCTTCCCCTCCTTCACCCGGTGGTCGAGCCACGCACCGCGGAAGACGAGCTTCTTCAGCCAGTAGACGAGCGCCTCGCCGTCGACGAGGGAGATCTCGTCCCAGTGGCGAACGAGGTAGCGGCCGAGCGCGCTGCGGGGCTCTTCGATGGCGTCCCGCTCGACGAGCTCGACCAGGTCGGCCGTCTCGTCGTCGTCCAGCTCGTTCCCTGCCAGCAGGCCGAGCTTGACGGCGGCCGCCGTGACGCGCTGTTCGAAGTCCGAGCAGTTGAAGCTGAACCGGTAGCCCAGGAACTCGACGACGTACTCCTCGCCGGAGCTGTAGTTCGCCTCCGAGTCCACGCGGGAAGCGTACCCTTGGCGCGTGCGCACGCTCCGCATCGGGATCGCCCTCGCAGCCGTCTTCGGCCTCGTCGTCCTGACCGCGCTGATCATGGGCTGGCCGCTCGAGAAAGCCGTCTATCTGGCGCCGGTGATCGTGGTCGCGGCGGCTGCGCTGCTCGGCCTGCTCATCCTCTGGGGCAAGGTCGCGGTGCAGTCGCTGCGGGAGAGCAAGCGGCCCCGGCTCGTGCTTGGCCTGTGGGTTGGCGGGCTCACGCTGCTCGTCCTGCTCAGCGTGCTCGGCGTCGAGCTGCCCCGCGAAGGCGGCTAAGCCGTCGCGAGCGCGCGCGGGAGCGCGTCGAGCAGCCGCTCGATGTCCTCGCGCGTGGTGTACGCCGCGATCGAGATGCGCAGCAGATCCTTCTGCGGGCGCGTCACCGGGATCTCGATGCGGTGCTCCTCCCATAGCGTGCGCTCGAGCGCTAGCGGCCGACGTGCCCAAGCCGAAGCCGGGCAGCGCGGAATGGCGCCGCCAGCACGGCATCTCCGACGTGGTGTTCAAGGAGCGCGGCTACATCCCCTATCCGGCGGGAGAGTTCGAGTCGATCAGGGAAGCCTTCGGAGCCGCCGACTGCTCCCCGGATCAGATCACCTGGGCCGAGAACAAGGCCAAACTGTCGGACGGCCTGATCATGCCCGCCCACGCGCTGCCGCTGCCCGAGCTGGGGTTGCGGCCGATCCCGCCGCAGTTGCGGCCGGACGACCCGATCAAGCGCGACCCGGTGCTCCATTACCACCCCGAGGAGCTACCGCCATCCGGAACCGTCGTCAGCTTCGTCGACCCGGAGACCAAGAAGCGGAAGTCCGTCAGCGAGGAACACTGGTCGACGGCCTGGACGATGCGCAGGCACATCGTTGGTCACGAGGAGCACGGGAAGGCGCTGGCCGCCCAGTTCGGCTACACGACGCCACGCGAGCTGCACCGGCTCTGCACGGACCGCTCCTGCCGAGAAAACCTACTCCGGGTGCTGGCCGAGGCGAACAACCCCGAGCCGCACCAGCACGAGGACGAGGCGAAGTACGTCTTGACGGTCAAGCGGAGGAAGACGCTCGCGCACGATCACGCGGACTACGTTCGGGATTACTGGCGCGCGCGGCACATCGCCAAGCACCACGACGGCGTCGATGTCGCCGGCTGCCACGTTCACGACGGCACGCAGTTCAAGAAGGTCACGTACTGGGACGACGACAAGCGGATGAGTCCCGGTCGCCGGATCGACGCCCTGCCGCTCGCCTGGGGGCGGCTCTTCACGGCCGACATCGTCTACTTCGTGATGGAGGGCAAGATCAAGGCGGACGCTGCTCTGAGCGCGATCCTCGAGCGCGTCCGCAGTCGCGCGTAGCGCTGCAGGCCTGCGAGAGGCAGGCGCGCGAAACTCACTCGCCGCCTGCCTCTCAGCCGTTCAGCCGGGGCCCGAGACACCCGGATTCCGTCCCCGTCTGCCCCCATCTGGTTCATGCGGCGACGCCCACGTGTCGATACGTGACCGGATGGAGAGAAACCTCCACGTGGACCCGTTGCCGAAGGTGGCGCAAGGGAGCTCCCGCGCACACGTGCCTGGGCAGCGCCCGACGATCGGCGTTCTCCACGGCTGGCAGATCCAGCCAAGCGGCATCGATTCCTACTTCGAAGCGCTCGTGGTGGCGCTCGCGGATGCCGCGCGTCGAGCGGACTGCAACCTGCTGATGAGCTTCGGGGTCAGCTCGAGCCAGTGGCACGCGGGGCCGGCCTGGCCGACGGTCGGAACAAACAGGACGTTTTCGCCGGTCGGCCCGTGGAACACCGACGGGCTGATCGTGATCAACCCTCTGCCGACGGAGAAAATCGCCGCCGACGCGCGCCGCTTCCAGCAGGACGGTCATCCGCTCGTCTTCCTCAGCCGCGGCCTCGATCCACCGATGATCGTGCCCGACAACCGGGGCGGGATCGCCTCCGCCGTGGAGCATCTGGCCGAGCACGGACACCGCCGCATCGCCTACCTGGCGTGCGAGGCCGGCGACGGTCCGGAGCGCCGGGAAGCCTACGAGGAGACGGTCCGGAGGCTCGGTCTCGCCGACGACCCGGCGCTGATCGTGGACGCCAAGCACGAGCGGTTCGCCGGCAGCCACGCGATCGACCAGCTCGTCGAGAACGGGGTCGAGTTCACCGCGGTGCTTGCGAGCAACGGCGGCTCGGCACGCGGCGCGCTCGTCCGCTTGGGCGAGCTCGGCATCGCAGTTCCGCACGACGTCGCGCTTGTCGCATTCGACGACTTCGTCGAAGCGCTCGCGACGGAGCCGGCCATGACGTGCGTTCACTTTCCCGTCGAGTGCTCGGCGCAGGCGGCGCTCGACTCGCTCCTCGCAATGATCGAGGACGGCACCGAACCGCCACCGGTGCGGACCATCAAGACGGGGCTCGTGCTGCGTGAGTCGTGCGGTTGCACGCCGGCCTACGACGGCGAGGCCGCCGAGCGGGAGCGCCGGAGGCTCGTCAAGCAGTTGATCGACCAGGCGGAGGTGTCGCGCGCCGTCAGCACGTTCGCCGAGCAGCTCCTCGCAACGCCGCAGCTCGATACGATCGAGCTCGGCCGGATCCTGCTCGAGACGCTGCCGCAGATCGGCATCGCGAACTGCATGCTCGGCGTCTACGACGGCGACGCCGAGGACCCGGTGGGCTGGAGCAAGGTGCAGGCCGACCCGGACCAACCTCCATTCCGCTTTCCGACCCGCACGTTCCCGCCGCCGAAGCTCGTCGCGGACGACCGGAGCTTCCAGCTGACCGTGATGCCGCTGCGCCTGCACGACGAGTCAGGCTTCATCGCGGTCTCGAGCGACGACATCAGCTCCTGTGTCGCCATCGTCTCGCAGTGCGAGGCCGCGTTCGAGAGCGCACGCAACGTCAGGGTGCGCGAAGAGGCGGAGGCAGCGCTCGCCCACAGCGAAGAGCGGCTACGCCAGGCGCACAAGATGGAGGCGATCGGCCAGCTCGCGGGCGGCATCGCACACGACTTCAACAACCTCCTGACGCCGATCATCGGCTGCAGCGACCTCCTCCTCGCCTCGCTCGACGATGAATCGCAGCGCGGGAAGGTCGAGCTGATCTCGAGCGCCGCCGAGCGTGCGGCGGCGCTCACCCGTCAGCTGCTCGCGTTCAGCTGTCGCCAGATCATGCAGCCCGTCGTCCTCAACCTCAACGCCGTCGTCGAGGAGACGCGCACGCTGCTCGGTCACGTGCTCGGCAGCGACGTCGAGCTCAGCATGCACCTCTACGGCCCGGTGCACATCGAGGTCGACCGCAGCCAGCTCGAGCAGGTGGTCATCAATCTCGCCATGAACGCGCGCGACGCCATGCCGGCCGGCGGCAACCTTTCGATCTCGACCGGCTTCGTCTCGATCGAAGCCTCCGCCTCCGACGCACCGGCGCTGCCGCCGGGCGACTACGCCACGCTCGTCGTTCGCGACACCGGCACGGGTATCGCCGACGACGTCCGTCCGCACATCTTCGAGCCGTTCTTCACGACGAAGAAGGACGGGAAGGGAAGCGGCTTCGGTCTCGCGACCGTGTACGGGATCCTGAAGCAGATCGGCGGCGACATCGGCGTCGAGAGCGCTCCTGGCGCCGGCTCGACGTTCATCGTCTACTTGCCGAGCGTCACCGTGCCAACAGAGGACGGCGACGCCGCAGCGCAACCGGAGCGGACCGACCGCGACGACGTCCCGCACGTCGAAGCGGTGCTGCTCGCCGAGGACGAGACGACTGTCCGGCGGTTCATGCGGGAGCTGCTCGAGACGTACGGCTACAGCGTCATCGAAGCGGCCGACGGCGTCGAGGCCCTCGAGCTCTGCCGCCTTCACGCGGGCGAGATCGACGCGCTCGTGACCGACCTGACGATGCCGAACATGAACGGGAAGGAACTGCTCGAAGCCGTCGCCCGCGAGCACCCGGACATCGCCGTCCTCTGCATGTCCGGCTACGCGCAGGAATCGATCTTCGACAAGTACGTGATCTCGCCGAAGGTCGCGTTCATTGCGAAGCCGTTCTCCGGGCAGGCGCTCGTCGAGAAGCTGCGAGAAGTCCTGGCCGCACGGGCCGCGGCGCCGCTTCCCGCTTGAGCGGATCGCCGGCCTCTAGATGGTCGATCGGTAATTCACGGTTGAGTCCGTGAGCGCCGAGTAGCAGGGACCGAAGTTGAGGGTGTCGAAGGTCGGCGGTGTCAATGCTCCGTCGACCAGGAGGCCTACGTGCGCGCCGATCTCGACACCCTCGTGATCGCGCTTTATTGGAAGTTCACGGGCTCCCGCTCGAGCTCGAGCTGCCACGCCTGGTAGCGCTCGAACACCGGGCGGGGGCAGGCGCCGAACGAGCCGTGGTTGACGTCGGGATCGAGCAGGAAGAGGTTCGCATAGCTCCGAGTCTCGCGGATTCGCGCGAATGATCCGGTGCTATCCGACCGTACCCGTAGCGTGCAAGCACGATGCACGAGGGCACCTGGACGATCGGTCCGTGTCCGCACCGGGTGCAGGCCGAGCTCGCAGAGTCGCTGGGAATCAGCGAGCTCACGGCAAGTGTCCTCGTCCGGCGCGGCTACGACGACCCCGCCGCGGCGCGGGCCTTCCTCGAGGGGGAGATGCCGCCGCACGACCCGTTCCTGCTCGGCGACATGCGCGTCGCCTGCGAGCGGATCCGGGCGGCGGTCGCCGAAGGCCGGCGCATCTGCGTCCACGGCGACTACGACGTCGACGGGATCGCAGCCACCACGCTCGCCGTCCTGCTGCTCCGGGAGCTCGGCGCCGAGGTCGACTGGCACCTGCCGAGCCGCTTCGACGAGGGCTACGGCGTGCGCAGCTCGACGCTCGGTCGCCTCGCCGACGAGGGCTGCGGGCTCGTGCTCACGGTCGACTGCGGCATCACCGCCGTCGAGGAGGTCGCCGAGGCGAAGGCGCGCGGGCTCGAAGTCATCGTCACCGACCATCACCGGCCCCTCACCAACGAGCATGGTGCAACGCTGCCCGACTGCCCGATCGTTGCGACGCGCCCGTCCGACTATCCGTTTCCCGAGCTGTGCGGCACCGGGGTCGTCTACAAGCTCGGCCAGGCGCTGTTCGGCGTCGACTCCGACATTCCGAAGCGCCACCTCGACCTCGTCGCGCTCGCGACGATCGCCGACGTCGTGCCGCTGCTCGACGAGAACCGCAGCATGGTGATCGCAGGCCTGCGCGCGCTCGCGCGCACGCAGAAGATCGGCCTCCAGGCCCTGATGCGCGTCGCCGGCGTCGACCCCGCCGCGATCGACGCGGGTGCGGTCGGCTTCCGGCTCGGCCCGCGCATCAACGCCGCCGGCCGGCTCGGCCATCCGCGAGCTGCGCTCGAGCTGCTCCTCACCGACGACCCCGACGACGCACGACGGCTCGCGAACTCGCTCGAGGACCTGAACAAGGAACGGCAGGCGGTCGAGGGCCGCATCGTGCGCGAGGCGATCGCGCAGGTCGAGTCGTGGCCCGAGGAGCACAAGCAGCGGCGCGCGTACGTCGTCGCCGGTGAGGACTGGCACGAAGGCGTGATCGGCATCGTCGCGTCGCGTCTCGTCGAGAAGTTCAACCGGCCGGTGGTGCTGATCGCCGGCGCGGTGTCCGATTCAGGCGAGGGCGACTGGAAGGGCTCCGGCCGCTCGATCCCGAGCTTCGACCTGCACGGCGGCCTCGGCGCCTGCTCGGCGCTGCTCGAGCGCTGGGGCGGCCACCGCGCCGCCGCCGGGCTCTCGATCAAGCCGGAGAACATCCCCGCGTTCGCCGAGCGGTTCGCCGAGCACGCGGCCAACCTCCTCCTCGACGAGGATCTCGCGGCCGTGACGCAGGTTGACGCGATCGTCCCCCGCGGCCGGCGTCTGACACTCGACCTCTGCGCCGAGCTCGCGCGGCTCGCTCCGTTCGGTCTCGGTAACCCCGCCGTGACGTTGCTCGCGGCGGGGTGCGAGCTCGACGCGCTCGCCACCGTGGGCGAGGGCAAGCATCTGCGCTTCCGGGTGCGCCGCGACGGCACCGACGCCGGCAGCGCGATCGCCTTCGGCATCGGCGGCCGGCTCGACAGCTACCGCCGTGAGGGACGCTGGGACGTCGCGTTCCGCCTCGAGGAAAACCGCTGGAACGGCACGGTGTCGCCGCAGCTCGTGGTGCGCCGCATCTTCGGAGCCGACGCGCGCTACGACGAGCTGCGCGACTGGCTCGTGGCCGAGTACCGCAAGCCGGCGGAGGCGCGCAGCGCCGACGCGGCGGCGGTGTTCGACGAGCTCGAGGTCGGGGAGGCCGGTCTCGGACGGCGACACCTGCTCGAGTCGGAGCGCTTCCGCGCGCTGCTCGCGCGCGAGCCCGCGCTCGCGCGCGCTGCGTAGGTTCTACGCGGTCGTCAGGTGGGCTTGCGGGCGACGAAGATCGCCCAGCCGAGCAGCTCGCGCTGGAAGCTCAGGTAGTCGTCGCGGTTGCGCTGGTGCCGCTCGCGGATCTCGCCCGCGTCGGGGTCGCGCGGATTCGCGGCGAGCCAGTTCTCGAGTGCGTGCCAGTGCAGCGACTCGTAGCGGTCCCAGTCGTCCTCGCTCGACGCGATCATGCCGTGGAGCGAGAGGCCCGCCGACTCGATGCGGCCGACAGTCTCGCGCAGCGGGACGAAGCTCTGGTCGTCGATGCCGCGCGGCAGCGGCCAGTGACGCCAGTACGGCTCCCCGACGACGACGTGGCCGCCGGGGCGGACGGTCGGGGCCAGCGCGGCGAGCGTTCCCGCCAGGTCGTCCCACACGAACGTCGCTCCGAGACAGAGCGCGGCGTCCCACGCCTCCGGCTCGAGCGGGAACGCGTGCGCGTCTGCTTCGACGATCTCGACGAGGTCGCCGACGCCCGCAGCGGTCACGTGCTCGCGTGCGGCCTCGACGAACTCAGGCGCGCGCTCGATGCCGAGCACCGTGCAACCGAACGTCGAGGCGAGCAGCACGGCAGGGCCGCCCTTGCCGCACGCGAGATCGAGCACGCGCGTATCGGGGCCGAGCTGGAGGTAGTTGCCGAGCAGCGCGATCTTCTCGGCGCTCGTCGGATTCTGAATCTCGTGGTCGCGCTCGGCGACGGCGTAGTACCAGGGCATGATGGAAGCGTATTCCGTGCGGGGCGCTACACGCCGAGTGACAGTCTGGTGACGCGCTTGCGCGCGGGGCGCACGAGCCGCGCCTGCTCGTCGAGGGACGCGAACGCACGCGCGAGCTTCGCGACTTTCCGGGCTTCTCTGCGGCGAAATCCGAGCACGAGAAGCGTCATTTCGACCTCTCGACGACACCTCCTGCCCGGGGGGATGCGCCTTCGGAGGCCGGGAGTACACTGAAGAACTTGGCGACACTGGAGACAGGCGAACGGCACCAGGGGCTCCTCGACGAGCTGCTCGCCGAGGTGGCCAGCTACTCGACTGCGGTCGACCGCGACCTCGTCACGCGCGCGTTCCACTTCGCCGCGGCCGCACACGAGGGGCAGCAGCGCCAGTCCGGCTCCGACTTCATCGAGCACCCGGCCGGCGCCGCCCGCATCTGCGCCGAGCTGCGCCTGGACGAGCAGACGATCGCAGCCGCGCTCCTCCACGACGTCGTCGAGGACACCGAGACCGACATCGACGACGTGCGCGCCACGTTCGGCGACGAGATCGCCCGGCTCGTCGAGGGCGTCACGAAGCTCACCCGGATCAGCTTCCAGAGCCGCGAGCAGGCCGAGGCCGAGAACTACCGCAAGATGATCGTCGCGATGTCCGAGGACGTCCGCGTGATCCTGATCAAGCTCGCGGACCGGCTGCACAACATGCGCACGATCGAGTACCTCGGCAAGCAGAAGCAGATCCAGAAGGCGAAGGAGACGCTCGAGGTGTACGCGCCGCTCGCGCACCGTCTCGGCATCCACACGCTCAAGTGGGAGCTCGAAGATCTCTCGTTCCAGACGCTGCACCCGCGCAAGTTCGCGGAGATCAAGGCGATGGTCGCCGAGCGCCGCGCCGATCGTGAGGGCCACGTCGCGGAAGCCGCGGACGTGCTCGCGCGCGAGCTCGAGAAGGTCGACCTCCCCGCGGAGATCTCCGGACGCGCGAAGCACTTCTATTCCATCTACGACAAGATGGCCAAGAAGGGCCGCGAGTTCAACGAGATCTACGACCTCACGGCGATGCGCGTGATCGTCGAGCGCGACGGCGAGGAGGGGACTCGCGACTGCTACGGCGCGCTCGGCCTCATCCACTCGTTGTGGAAGCCGATGCCCGGCCGCTTCAAGGACTACGTCGCGATGCCGAAGTTCAACGGCTACCGCTCGCTGCACACGACGGTGATCGGTCCCGAGGGGCGGCCGCTCGAGATCCAGGTACGCACGCGCGAGATGCAGGAGACTGCCGAGCTCGGCGTTGCTGCGCACTGGGCGTACAAGCGCGGCACGAAGAGCGCGGCCGACGAGGAATGGATGTCGTGGGTCAAGCAGTTGATGGACGCGCACGAGGACGACGCGGACGCGAGCGAGTTCGTCAAGTCGCTGCGCACCGACCTCTTCGCCGAGGAGGTTTTCGTCTTCACGCCGAAGGGCGCGGTCAAGACGCTGCCCGCCGGCGCGACGCCGATCGACTTCGCGTACGCGGTGCACACGGACGTCGGTCATCGCACCGTAGGCGCAAAGGTGAACGGGCGCATCGTTCCGCTGCACTACAAGCTCCGCAGCGGTGACCGGGTCGAGATCCTCACGTCGAAGGCCGGCCGCGGCCCGTCGCGCGACTGGCTCTCGCTCGCCAAGTCGTCGCGCGCGAAGAACAAGATCCGCCAGTTCTTCTCGCGCGAGCAGAAGGAAGACCTCGAGGCGAAGGGCCGCGAGTCGCTCGAGCACTCGCTGAAGGCGCAGAACCTCCCGTACCGGAAGCTCGCGGGCTCCGCGGTGCTCGCCGGCGTGATTCGCGAGTCGGGCTACAAGAAGGCCGAGGACTTCTACATCGCGCTCGGCTCCGGGAAGCTGACCGCGGGGAGCATCGTCAACAAGGTGCTCCAGCGCCTGAAGGTCGAAGAGGTCGTGCACGAGGAGACGCTCCAGCCGCGGAAGAAGCCGAGAGCGCGCGACGCGCTCGGGAGCGCCACGTACGGCATCAACGTCGTCGGGGTCGAGGACGTGCTGGTCCGCATCGCGAGGTGCTGCACGCCGGTGCCGGGCGATCAGATCGTCGGCTACATCTCGCTCGGCAAGGGCATCACGATCCACCGCGGCGACTGTCCGAACGTGCGGGCGCTGATGCGCAACCCGGAGCGCTTCACACCGGTGGAGTGGGACGGCGGCACGACGCAGAGCTTCCGCGTCCAGATCGCCGTCGACTCGTGGGACCGGTCGCGCCTGCTCGAGGACGTTGCGCGGACCTTCGCCGAGCACGGCGCGAACATCGTCTCGTACGGGGGCGTCGTCGAGGACCAGATGGCGAAGAACTGGTACGTCGCCGAAGTCGGCGACGTGAAGGCGCTGCGGGCGCTCCTGACCGCGCTCCGGAACGTGGAAGCCGTCTTCGACGCCTACCGCGTCACTCCGTCCTAGCGCCTCCCCTCTCACTCAGTCGTAGGGACACACCCAGGGCGATAACGCCCGGGGTCCGTTCCTCGATCGAGGGACATGGGCTCGCCCACAGGGGGGTACCTCGATCGAGGGATAGCCGCCGCGAGGCCGCTCAGGGACTCGACCCGTTCACTCGATCGAGGGATACGGCACGCGCGCGGCCGTTCCCTGGGATGGGGGATCGACCGGAGCTGCGGTCGCGGCTACAACGAGAGAGGGGGAGGAGGGCACAGCTGCTGCGGCGCCCGGCGGACGTGCGGACACCGCCGGGCGCGCGGCCCTCTCCGCGGCCGGGTCAGGAATCCCAGGGCTCGCCGCCGGTGTCCCACCCGACGAGGCAGTGGCCCGAGACGAGCGTCGCCACGCGCTCGAGGAAGTCCGTGTCGGCCGGCGGCGCGCCGTCAACGGCGAGCTCGGCGACCTCGACTCCCTGCCAGCGAACCGGCACCCGCGTCCGACGCGCCTCGTCGGGCATCCCGGCCTCGGGGCCGAGCGTCAGCGAGCCTTCCTCGACGAAGAAGAGCCCGGCCCACGCGTAGCCGCCGCGCTCGTGCAGCGCCGCGACAACCTGACGCAGCACGTCGTCGGCGTCGCCGCCCTGCTCGAGGATCCCCTCGACGGCCTCGAGCGCGCCGCTAGCGCTCGACATCGTCTCCCTCGAACGTGAAGACGGTGTCCCGGAAGTCGTCCGGCACCGGGCACTTCTTCCGCTCGGTGAGGTCGACATAGACCATCGTCTGGTGCGCCGTGACCATCAACACGTCGTCGAGCTCGCGGTAGGCCGCGAACTGCAAGGTGATGCTCGTGGTGCCGAAACGCGAGACACGCACGAACACGTCGATCTCGTCGTCGAAGATCGCCGGCGCGAAGTACTCGACGTCGTTCGCGCGCATGACGAAGGCACCGGGCCCGTGGTGGTGCAGAAGGCCGAGCGAGCGCAGGTACTCGACGCGGGCGAGGTCGAAGTACGGGTTGTAGCGCCCGTAGTAGACGATCCCCTGCGCGTCGGTGTCGGAGAAGCCGACGCGCGTGCGCGCCGAGAACTTGAACGGCGGCTTGGTTGTCACGACCGGATCAGCGACAGCACCTCGTCGCGCTTCGCTTCCATCTTCTTCTGCGAGCGCGCTTCGAGGTTCAGTCGCAGCAGCGGCTCGGTATTGGACGGGCGCACGTTAAAATGCCAGTCGTCGGCGTCAACGGAGACGCCGTCCAGGTGCGACACGGTCCCTTCGGCCGCGTAGCGCTCCTTCAGCTCCTGCAGCTTCAGCGCGACGTCGGCGACGGTCGTGTTGATCTCGCCGGTGATGAAGTACGTGTCCCGGTAGGGCTTCAGGATCTCGGACAGCTTCCTGCCGCTACGCGACACCAGCTCGAGCATGAGCAGGAACGGGATGACGCCCGAGTCGGCCTGCGAGAACTCGCGGAAGTAGTAATGGCCCGAGACCTCGCCGCCGAAGGCCGCGTCCTCCTTGCGCATGCGGTGCTTGATGTACGCGTGGCCGACGCGGTTGACGAGCGGTGTGCCGCCGGCCCGCTCGATCGTCTCGGGGACGGCCCAGCTGGCACGCACGTCGTAGAGGATCTTCGCGCCGGGCTCCTTTGCGAGCACCGACTCCGCGAGCAGCGCGGTTGCGAAGTCGCCGGGAACGAACTCACCCGTGTCGTCGACGAAGAAGCAGCGGTCGGCGTCGCCGTCGAACGCGATCCCGAGGTCTGCGCCTTCCTCGAGCGTCTTGCGCACGATGAACTCGCGGTTTTCCGGCAGCAGCGGGTTCGGCTCGTGGTTCGGGAAGGACCCATCCGGATCGAAGTAGCAGCGCACCGCCTCGATCGGCAGGCGCTCGAGCACGGGCGGCAGCATCGCACCTGCCATCCCGTTCGCCGCGTCGATCACGACCTTCAGCGGCCGGACCGAGGACATGTCGATGAAGGACAGCACCCGATCGACGTAGGCCGGCCAGATGTCGTAGGCCGTGACGCCGCCTGCGGCGGCGCCCGCGCGGTCGCAGGCCTGCACGGCCCGGTCGCGCACGTCGAGGAGCCCGGACTCGCCGCCGACGGGCAGCGCACCGCGCCGCACGATCTTCATCCCGGTGTACTCCTTCGGGTTGTGCGAGGCGGTGACCTCGATGCCGCCGTCCAGCTCCAGCTCGCCGACGGCGAAGTAGACCATCTCGGTGCCGACCATCCCGAGGTCCAGCACCTCCGCTCCGGCCTCGGCGGCGCCGCGGATCACCTCGGCGGCCATCTGCGGGCTCGAGAGGCGCATGTCGCGGCCGACGGCGATCCGGCGCGGCTCGAACTGCTCGACGTAGGCGCGCCCGATCGCGTACGCGCCGGACTCGTCGAGGTCGTCCGGGTAGATGCCACGGACGTCGTACGCCTTGAAGACCTTCGGGTCGAGCATCGGGCTGATGCTATGGAAACCGGCCGGTCCGCGGCCCCGGTAGGTGACACCCGGGCGACTACGATTCCGTCGATGGAACGGAAGCTCGCGACCGTCCTGTTCGTCGATCTCGTCTCCTCGACGGAGCTCCTTGCTGGCGCGGACCCGGAGATCGTCCGCCGCCGCGTCTCGCAGTTCTTCGAGCAGGTCTCCCGGTGCATCGTCACGCACGGCGGGATCGTCGAGAAGTTCGCCGGCGACGCGGTGATGGCCGCGTTCGGCGTGCCGCTGGCGCACGAGGACGATGCAGAGCGCGCCGTGCGCGCGGGTCTCGCGACGCTGGAGCGGGTTGCCGAGCTCGGGCTCGAGGCGCGGGTCGGGATCGAGTCCGGCGAGGTCGTCACCGAGGACGACGCGGAGTCGACGTTCGCCACGGGCGAGGCCGTCAACCTCGCCGCGAGGCTCCAGCAAGAGGCCGGCCCCGGCGAGATCCTCGTCGGCCCCGGCGCCGCCCGCCTCGTGCGCGGCCGCATCGAGCTCGAGCAGATCGGCCCGCTCGAGCTGCGCGGCTGGCAGAAGCCGGTCGCTGCGCACCGCGTCGTGTGCGCCTCCGATCTGGGGGCGCCGGTCCGTGGCCTCTCCTCGCCGCTCGTGGGACGCGAGAGCGAGCTCGAGCTGCTCGAGAACACCTTCGCGCGTACGGTGCGCGACCGCCGCGCCTCGCTGTTCACCCTCTACGGCGACCCCGGCGTGGGGAAGAGCCGGCTCGCGCGCGAGTTCGTCGCCGGCGTCGAGGGCGCCACCGTGCTGATGGGCCGCTGCCTCCCCTACGGCGAGGGCGTCACGTACTGGCCGCTCGCCGAGATGGTGAAGGCGTCGGCCGGCATCACGGACGACGATCCGCTCGATACGGCACAGGAGAAGCTCCGGGCGTGCTGCGAGGACGAGGCGGTCGCCGACCTGCTCGGCCTCGCAGTCGGCGTGCTCGAGGCCGTGGAGGGCGAACGCAGCCAGCAGGAGATCGCGTGGGCGGCCCGCGCGTGGACCGAGCAGCTCGCGCAGGCGCAGCCGCTCGTGCTGGTCTTCGAGGACGTCCACTGGGGCGAGGAGCCGCTCCTCGAGCTGATCGAACACCTCGCCGCCTCCGTCCGAGAGGCGCCGCTGCTGCTGCTCTGCCTCGCGCGCAGCGAGCTGCTCGACGTCAGGCCCGGCTGGGGCGGCGGCCGTGTGCGCGCGACCGCGATCGAGCTCGAGCCGCTGCAGCCCGAGGAGAGCGCGCAGCTCGTGGCCGCGCTCACGGCAGAGCTCGAGCTCCCCGTGGACACGGCGACGGTGCTCGCGAAGACCGAGGGGAACCCACTCTTCGTCGAGGAGACGATCCGGATGCTGGCGGAGCGCCCGCGTGCCGGCGCGGAGCGGATCCCGGACACGCTCCAGGCGCTCATCGCGGCGCGTATCGACCGCCTGCCGCCGGCGCAGCGCACGCTGATCCAGCGCGCGGCGGCCATGGGCCGGCTCTTCATGCGCGGTGCGCTCGAGCATCTGTCCCCGGAGATGGAGGACGTCGAGGGCGCGCTCGAGGAGCTCGTGGCACGGGATCTCGTCGTGCGCGAGGCGCGGGCGACGATCAGCGGCGAGCGCGCGTTCAAGTTCAAGCACGTCCTCATCCGCGAGGTCGCGTACAGCGGCCTCTCGAAGAGCTCCCGCGCCGGCCTCCACCACGCGTTCGCGTCGTGGCTCGGCGAGCGCGCCGGCGACGAGCTGCTCGAGATCAGGGCGTTCCACCTCGACCAGGCGGCCCGCCTGCTCGAGGAGCTGGACGGCGTCGCTCCCGCAGAGCTCGCCGAGCAGGCTGCCGACGCGCTCACCCGCGCAGGCCGGCGCGCGCTCTCGCGCGAGGCCTTCCGCAGCGCGCGGAAGCTCCTGCTGCGCGCCGTGGAGCTCGCGCCGTCGCTCGAGCGCCGGTACCTCGCAGGGCGTGCCGCGTGGCGGCTCGCAGACATGACGGCCGTGATCGTCGAGATGGAGGAGGTCGCGAAGGCGGCCGCCGCGTCGGGCGAGCCGCAGCTCCAGGGCCGCGCCCTGACCGCGCTCGCGGACGCCGTCCTGTACCAGCGCGCCGACGCGCTCGGCGCGCAGCGGCTCATCACGCAGGCGCTGGAGGTGCTCGCCGAGGAGCCGCCGGAGATCCGCTTCGAGCCGTTCTGGATCGCGTCGCAGATCGCGGCATGGCTCGGCGACACCGGCGCGTTCGAGCGCTGGTCGAAGCTCGGGGTCGCCGCCGCGCAGGCCGCCGGCCGCAAGGACCAGGAAGCGATCGTCACGCACGGCCTCGCGCTCGCGTATCTGCACCGCCTCGAGTTCGACGAGGCCGAGCCGCTGATCGAGCGGGCTGCCGAGCTCGCCGCCGAGAGCGGCAGCGCCTTCAGCCGCGGGAATGCGCTCGCCGTGCGCGGGTCGCTCGAGGTGCACCGCTGCAACTACGCCGAGGCCGAGGCGGCCTTCGCCGCCGCGCGCGACCTCTACAGCGAGATCGGCAACGCGATCCGCGAGGCGTCGATGACGCTGATGCTCGGCCGCACGGCCGTCGCGCAGGGAGATCTCGAACGCGCCGAGAAACTGCTCCGCGACTCCGAGCGCGCACTGAAGGGCCTCGGGGGCCGCGGCCAGCTCTGCGAAGCGCAGCGTGTGCTCGCACAGGTGCTCGTCAAGCTCGGCCACCTCGAGGAAGCGGAGCGCTTCGCGCTCGAGGCGCGTGAGACCGTCGGACCCGAGGACCGCGTGTCGGGCTCGACGACGAAGATCGCGCTCGCCCAGGTGCGTGCAGCGCAGGGCCGCGATGCCGAGGCCGAGGCGCTCTTCCACGAAGCGCTCGAATGGCTCGAGTTCTACGGGTTCCGTGCGGCCGAGCGGGAGGCGCTCGAGGACGCGCTCGAGTTCTTCCGCGACCGCGGCCGCGACGACGAGGTCGCGCGCTACGAGGCGCGGCGCGCGGAGCTCTCGTCGAGCAGCACCGCACCAATCGCCTGAGTCGAGGCCTCGTCTGGCGATTCGCTGATCACCGTCGCCGGCCGCTCGAAGCGCGCGAGCGCGTCGCGCAGCGGCTCGGCGCGCAGCGTCCCTTCGCCGTAGGGCAGGTGGTTCTTCTCGTTGCGGTTCGCGTACGCGATGTCGCTGAAGTGGATGTGGAACGGGACGCCGGGCTCGATGACGGCGTCGGTTGCCTCGAGTGCCGCTGCGAAGGCATCGACGCCGGTGAAGGCACCGTCGCTCGTTGCGTGCATGTGGGCGAAGTCGAGTACCGGCCGCACGAAGTCGACCTGCCTTGCGATCGCCAGCACGTCGTCGATCGTGCCGAGCTCGCGCACGCGTCCCATCACCTCGACGCCGAACGGAACGAGCCGGTCTTTCGACTCGAGCCTGGCGCGCAGGTCTCCGAGCTGGTCGACGACGTCGGCGATCGCCTCCTCGCGCTCGCGCCCGAGCAGGAAGCCCGGGTGGAAGACGATCACCTCGGCGCCGGCGGCCTTCGCGAGCCCGGCCGTGTGGTCGAGCATGCCGAGCGCCATCTTGAACTTCTTGCCGCGGTCGACATGACCCATGAACGCGGCGAGCGGGGCGTGAACCGAGAGCAGGATGTCGTGCGACCGGAGCGCCTCCCCGAGCCGCGGCGCGGCTTCGTAGTCGAGCCAGAACCCTCCCGCGAAGCCGATCTCGCAGGCCCGGTAGCCGTGCGCAGCGAGCGCCTCCGCGGCCTCCTCGAAGTCGTCCGCCGGCAGTCCTGCCGGCCCGAGCCGGATCGCCCCCACACGAGGAGCTTAGTGGCCGGAGGCATGCCGTCCGACGCTCTTTTTACCTTGTCCATATGCCCAAGCAGCCCTCCAGGATCGATCTGCTCGAGCTCGACATCGACCTCCGCCTGACCGACCTCTGGCGCGAAGCCGCCGACATCTCGGAGTGGAGCCTCGAGGTGGTCGCTGCGTTCATGCGGGCCGCCTACGGCAAGGGCTATTGCGACGCGCTCACCGAGGACCTGCCCGGTTCGCTCTGCCACGACCACGGGTACCGGATTCCGGCCCGCCGGCCGCAGCCGTCCGAGCACTACTAGCCTCTAAGGCGTTCCGCACGCCGCCCTGGGTATCATCGGGCGGGTGAGAAGGAGCCCGGCCAGGCTCGTGATTGCACTGTCGGTGGCGGCGGTGCTCGCGGTCTTCATCCTCTACACGTCGGTCGCAGGGGCGGGCACGCCGCAGCTCCAGCCGAGCGAGCTCGGAGCGCACGCCCAGAGCGACGTGAATCTCGTCGGTCGCGTCGTCGGCACGCCTACCGGTGACGCCCACGCAGCAGGAGGCCTCCACTTCGTGCTGAGGGACGCCAAGGGCAAGAACAATGCTGCACGCGTGCCGGTGCGCTACACGGGCACGGTGCCCGATCTTTTCCGGACCGGCCGTGAGGTGGTCGTCGAAGGGTCGCTCCGAAACGGCACGTTCGTCGCGAAGCGGGGGACGCTCTCGACGAAGTGCCCGTCGAAGTACGCGCCCGCGAAGAAATCCACGTAGAGATGGCCGAGCTCGGCCGCGCAGCGCTCCTCCTGAGCTTCGGGCTCGTCGTCTATGCGCTCGTCGCCGGCTCGCTCGCCGCGTGGAAGCGCAGGCGCCGGCTCGCGCTCTCGGCGCAGAACGCGCTGATCGCGGCGTTCGGGACGACGGCCGTCGCAGTCGTCGTTCTCTGGATCGCGCTTGCGCGGCACGACTTCTCGTTCGTCTACGTCGCCGACCACACGAGCCGCACGCTGCCGCTCGGGTACCGCCTCGCCGGGCTCTGGAGCGGGCAGGAGGGCTCGCTGCTCCTGTGGCTCTTGATCCTGACCGGCTACGCCGCCCTCGCCGTCTGGTTGAACCGCCGCACGCGCGACCTCGTCGTCTGGGCGGTGCCCGTGCTGGCCGGCGTTGCGTCGTTCTTCGTCTTCATGCTGTGCTTCATCTCGAGCCCGTTCGCGACGGCGCCCGCGCCCGCGGACGGCGCGGGCATGGTGCCGAGCCTGCAGAACCCGTACATGCTCGCGCACCCACCGCTGCTCTACCTCGGCTACGTGGGCCTCACAATCCCGTTCGCGTTCGCAATGGGCGCGCTGCTCTCGCGGCGCACGGACGAGCGCTGGATCGTCGTCACCCGCCGCTGGACGCTCGCCGCCTGGACGTTCCTCGGCGTCGGCCAGCTGCTCGGCTCGCACTGGGCCTACGTCGAGATCGGCTGGGGCGGGTACTACTCCTGGGATCCCGTCGAGAACGCCGCGCTCATGCCGTGGCTCGCGGCCACCGCGTTCCTCCATTCCGTGATGATCCAGGAGAAGCGCGGGATGTTGAAGGTCTGGAACATGGTGCTCGTCGCGCTCGCGTTCTGCCTCTCGATCTTCGGCACGTTCCTCACGCGCTCGGGCGTCATCAACTCGATCCACTCGTTCTCGCAGAGCCCGCTCGGTAGCTGGTTCCTCGGCTTCATCGTCATCTGCATCGTCTTCTCGGTCGGGCTCATCTATCTCCGCCTGCCGCTGCTGCGGACGAAGACGAAGCTCGAGTCGCTCGTCTCGCGCGAGGCGACGTTCCTCTACAACAACCTGCTGCTCGTCGCGTTGTGTCTCACGATTCTCTGGGGCGTCATGTACCCGCTGCTGACCGAGGCGGTACGCGGCGAGACGAGGTCGGTCTCGAAGCCGTACTACAACTTCTTCTTGCACAGCTTCGGGCTGCCGCTTCTGCTCCTGATGGGCATCGGCCCCCTCGTCGCCTGGCGCCGTGCGTCGCTGCGGGCGCTCGGAAAGACGTTCCTCGTGCCGGCGATCGCAGCGGTCGTCACCGGCTCGACGCTGATCGCGCTCGGCTACGGATCCTCGACGCCGGGCCTCCTCGCGTACACGTTCGGTGCGTTCGTCGCCGCGTCGATCGTCCTCGAGTTCGTGCGCGGCACACGCGCGCGCCACGCGCTCTCCGGCAGATCGTGGCCCGGGGCGCTCATCGAGCTCGTCGCCCGCAACCGGCGCCGCTACGGCGGCTATCTCGTGCATGCGGCGATCCTGATGCTCGCGATCGGCATCGCCGGCTCGAGCGCGTACCAGACCGTGCGCGAGCGCGGCCTCCATCCGGGCCAGTCGATGGAGATCGCGGGCTACACGCTTACGTACAAGCAGCTCCAGCGGCGACAGGAAGCGAACGCCGTCGCAACGCGCGCGGTCGTCGACGTGTCGCGAGGCGGCTCGCACGTCACGACGTTGTACCCCGGCAAGAACGTGTACCCGGTCGAGCAGCAAGTCTCGAACGAGGTGTCGATCTACCACGATCCCCGCAACCTCGGCGATCTGTTCACGATCGCGGACCAGATCGACTCGAAGTCGCAGACGCTGTTCCTGAAAGTGCTCGTGAAGCCGCTCGTGAACCTGATCTGGGCGGCAGGCTTCCTGTTCGTGTTCGGGGCGCTCGTCGCGATGTGGCCGGACGCCGTGGAGCAGCGGAAGCTGGCGGAGCGCTACGCGGCGGGCGCCGTCGCGGCATGAACGTCGCGCTCGCGCTGGCGGCGCTGCTCGCGGTGGTGGCCGTCGCGTTCGTCGCACGGCCGTTCGTGCGCGAGCCCGAGCCGGTGAGCGACCGCCTGGACGAGCTAAGCGATCCCGAGCGCCGGCGGCTCGAGCTCGTGGAGGAGCGCGACCGCGCTCTCGAAGCCCTGAAGGAGCTGGAGTTCGACCACCGCACGGGCAAGGTCTCCGACGACGACTACCGGGAGCTCGTGGGGCCGCTCCGCCGACGGGCCGCCGAGACGTTGCGGACGCTCGAGCCGCGGGCAGAAGCGGGGGAGAGGATTCGGGAGGCGCGCCTCGCGGTACAGGAGACCATGATGGTCACGCCCAACGAGCCGTATCCGCCGCCGGGCGAGGCGACCCCGCCGCAGCCGGCGATCGTCCCCGAGCCGTATCCGCCACCCGACGAGGGCACGCCGCCCACCCCGGCGCTCGTGCCCGAGCCCGGCCCCGATCCGGCCAAGTAGACCCGATCGGTCGAATAGACCGGGCCCAGACCCCGGACGTTGCAGGGATCGACCGCGGTCCCGGCGAACCATTTTCCGATGGCGAGACGCCTCACGCTTCTGCTTGCCCTGGCCCTGGTGCTGGCCGCCGCGGCGCTGGTTGCGCCGGCTCTGGCGGGCGACGGACTCGGCGGCCAGAAGGCGAGCGTCGACTCGCAGCTCGGCGCGCTCCACGGGAAGATCGCCGCGTCGCAGCGCCGCGCGTCCGCGCTCAGCTCGCAGATCGGAAGGCTCACGGGGCAGATCCACACGCTCGAGGGGCGGGTCGGCGACGTCTCGAGCCGTCTCGCGTCGCTCCAGTCGGATCTCGCGCTGCGGCAGCGGCGGCTCGACAAGCTGAACGAGCTCTTCCGCCTGCAGACGCAGCGCTTCCACTACCTGAAGCACGAGTACACGCTCTCCGTTCGCCGGCTGGACACGCGGCTCGTGGCGATCTACAAGCAGGGGGATCCGAGCACGATCGACCTGCTCCTCGCCGCGAAGAGCTTTCAGGACGTCCTCGACCAGCTCGACTACCTGGGGGCGATCGCGAACCAGGACAAGCATGTGGCCACCGCCGTCGCGACGGCGAAGCGGGAGGTGAAGGCCGCCCGCGCGAAGACGAAGACGGTGCGCGCGGGCGTCGCGAACGAGGCCCGCGCCATCAACGCGCGGGTGCAGCAGGCGGCGATCCTGCGCGGCGAGCTGCTCGCGAGCCGGGGCACGCTCGCCGGCGCGCGCTCGAGCAAGTCGCATGCGCTCGTCGCGACGAAGGCTCAGATCGCGTCGGAGGTCGCCGAGTCGAAGGCGCTCGCGGACGCGAGCGCCCAGCTCGCCGCGCGGATCCAGGCGGCCCAGGCTGCCGACCGTTCGTCGAGCGGGGACGGCTCGACGGACACCTCGCCGTCGCCCGCTCCCTCGCCTTCGTCGCCCACGAGCTTCATCTGGCCTGTCAGCGGCCCGATCACGAGCCCCTTCGGCATGCGCTGGGGCACGCTCCACCCGGGCATCGACATCGGCGTCCCGACCGGCACCCCGATCCATGCGGCGGCCGCGGGCAAGGTCATCTGGTGCGGCTGGATGTCGGGCTACGGCAATCTCGTGATGATCGACCACGGCGGCAACCTGGCCACGCTGTACGGCCACCAGTCCCGCGTCGCCGTCTCGTGCGGCGAGTCGGTCTCCCAGGGCCAGGTGATCGGCTACTCCGGCTGCACGGGCTTCTGCACGGGCCCGCACGTGCACTTCGAGGTCAGGGTCAACGGCTCGCCCGTCGACCCGCTCGGCTACCTGTAGCCGGGTCGTTAACCGAGGAACGTCTGGCTGAGCAGGAAGATGTTCAGGCAGATGATCAGCCCCGCGACGACCGAGGCGGCGACCACGGTCGTGCGGTGGTTGACGAGGACGCCCATCAGCGACCGGCGGCTCGTGAACAGCACGAGCGGGACGAGTGCGAACGGGATCCCGAACGAGAGAACGACCTGGCTGATCACGAGCGTCCGCGAGGGATCGACGCCGATGCCGATCGCCACGAAGGCGGGCGTCATGGTGACGAGCCGGCGGACGGCAATCGGGATCTTCCTGCTGATGAAGCCCTGCATCACGATCTGGCCCGCAAGCGTCCCGACCGCGGAGCTCGAGAGGCCGGAGCCGATGAGCGCGATCGCGAAGATGGTCGCCGATGCGCTGCCGAGCAGCGGCTGCAGCGTCTTGTGCGCGCCCTCGATCGAGCCGATGTTGTGCAGGCCCTTCTCGAAGAAGGTGCTCGCAGCCATCACGAGCATCGCCATGTTGATCAGGCCGGCGATCGTCATCGCGACCACGACGTCGATCCGCGTGTACCGCAGCAGCTTCTTCGCCTCGTCCTCGGTCTCGGGAACGATCCGCGACTGCGTCAGTGAGGAGTGCAGGTAGATCACGTGGGGCATGACCGTCGCGCCGAGGATCCCGACGGCGAGGAGGATCGACTCGGTGCCCTGGAACTGGGGGAAGACCGCGTGCTTCGCGACCGTGAGCAGCGGCGGGTTCGCATAGAAGATCTCGATCACGTAGCAGAGGCCGATCACGCCGACCATCGCTGCGATCGTCGCCTCGAGCGGGCGGAAGCCGAAACGTTGGAGGCCGAGGATGGCGAACGCGGCGAGCGCCGTGAGGATCGC
>DATCOE010000204.1:0-34528 GCA_036564885.1 Gaiellaceae bacterium | reverse complement strand
CCGTTGTTCACCACGAGTGGTTTCCAAGTTGGCTCCCACGACCCTGTCTACGTCTGCCATAAACGGCTCGACGATCAACCTGCCGAATCAGAACGGCCGAGATTGTTCGCTCGTACACACGTCACCTAGGCGAGGAGGCTTGGACGGATTAAGGTCGTTCTGTGAGCAACCGGCCGACCGAAGGCGCGACCGTGGAAACCCCGATGCCGTCTGCGCGGTCGTAGGCGAACAATCAAAGCTCTCCGAGCAGCGTCGCTCACGACTCGAGGGGAGGTTGGCGCCATTGCGGTCGCACGTGTCGAGATTGAGTCCGCAGCCTTGGCCCTGGGTCGGGCGGCCGCGCGTCCTGATTGAGCACCCGGATGAGTCGGATGGCTTGGTGCTGGCGTCGATCCTGCGGCAGTCGGGGTACGCGGTAGCTGTCTGCCCGGGCCCGGAGCAGTCGGAGCACTGCCCTCTGACAGGGCCGGAAGGGTGTGCGGTCGCCCACGGCGCCGACGTGGTGGTCTCGAGCCTCGGCCTGGAGCGGCCCGAGGCGAGAGAGGTGCTGGAAGCGCTCCGGCTGCGCTGCACCGGGACGCCGCTCATCGTCGTAACGCCGCCCGGCGATCGGTCCGGGCAGCAGGACCTTCCCGAGGGGTGCGACCTCGTCGCCTCGCCCGTCGTTCCCGAAGAGCTCGTGGCCTGCGTTCGCGACGCGCTTGCCAGGAGCAGCCCCGGGCCTCGGAGCTAGCGTGCGCAACCCGTTTCGTAGCGAAGTCGAGGCGTACCACTTCCTCCTGCTCACCATCGCAGCCTTCGCGGCGATCGCGCTCGCGAGCCTCCTCGGCGGCCCCTGGGCCGGACTGCCGGTCTGGGCCGTCGTAACGGTGGCGGCGGCCTTCTTCTATCTGAGGCGGGGACGGGCGGAGCGCACGGTGAGGACCGCGCCCGCTCACGTCGGCGCCGGAGACGAGCGGCGGATCCTGGTCGTCGCGAACGAGACGCTGGCAGACGAGAGGCTGGCCGGGGAGATCCAGCGGGCGGCAGCCGGATACCGCAAGCAGGTGCACGTCGTCTGTCCCGCGCTGACCTCGCCCGCTTCCCGTTGGACGTCCGCCGTCGACGGTGCGAGGGCACAGGCCCAGCAGCGGCTCGACGAGACCCTCAGCCAGCTCCACGCGGTAGGCATCCAAGCCCACGGTGAAATCGGAGACGAGGACCCGCTCCAGGCGATCGAGGACGCCCTGCGCACGTTCGGGGCCGACGAGATCATCATCTCCACTCACCCCGAAGGGCGCGCGAGCCGGCTCGAGCGCGACGTCGTGACCCGGGCGCGCGAGCGCCTTGCCCTGCCGATCACCCACATCGTGATCGACACCGAGGCCGGCGCTCTGCTCCAGTAGCCGGCTCGAGGCGGCGGGTCGTCGACGCCGCGGATCCTCTAGCGCCGGCGGTACGAGATCTGGGCGCTGTAGCCGGCGAGGTAGCCGGGACCCACCTGGCCCGCACCGATCGTCACGCGCAGGACCGACCGCCCAACGGGAAGCAGCGGGTGGAAGACGGCGGTTGAGCGCGCGCTCAGGCGCGTCCGGCCGATGGTCAGCCAACTGCCGTTGAGCCGGTGCCGCTGCAGCTGCACGAAGCGGCGCGCGAAGGAGTGCGTGGCGGCGACATGGGTGGAGAACCGCGCGTTGGACAGCGCCTTGAGGGAGACCGCGGGCCGGACGGAGACCGTCGTGATCGCGCTTCCGCCGCCGAAGAGCACCTTGTACGTCGTGCGGATCGGGGGCTTGACGCTGAGGCTCCAGGTGCCGCCCGCGCCGGTGAGCACGGTGGCGACCGTCGTGAACGAGCCGCTGTCCAACCTCGACGCGAACACCGCCACGGATGCGTTCGCCTGCTTGCTCGACACCGTCCCGCGGAGCGTCACGCGCCGTCCGTAGACGACCGTCGTCCCGGAGGCCGAGATCGTCACGGCGGGCCCGACGGTCGTGAACGTCGTGTCGGCGCCGAAGCCGGTTCCGGCGCTGCTCGTCGCGACGAGCCGGACGTGGTACGTCGTGCCGGGCGTCAGAACCGCGATCGGGACGGAGACCGCGCGGGCGCCTGCGGTCGTGCCCGCGTTCTGCGTCGCGGTCTTCGTGCCGTAGCCGGTCGTCGTTCCATATTCGAAGTACCAGCTCGTCGAATGGCCGGCGGGATCGACCGTGCCCGTCAGCGTCGCTGACGTCCCGGTCACGCCGGTGGGCGTTCCGGTTTGCGAGACGGGCTTACCCGACGTCGTGAACGTCTGGTCGGCCCCCGTCGTCGTGCCGGTGGCGTTTGCAGCAACGAGCCGGAAGTGGTACGTTGCGCCTCCGGTCAGGCCGGCCACCGCCGCCGCGAAGCTCTTCGCGCTCGTCCCCGCGCCGGCGCTCGCGGCGGGGGTCTTCGCGCCGTAGCTCGTGCTCGTGCCGTACTCGAAGTAGAAGGTCGTCGCCTGGCCGTTCGGGTCGATGCTGCCGTTCAACCTGGCGCTCGTATCCGCCACGCTCGACGCGGCCTTCGTCGTGACCACCGGCGCGGCCGAGGACACGAAGGTCCGGTCGGAGCCGCGACTCGTGCCGGCGTCATTCGTCGCGACGAGCCGGAAGTGGTATGTCCGGCCGGTGGTCAGCCCGGTCACGGGTGCGGAGACGGCCGTCGCGCCCGTTCCGGAGCCGGCGTCCTTCGCCGGGGTCTTCTTCCCGTAGCCCGTGCCCGTGCCGTAGTCGAAGTACCACGTCGTCGGGCGGCCGCTCGGGTCGACCGTTCCGTTCAGGGTGGCCGTCGTCGGTGTGACGGTGCTCGCGCTGCTCGTGACGGCGGCAGGGGCGGACGACGTCGTGAGGATCCCGTCCGCTCCATGGCCCGTGCCCGCGGTGCTCGTCGCCACGAACCGGTAGTGGTAGGTCGTCCCCGCCTTGAGCGATGCGAGCGACGCGGAGACGGCGTCGCTGTTCGTTCCCGATCCGGCGCTCGTCGACGAGGTCTTCGTGCCGTAGCTCGTGCTCGTCCCGTACTCGACGTACCACGTGGTCGCGGAGCCGTTCGGGTTGACGCTGCCGGAGACGGTGGCGGTCGTCGGCGCAACCGATGTGACGGGCCCGGTCGAAGCCGTCGGCGCCGTCGCGGCGGCTGCCGTACCGGCGCCCACGAGCGCGGTGACGGTGACGAGGAGTGCAATGGGTCCTGTGAGCCGCTTGCACATGTCAACGCACTTCTACCCGGTCGCAACACGGACCACACCCAGGGCTGCCGACCGGCCGAGAGAGCGGATCACGGCGAAGATCACCCGTTGGAGGGAGTTCCCATCTGGCAACACGCACGTACATTCAGTCCATCGCTGAACGAGCCGTGACGCCGCGCCGCAGCGGTGTCCGGGGGAACAAGCTCGCCAAGCTCTGCCTTCTCTTCAGCGCCTTCGAGACGGCCCGGCCCCTCAGCCGGGCCGTTTTCGCGGTCCGGGACCCGGGAACGTCTCGGACACGGATCAATCTTCGAGGAAGGACGCACCAATGGCGTACGGGATCCTGTTCCTCCGCGTGATCGTGGGCCTCGTGGTCTTCGCGCACGGGGCGCAAAAGCTCTTTGGCTGGTGGGGCGGCGGCGGCATGCGCGGGACGGCCGGTTTCTTCGGCCCGCTCGGCTTTCGCTGGCCCACTGCGATGGCGCTTCTCGCCGGCATTGGCGAGGCGTCGGGCCTGCTCTTCGCGGTCGGCTTCCTGACGCCCCTCGCGGCGCTGATGGTGGCCTCGACGATGGTCGTCGCGGTCGGCTCGGTGCACTGGAAGAACGGGCTCTTCGCCGGAAGCGGCGGCTACGAGTACAACCTTGTCCTCTCGACGGTGGTGATCGCAGTCGCCGCCACCGGGCCGGGACGATTCTCGCTCGACCGCGCACTCGGGTGGGACGACAACCTCGCGGGGGTCTGGTGGGGTGCCGGCGTGCTCGCCCTGTCGCTCGTCGGTGGTGCGCTCGTGCTCGCGCTGCGCGAGCAGCCGCCGGAGCCCGCCGACGCCGACGCGCCGCTCGCCCGCGACGGCGAGGCGGAGACCGCAGCGGTATAGGGGCTACAGCTAGACGCCGCCGAGCGCGAGCTGGCGGTACGCGACGAGCCCGGAGACGCCGACGCCGACGAGGCGGAGCGCTCCGGGCCGGTCGCGCAGCCCGCGGTCGAGCAGCCGGCAGGCGACGTCGCCGATCTGCTCCGCGTCGTCGATCCCGACGTCGAGCGAGGTCGAGCGGCTGCGGATCGAGAAGTCGGCGTAGCGAAGCTTCGTCGTCACCGTCCGCGCCACCTGGCCGGTCTTCTGCAGCCGCGCGGCCACCTCGGTCGCCATTCCACGCAGCTCGTCGTGCAGGCGCTCGGGGTCGCTGAGGTCGCGCTCGAACGTGTTCTCGACGCTGATCGAGATCCGCTCGGAGTCGAGCTCGAGCCCGCGCGGGTCGATGCCGCGCGCGCGGTCACGCAGGACCGCGCCCACGCTGCCGGGCAACAGTCGCCGCAGCTCGTCGTCGTCGAGGGCGGCGAGGCCGCCGACCGTCTCGACGCCGCCGACCAGCAGGCGCTCCTGCGCCTTCGGCCCCACGCCGGGCAGCCGGCGCACGTCGAGGCCGGCGAGAAACGACGCCTCCTGCCCCGGGACGACGACGGTGAGACCGCCCGGCTTGCGCGCGTCGCTGCCGACCTTGGCGACGACCTTGCACGGAGCGACGCCGAGAGAGCACGTGAGGCTCGTCCCGGCGCGGACCGCCGTCTGCACCGCCTCTGCCACGACGCGCGCCTCGAGAAAGTCGCGTGCGACCTCGCCCAGGTCGAGGTAGCCCTCGTCGAGGCCGGTCTGCTCGATCGTCGGCACGATGCCGCGCACGGTCGACCAGACGTGGCGCGAGTACTCCCGGTAGAGCGAGTGGCGCGGACGCACGAAGACGGCGTGCGGGCAGCGCCGGATCGCCTCCGCCGCGCTCATCGCCGAGTGGATGCCGAACCGCCGCGCGACGTAGTTCGCCGTCGCGACGACGCCCCGCCCCTGGGGGTCGCCGCCGACGATCAGCGGCTGCTCGCGCAGCTCGGGGTTCTCGAGCTCTTCGACCGCCGCGAAGAAGGCGTCGAGATCGAGATGGGCGACGATGCCGGGCACGGCCACGCGAACAAGCGTACGGGTCGCAGCCGATGGACTACCCCGCTGCGGCGGCCGCGTCGAGGCGCTCCCGCACGCGTGCAGAGCAGGCCGCGTTCGTGTGGAACGCGTCGGGGAACTCGGAGGCCGTGCAGCCGTCGGCGCGTCCGTCCCAGAGCCCGGCCCAGGTGAAGCCCTGCCGGGCGAAGAGCGCCGGCATCGCCTGCAGGAACTCGTGCCAGCGCGCGGCGAGCTGCGGATCCGCATGCAGGAGCCGGAAGTACCGCGGTGGCTCAGGCGGGGAGAAGCCCACCACGCGCCACCCGCGCTGCCGCGCGAGCTCGAGCGCCTGCTCGAGGACGTGGACGCGCTGCGCGTCGAGGCTCGTCCACCGGTCGTAATAGCCGTTGGCGACCGTCGCGAGGTCGGTCGAGTACGGCGGTGCGTGGAAGCGCGGGAAGGTCTGCGGGTCGAGCTCCCAGCTCCAGACGCGGGAGCCGTCGACCTTCCACGCGATGCTCGGATAGAGCCGGCCGATCACGCAGGTCCGCCCCACCTCTGAGCGCTGCCAGCGGTGCGTGAGGATGTAGTGCCCCTGTCGCACGAAGCGCACGGCGTACTGGAACGTCGCGCGGCTCAAGAGGTACTGCGCGAGGTCGTAGGCGCCCGGTCGGTACACCGGAACTGCGTAGCGGCGGTTGAACCAGAACGCCTCGACCCCGAGGTACACGGTCTGCACGGGCTTCGCGGGGAGCGTGCGGAACAACGCGAGGATCGTCTCGGGCGAGCTGCCGGGGAAGCCGAGATTCGAGAACGCGCGCTCGCCGGGATGCGCCTGGATCTTCAGCACGCGGCTCGAGCCGACGACGAACCGCGTGGTCGGCCGGCGGTGGAACACGTCCAGCTTGAACGCGAAGTACCGCGCGCCGACGAGCTCCTGCGAGACGAGGCAATTCGGGTGCTGCTGCAGTGCGGCGGTCAACGCGCCGGGCTTGTAGATGTCGCCGAGCGGGTCGATCCACCAGTCGAACACGCCGGCGGCCCCAAGCAGGGCGACGATGACCGCGAGGAAGAGCGCAAGCCTGCGCATCAGAAGCGGAAGTAGATGAAGGGATGGCTCGCGTAGACCGAGGCAACGGACACGACGAGCAGGACGGCGGCGGCGGCGACGCGGACCGCGCCCCACTCCGCCACGGGCAGCCGCCACGACTCGGGCAAGAACCATACGACGGCCCCCGCGACGAGCAGGTAGGCGAGGAGGTGGCCGGGAACGCCGCCGAGACCGTGCAGGCCGAGCATGCCCGCGTAGACGCCGCCGATGTCGGACGCCGAGCGCATGCGGAACAGGACCCAGCCGACGACCACGAGCAGAAAGGTCGCGGCGATCGCGAGCGGGCGCGGCAGCCCCCAACCGCGCCGGCGCGCATGGTGCGTCCCGGCGAGCAGGCCGCCGTGGTAGAGGCCCCAGCCGACGAAGTTCAGCGCGGCGCCGTGCCAGAGACCGCCGAGCCCCATCGTCACGAACAGGTTGACGTCGCGGCGGCGTTCGCCTTTCCTGTTGCCGCCGAGCGAGATGTAGAGGTAGTCGCGGAGCCAGCTCGAGAGGGTCACGTGCCACCGCCGCCAGAACTCCGTCGGGCTCGCCGACAGGTACGGACGGTCGAAGTTCCACGGCAGCTCGATGCCGAAGATGCGCGCGAGCCCGAGCGCCATGTCGGAGTAGGCGCTGAAGTCGAAGTAGATCTGGAAGCCGAAGCCGACCGCGCACGCCCACGCGTTGACGACGCCGATCGAGCCGGGCGTCGCGAGGTAGTGGTCGACCCACTGTGCGATCGGGTCTGCGAGCAGCACCTTCTTCGCGAGGCCGAGCGTGAAGAGCAGCAGTCCGGAACGCACCCGTTCGGGGTCGAACCGGTGCTTCTGCATCAGCTGGGGCTGCAGGATCCCGTAGCGGACGATCGGGCCTGCGATCAGGTGCGGGAAGAACGAGATGAAGAAGGCGTAGCGCAGCGGATCGCGTTCGGCCGGCAGCGTCCCGCGGTAGACGTCGACCATGTACGAGATGCCCTCGAACGTGTAGAAGCTGATCCCAATCGGCAGAGCGATCGAGGTCACGAACGAGTGCAGCCCGGGGAAGCTCTGCTGCGTGATCACGTGGATGAACGAGAGCGCGTACCCGCCGACGAACGCCGTGTACTTGTAATACGCCAGGAGCGAGAGCACGCCTGCGATCCCCACGGCGAGCACGAGCTTCCGCCGCTGCTCGAACCGGGCGCTCTCGAGCAGCCTGCCGCCGGTGAACGAGATGGCGGTCGACCCGGCCATCAGCGCCGGGAACCACCAGTCGGCGTAGGCGTAGAAGTAGTAGCTGGCGAGAACGAGCAGCAGCAGGCGCGCCCGGTGCCGGGGCACGGCGTAGTAGCCGACGGCGACGGCTGGCAGGAACAGGTAGAGGAACGGAAAGCTGTTGAAGAGCACGAGGGCGGGTCACCTTAACCTGGGCGTCCGGATAGGCTCCGCGCGATGGCCGTCCTGACCTCGCAGGTCGAGCGCTCCGAGGAGTTCTCGCGCCGTCACGAGCGCATGTCCGCGCTCGTGGCCGAGCTCCGCAAGCGCACGGCGGCGGTCGCGCGCGGCGGCGGCGAGAAGTCGGTCGAACGCCATCGCTCGCGCGGGAAGCTGACCGCACGGGAGCGGATCGACCGCCTCGTCGACCCCGACACGGCGTTCCTCGAGCTGAACGCTCTCGCCGCCTACGACCTGTACGACGGACAGGCGCCGAGTGCCGGCATCGTCACGGGGATCGGGATCGTCGAGGGGCGCGAGTGCGTGATCGTCGCCAACGACGCAACCGTCAAGGGTGGCTCGTACTTCCCGCTCACGGTGAAGAAGCACCTGCGCGCGCAGGAGGTGGCGGCGCAGAACGCCCTCCCGTGCCTCTATCTCGTCGACTCCGGCGGCGCCTTCCTGCCGCTGCAGGCGGAGGTCTTCCCCGACCGCGAGCATTTCGGACGGATCTTCTTCAACCAGGCGCAGATGTCGGCGCGGGGGATCGCGCAGATCGCCGTCGTGATGGGCTCCTGCACCGCCGGAGGCGCGTACGTACCCGCGATGAGCGACGAGACCGTGATCGTGCGGGGCACCGGCACGATCTTCATCGGCGGCCCGCCGCTCGTGAAGGCCGCGACCGGGCAGGACGTCACGGCGGAGGAACTGGGCGGCGCCGACGTGCACGCGCGCCGTTCCGGCGTCGCCGACTACTACGCGGCCTCCGACGAGCACGCGCTCGCGCTCGCGCGCGGCATCGTCCGCAACCTGCACGTACGCCCACCCGTGCCGCCGTGGGACGTTGCAGAGCCGGAGCCGCCGGCGCTCGACCCGGCGGAGCTGTACGGGCTGATCCCCGAGGACTTCAGGCATCAGACCGACGCGCGCGAGCTGATCGCCCGCATCGTCGACGGCTCGCGCTTCCACGAGTTCAAGCAGCTTTACGGCGAGACGCTCGTCACCGGCTTCGCGCGCATCGAAGGCTTTCCGGTGGGGATCCTCGCGAACAACGGCGTGCTGTTCGCCGAGTCGTCGCAGAAGGGCGCGCACTTCATCGAGCTGTGCTGCAAGCGCCGCGTCCCCCTCGTCTTCCTCCAGAACATCACGGGCTTCATGGTCGGCACCGAGTACGAGGCCGGGGGCATCGCGCGAGACGGCGCGAAGCTCGTCATGGCGGTCGCGAACGCGCGCGTGCCGAAGTTCACGGTCGTCACGGGAGGCTCGTTCGGCGCGGGCAACTACGCGATGTGCGGGCGCGCGTTCGAGCCGCGGCAGCTGTGGATGTGGCCGAACGCACGTATCTCGGTGATGGGCGGCGAGCAGGCAGCGATGGTGCTGTCGATGGTCGGCGACGTCGACGAGGACGCGATCCGCGTGAAGTACGAGCAAGAAGGCAACCCCTACTACTCGACCGCGCGACTCTGGGACGACGGGATCATCGATCCGCTCGACACGCGCCGCGTGCTCGCACTCGGCATCGCCGCCGCGCTGAATGCGCCGATCCCCGAGACGACCTTCGGCGTCTTCCGGATGTGAGGTGAGCGGTGGAATGAGCCGCGCGGGCTCGGCTGTGCTGGTCGCTGCCGCGCTTGGCCTGTTTCTCGTCTCCTGGGCGCTGCTCCACCACGGCACGCTCGCGCGCGCGCAGATCACCGACACCGCGCTGTACCAGCAGTACGGCGACGCGATGGCGCACGGTCAGGTGCCCTACCGCGACTTCCGGCTCGAGTACCCGCCCGGCGCGTTGCCGGTCTTCGTCCTGCCGTCGCTCGGCCACGAAGGCGACCGGGACGCGTACGACCGCTGGTTCGACCGGTTGATGGCGCTCTGCGGCGCCGTTGCGATCGCCGGCGTTGCGCTCGTGCTGCGCGCGCTCGGTGCGGGCACTGCTCGCACGGCCGCGGCGCTCGGGCTCGTGGCGATCTCGCCGCTGCTCGTAGGGTCGGTGGTGCTATCCCGCTTCGACCTCTGGCCGGCATCGCTCGCGGTGCTCACGCTCGCCGCGCTCCTGCACGAGCGGCTCACGCTCGCTGCACTCACGCTCGGCGCGGCGATCGCGGCGAAGCTCTGGCCCGCGGTGCTCGCGCCGCTCGTCGTCGTACACATCTGGCGTACGCGCGGCTCGCGCGCAGCAACTGCGTGGGCCGCAGGCCTCGTGCTCGTCGAGGCGGCGGTCTTCCTCCCCTTCGCCGTGCTCTCGCCCGCGGGCCTGCAGGCGAGCTTCCATGCCCAGATCGCGCGGCCGCTGCAGCTCGAGAGCCTCGGCGGCGCGGTGCTCGTCGCGCTGCATCACGTCGCGGGCACGAGCCTGCACGTCGTGACGAGCTACGGGTCGCAGAATCTCGAAGGCACCGGTGCGCACGCCGCCGAGATCGCGACGACGGTCGCCGGCGTGCTCGCGCTCGCGGCGGTGTGGGCGCTCTACGCGCGACGCCCAGCAGACGGCGAGCACCTCGTTGCGTACACCGCGGCCGCGGTCGCCGCGACGCTCGCGTTCGGCAAGGTCTTCTCGCCGCAGTTCGTGATCTGGCTCATTCCGCTCGTGCCGCTCGTGCGCGGCCGACGCGGCCTTGCAGCGGGCGTGCTGCTCGCCGCTGCGCTCGCGCTGACGCAGCTGTGGTTCCCGCGCCATTACTGGCCGCTCGCGCAGGGCTTCGCGCAACGCGAGTCGTGGCTCCTGCTCGCACGCGACCTCGCCGTCGTCGCGCTCGCAGCGGTCCTTGCGTGGCCGCGCCTACAGCACGAGTCGCTCGGGGAAGGCCACGCCCTGCTCGAAGCGCTCCAGCGCGTACGGGCTCAGGTCGAGTGACGGCTCCCTGCCTACAATCTGCTCGGCGAGGGCACGTCCGACCGCGGGCGACTGCATGAACCCGTGACCCGAGAAGCCGCAGGCCGCGTAGACGCCGTCGGCGACCCGGCCGACGATCGGATGCGCGTCCGGGGTCATGTCGTACAGACCGGCCCACGCGTTCTCGATTGTCGCACCGACTGCGAGCGGATAGCGGTCGACCAGCCGGTCGAGACGATCGGCCACGAGCGAGAAGTCGACGGTCGGCTCGGCGGTCCAGCGCGGCTCCGGGTCGGCCATCGCGAGCAGCAGCCGGTCGCCGCGGCGGCGGAAGTGAAAGCCCGTCTCCGCCTCGATCACCATCGGCAGGTCCTCGGGCAGCTCCGCGAGCGACGACGTCTCGAGCAGCTGCCGGCAGAGCGGGCGCACGGGCAGCTCGACGCCGACGGTCGCCCCGAGCTCGGCTGACCACGGGCCGCACGCGATCACGAGCACGTCCCGCTCGACATCCTCGGCGGGCGTGTGCTGGCGCACGTCGACGCCGAGCTCGGCGGCGCGGCGCAGCAGCTCGCGCGCGACGGAGCCCGGATCGGCGACCCCGTCGCTCCAGCAGCACGTCGCACCGAGAACGTCCTCGGTCTCGAGCCCGCGCACGACCGACGCGTCGACGCGCTCGACCGGGACGCCGAGCTCGGTCTGCAGCCGCCGCCGCTCCTCCAGGTCGGCGAGCCCTTCCTCGGTCGTGGCGACGAAGAGGTAGCCCACCTGCCGGAAGAAACGCGGGCCGAGCGCCGCGAAAAACGCGATGCTCTCGCGTGCGAGCACGACCTCCGCCGCGGTCGAGAACTGCTGGCGCACGCCGCCCATCGCGCGCGACGTCGAGCCGCCGCAGAGCTCGCCGCGGTCGGCGACGACGACGTCGTCGGCGCCGAGCAGCGCGAGGTGATACGCGACGCTCACGCCGATCGCGCCCGAGCCGGCGACGACTATGCGTGCCACTCGGCGACGATGCGTTCGACCTCCGCGCGCTCGTCGTCGCGCAGGCCGCGCAGCGGCCTGCGCACAGCGCCGCGCACAGGAACCCCGCGCAACCCGAGCACCATCTTCGACGCGGCGTGGAACGGGAGGCGCTGCATCGACGCACGCAACGCGCCGACGCGCTCTCCCGCTTCCGGCGACGGATCGCGCACCAGGGAAACGACGGCGTCGGGGAAGCTTCCGGCGAGGCCCGACACCGCACCGGCGGCGCCGCCGGCGAGGCCCTGCGGGATGAGGCCCTCCGGCCCGACGAAGATGTCGAGCCCCTCGATCAGGTACGGCTCGAACTTCTCCCACGGCGTATCGGAGACCTTGAGGCCGGCGAGGTTCGACGCCTCATCGCGCAGCCGCGCGATCACCTCGAGCGGGATGGCGTAGCCACTGCGAGCGGCGAACTCGTAGACGTAGAACGGCAGCGGGTCACATGCGGCGGCAGCCGCTGCGAAATGCTGGAAGAGCTCGTCGGCGTCGAGCGCGAAGTACGGCGGCGCGATCACGGCGACCGCGTCGGCGCCGACCATCGCTGCATGCTCCGCGAGCGTCGTCGTGTCGGCCGTGGACTGCGCGCCGCAGTGCACTGCGACCTGGAGACGTTGACCGGCGGCCTCCATGAAGAGCTCCGCGATGCGCCGCCGCTCGTCGAGGTCGAAGAGCATGCCCTCGCCCGTGGTGCCGAGCGCGAGGATGCCGTCGAGCCCGTGGGAGGCCAGGAAGTCGACGTACGGCGGGATCGCCTCCTCGTCGATTGCCGACCCACCCCCCGTGAGCGGGGTGAGGGCGGCGGCGATCGTTCCGCGCAGCATCGAGGCGAAATCTATGCTCTTCCGCGGTGGCGAACCTCCGAGTCGAGCGCGACGGCGATCTCCTGCGGGTCACCCTGGCGCGGCCTGACCGCCACAACGCGCTCGATGCGGCCCTGATCGGCGAGCTCGCGGAGGCGTTCGTCGACGTCGGACGTGCGCGCGCAGTGGTGCTCGCAGGCGAGGGCAAGAGCCTCTCGGCCGGCGCGGACGTCGACTGGATGCGCTCCTCGGTCGACCTATCGCACGAGGAGAACGTCGCCGACGCGAATGCGCTGCGGCGGATGCTGGAAGCGATCGACGGTTGCCCGGCCCCCGTGGTGGCCCGTGTGCAGGGGTACGCGCTCGGCGGCGGCGCGGGGCTCGTTGCGGCGGCGGACATTGCGATCGCGGCGCGCGACGCGGTGTTCGCGTTCTCCGAGGTGAAGCTCGGGATCATCCCGGCGATGATCTCGCCGTTCGCCCTCGCGAAGATCGGCCCGGGCGCGGCGCGCCGCTACTTCCTGACGGGCGAGCGCTTCGATGCGGAGACCGCGCTGCGGATCGGGCTCGTCCACGAGGTGGCCGACGACCTCGACGCCGCGGTCGACCGGGTGCTGGACGAGCTGCTCTCGGCCGGTCCGCATGCAGTGCGCTGGGCGAAGCGCCTGATCCGCGAACGCCCCGACGGCCCGGAGACCGCGCGCTGGATCGCCGAGCGCCGCGCGAGCGACGAGGGCCAGGAGGGGTTGCGCGCGTTCCTCGAGAAGCGGTCCGCGTCGTGGCGAACCAATCGCCCACCCGCCGATCGGTAGCGCTGTCAGCGCGTCCGCTGGTACCGCGCGACAGTGAATGCGATCAGGACCGGCACGTTCAGCATGAAGAGCGCGAGCATCAGCGTCATCACGACGAGCTGCGTCCCGCGTGTCTTGTCGAAGACGAACGCGTACTCGATCATTCCGGCGATCACCGCGTAGGCGAGCAACGCCCAGCCACCGACCTGGAAGAAGCGATCCCACGCGAAGTCACGCAGGCGAAAGAGCAGGAGCGCGTTCGTCAGTTGCAGGGCGGCGGCGAGGGCGAGCAGCGCGAGGGCGACGCCGAGCGGCGCGTGCTTCGGAAGGTATGCAGCGAGATAGATGACACCGGCGGCGACCGCGATCATCGACGCGGCGCCGATCTCGGTCACCGGCGGCAGACGACGGTCGAGGAGGCTCGGCGCTCCCGGCTCTGCGTGTGCGGGCGCCGTCAACTCGCGAGCCTCGTCATGATCACGAGCGTCGCCACCTGCATGACGCCGGTGATGCCGGCCGTATAGACGAACCGCCGCATCAGCTTCTCGATCACGCGCCCGTCCGGTTGCGGCTTGCGCAGCTCGAACAGCACCGCGACATTCGCCGGCTCGAGATATGCGAGCGCGATCACCGCCATCACGCCGACGACGCAGAAGGAGACGACGATCCATGTGTGCCTCGGGCTCGAGGTGTCGAGGAAGCCGCTGAGCCGCGCCAGCTGGAAACCGGCTGCCAGGGTCATCGTGACGACCGTCGGCATGATCAAGAGCATCTTCGGCATGAACCGCGTCGAGAACTCGATCCGCGCGGGGATCGACATCCGCCCGATGATCGGCCCGACGACGAAGCCCACGAAGAGATCGATCGCCGTCCACAGTCCACCGCCGACGACGTGGCAGAACATCAGGCCCCAGCGCGCGTCGCGGGCGATTGCCACGACCACGCCGATCAGCACGAGCGCCACGATCGGCAGCCCGCGAACGGGCACGATCGTGACCTTCGGACGCGCTGCGACCGCCTCTGGCCCGGGGATCGCCGCCTCTGCCGCCGTCGCCATCGCGCGAGTCTACGACCCGGTGCGGACCGCGTGCAACGGGTCGACCGGATCGCGCGCGAGCGCATCGGCATCCGAGATCGACCCCGGGGTGAGGAATACCATCAGGTTGTCGTCTCGGACGCTTCTTCCTCGAGAAGCACACGCCGCCCTCGCGGCGCCGGCCGGCCAGACGGGCTTCGTGGCGTTCAGATCCTCGCTCGCCGCGCCCCACACCGGGCCGCGGGTCACGCCACCACCTGCATGTTCGCCTCGAGGTGCTCGACGCTCGAGGTGCCGGGGATCGGGAGGATCACCGGAGAGCGGTCGAGCAGCCAGCGCAGCTCTGACACCGGATCCCCGAGCCCTTCGCCGAGCGGGCTCCACGGCATGAAGGCGATCCCCTCGGCCTCGCACGCCGCGAGCACGTCCTCCGAGGTGAGCAAGCCGCGGTTGTACTGGTTCTGCACCGAGACGATCCGCGTCACCGACTGGGCCTGCCGCAACTGGCCGATCGACACGTTCGAGAGGCCGACGAGCCGGATCTTCCCTTCCCGCCGCAGCTCCTCGAGCGCGCCGACCGACTCCTCGATCGGCACCTCCGGATCGTGGCGGTGCAGCTGATACAGGTCGATCCGCTCGAGCTTCAAGCGCCGCAGGCTCGCCTCGCATGCCTCGCGCAGGCGCTCGGGCCGAGCGTCGCGAAGGCGGTCCTGCAGCCCGTAGCCGAGCCCACCCTTCGTCGTGATCACGAGATCCTCGGGGTACGGATGCAGTGCGTCCGCGATCACCTCCTCGCTGACGCCGGCGCCGTAGATGTCGGCGGTGTCGATCAGCGTCACGCCGAGCTCGACCGCCCGGCGCACGACGCGCGCTCCCTCCGCACGGTCCTTGACGATGCGCATCGCACCGAAGCCGAGACGCCGAACCTCGAGCTCGCCGCCGATCGAGAACGTCGGATTCATACGTCGATGTTAACCGTGCTCTCAGGAAACGGGGACCCGCGCCGCTTCGCCCGTCTGGGCGGCGCGGTACAACGTGTCGATCGCGCGGGCCTGGCCGAGCGCGTCGGCCCGGCCGAGCAGCGGAGCCTCGAGGCCCCGAATCGCGCGGCTGAGGTTGTCCGACTGGAGCCGGTACCGGTCCGCCCGCTCGATCTCGATCCATTCGCGCCCACCGTCGCGCAGAAGCTCGATCCCCGGCTCGTGGCAGCCCCACGGCGTCCCGAGGTGGAGCACGCCCGCGGAGCCGACGACCTCGAGCCCCTGACGGTCCGGCAGGTCGAAGGCGCAGTCGATCACCGCGAGCACGTCGCCGGGGAAGGCGAGTGTGCCCGTGAGCCGAAGGTCGACGCCGCTCGATCCGACGAGCTGCTGCGCCGTCACGGACGTCGGCTCGCCTGCGAGGAGCCGCGCACCGCTGACGCAGTAGCAGCCGACGTCCATCAGCGCGCCGCCCTCGAGCATGGGGTCGAGGCGCACGTCGTCACTGCGCAGCGTGAAGGAGAACGTCGCGCGCACGAGCCGGAGCTCGCCGATCACACCGGCACCGACGAGCTCGACGAGCTTCGTCGTCTGCGGATGGTGCCGCCACATGAACGCCTCCATCAACAGGAGTCCCTCACGGTCGGCGACGTCGAAGGCGCGCTCGACCGACGCGGGGTCGCGCGTGAGAGGCTTCTCGCAAAGCACGTGCTTGCCCGCCTCGAGCGCGCGGATCGACCACTCGATGTGCGGCCCGTTCGGCAGCGAGATGTAGACCGCTTCGACGTCCGGGTCGGCCAGCAGCTCATCGTACGAGCCGTAGGCGCGCGGGATCCGCCATTCGTCCGCGTAGTCGCGCGCCCGCCGCTCGTCACGGCTCGCCACCGCGACGAGCTCCGACTCCTGCGACGCGTGCAAGGGCGGGATGACGACGGCGTTGATCCGCGCCGTGGAGAGGATCCCCCAGCGGACCGGCCCGCTGCTCGGCAGGGCGCTCACCGGGATGACATTAGAGTCCCGGCGGATGCAGCGCCTGCTGGTAGCGAACCGGGGCGAGATCGCGGTGCGGATCTTCCGCGCCTGCCGCTCACTCGGCATCGAGACGGTCGCCGTCGTCGCACCGGACGACCGCGGCTCGCTCCACGCCCGCAGTGCGCACGCAACGGTGGAGATCGTGTCGTATCTCGACCCGGCGGAGCACGTGCGTGCGGCGCGCGAGAGCGGCGCGGACGCTGTGCACCCCGGCTACGGCTTCCTCTCCGAGAGCGCCGAGCTCGCCGACGCGGTGCTCGGCGCCGGTCTCACCTGGGTCGGGCCTCCGCCCGCGGCGCTGCGCGCCGGCGGCGACAAGCTCGCGGCCAAACAGACGGCGCGCGAGGCGGGAGTGCCCGTGCTGCCGACGGGCACGCCGGACGAGGTCGGCTATCCGCTGCTCGTGAAGGCCGCCGCGGGCGGCGGCGGACGCGGCATGCGCATCGTGCGCGGCCCGGGAGAGCTCGACGACGCCGTCGAGGCCGCGAAGCGCGAGGCGGCGGCGGCGTTCGGGGACGACACGGTCTTCTTCGAGCGGTACCTCGAGCGTCCGCGTCACGTCGAGATCCAGCTGCTCGCCGACCGGCACGGAACGGTCCTCGCACTCGGCGAGCGCGACTGCTCGATCCAGCGACGGCACCAGAAGGTGCTCGAGGAGTCTCCCTCCCCCGCGCTCGACCCGGAGCTGCGCGCGCGCATGAGCGACGCAGCCGTCGCGTTCGCGCACGCGATCGCCTACGAGAGCGCCGGCACCGCCGAGTTCATGCTCGACGGACGCGACTTCTTCTTCCTCGAGCTGAACGCGCGTATCCAGGTCGAGCATCCGGTGACGGAGCTCGTGACCGGCGTCGACATCGTTCGCGAGCAGCTGCGGATCGCCGACGGCGAGCGCCTCGATACGCGACCCGAGCTCCAGGGTCACGCCGTCGAGGTGCGTCTCTACGCGGAGGACCCGCGCACGTTCCTGCCGCAGGCCGGGCGCATCGAGCGGCTGCGTCTCCCCGCCGGCATCCGCGTCGACGCGGGCGTGGAAGAGGGCGACGAGATCGGCACGTCGTACGACCCGATGATCGCGAAGCTGATCGCGCACGGAACGACACGCGCGGAGGCACTCGAGCGGCTCGCCGGCGCGCTGCGTGAGGCGGAGGTCGGCGGCGTGACGACCAACCTCCCCTTCCTGCGCTGGCTCGTCTCGCATCCGCTCGTGCGCGCAGGCCGGACGACCACCGCGTTCCTCACCGAGAATCCGCCCCTGTCAGAGCCGCCGCCCCGCGCGCCGGGCCGAGCGTGGTCCGGCTCCTGGCGGCTCAACCTCCCGGGCCCTCCGCCGCGCGCCGTGCCCGACATCGACGCCGCCGCGCGCGAGCCCGGCCCGGCTCCGGAGCAGGCCGCGCTCACCGCACCGATGCCCGGCACGGTCATCCGCGTGCTCGTCGCGCCCGGCACGCACGTCACGGCGCGCCAGCCGCTCGTGGTGCTCGAGGCGATGAAGATGGAGACGCCGCTCGTCGCGCCCTACGACGCGACAGTCAAGGCAGTGCACGTCGCCGAGGGCGACCGTGTCGCCGGCGGAGCACTGCTCGTGGAGCTCGAAGAGTGAACGTCGCGCGGCTCGACGACCCGGCCGCGTTCCTGGAAGCCGCGGGGCCGCTGCTGCTCGCCCACGAGGCACGGCACAACCTGATGCTCGGCCTTGCGGCAACCGCGCGGCAGAGCCCCGACCTCTACCCCGAGTACCGCGCCTGGCTCGTCGTCGAAGGCGACGAGCCGGTCGCCGCCGCCACACGGACGCCGCCGTACAACCTCGTGCTCGCCGCTCCGCGCTCGACGGCGGCGCTCGAGCGACTCGTGGACGCGATCGACGACGACCCTCCGGGCGTCGTCGGCGCACAGCCGGAGGTCGACCAGTTCGCAGTTGCGTGGTCGGAGCGCACCGGCGCGACGCCGCAGCTGAAGATTGCGCAGGGGATCTACGCCCTCGAGCAGGTCCTGCCGGTGCCCGCGGCGCCGGGACGGATGCGGGTCCAGCAGCCCGGGGACACGGAGCTGCTGGTCGACTGGCTCGAGGCGTTCGAGGCCGAAGCGCTCCACTCACTCGACGCGGACGAGAAGCGCGCGCGGCGGATCGTCGAGTACCGGCTGAACGCCGAGCGCGCGGGCCTGATGCTCTGGGACGACGGCGAGGCAGTCTCGGTGGCCGGCTTCGGCGGGGAGACGCCGAACGGCATCCGCATCGGCCCCGTGTACACCCCGCCCAAGCTGCGCGGCCGCGGCTACGCGACGGCGCTCGTCGCCGAACTGTCGGCGCAGCTCCTCGCCGAAGGACGGCGCTTCTGCTTCCTCTACACCGACCTCGCGAACCCGACGTCCAACGCGATCTACGAACGGATCGGGTACGTCCGTGTCTGCGAGTCCGCCGAGATCGCCTTCGACCCCGCCTCCTAGAAGAGCTTCTGGAGCTTCATGGCTGCGCCCATGTCGCCCTTGATCTTCAGCTTCCCGGTCATATAGGCGCTCGTGGGGTTCACGTCGCCGGCGATGATCTTCTCGAAGGTCTCCTGCGAGGTCGAGATCACGGCGTCGGCGTCGCCGCCGCCTTCGGTGACCGTCACCTTGCCGTCGTCCACGTCGACCTTCCACTCACCGGCGCCCTCGATGTCGAAGACGTAGGAGTTGGTCATGCCGGCGGTCTTCGACGCGTCGGCCTGCGATTCGAGGTTGGCGAAGAAATCCTTGACGACGTCGGCCATCTCACGCTCCTTGGCTCAGTGATTGACTCGGGATTGACTCTAGATTCAATCGCGAGTGTACGCACGCTGCCGGGCCGCGGGCTGGGGTAGCATCGCCGCCGCGATGGGGGTGACGATCGAGATCGGTCTGCCGGGCCAGACGCAGGCCGACGCGCTGGCCGTGCCGGTCGCACGGCCTCCCCACGGCGTCGGCGGCGAGGGCGGCCGGATCGTCGACGAAAAGCTCCGCAGCCGGCTGGCCCGGCTCAGCGCGAGCGGCGAGCTGCGGGGCGACCCGGGCGAAGCCCTCGTCCTCCACCTCGACGGCGAGCTCGAGACCCAGCGCGTCGTCGCAGTCGGGATCGGCGACCGGGACCGCGTCGACCTCGACGCGCTGCGGACCGCCGGCGCCGCGGCCGCACACGCACTCTCGCGCGTCGGCGGCACCGTCTGCTGGCTGCTCGACGAGACGCTGCCGCTCTCACTCGCGGACCAGGCGCGCGCGCTCGTCGAGGGAACCATCATCGGCGGCTACGCCCCCGGCCGCTGGAAGACGCAGGACGACCATCCGCCGCGTGCGATCGAGCGGATCGTCCTCGGCCACGTCGACACGCAGGAGCTGCGCGACGCCGCCGGACGGGCCGCCCTCGTCGCCGAGCGGACGAACCGCGCACGTGACCTCGTCAACATGCCGCCGAACGAGCTCAACCCCCAGGCGCTCGCCGAGCACGCAGTCGAGCTGGCCGGCGAGCACGAGCACCTGACGGCTCAGATCCTCGGCCCGCGCGAGATCGACGAGCTCGGCATGGGCGCGCTGGCCGCGGTGGGCGCCGGCAGCCGCAACGAGCCGCGCTTGATCGTCCTGCGCTACGCGCCGCCCGCCCCCACGCGCGCCGATGTCGTGCTCGGGCTCGTCGGCAAGGCGATCACCTTCGACTCCGGTGGCCTCTCGCTGAAGCCGGGAGCGCACATGGAGGACATGAAGGGAGACATGGCGGGCGGCGCAGGAACGTTGCACGGCATGGGCGCCGTCGCCGCGCTCGGGCTGCCCGTGCGCGCGGTCGCCGTGCTCGCCGCCGCCGAGAACCTCCCCGGCGGCAACGCGTTTCGGCCCGGCGACATCCTGCGCGCGGCGAACGGCAAGACGATCGAGATCGTGAACACCGACGCAGAGGGACGCCTCGTGCTGGCAGACGCGCTGTGGTACGCGCGCCGCGAGGGCGCGACGCACGTGCTCGACGTCGCAACGCTGACGGGGGCGATGGAGCTCGCGCTCGGCGACCTGTACGCAGGGCTCTTCGCGAACGACGACGAGTGGCGCGACCGGATCGTGGCGGCGGGTGAGCGCAGCGGCGATCTCGTGTGGCCGTTCCCGCTCCATCCGCGTTACCGTCGGTACGTGAACTCGACGTTCGCCGACATGAAGAACTCCTCGCTCCTTCGCCAGGGCAGCCCGGTGCTCGCGGCGAAGTTCCTCGAAGAGTTCGCCGGCGAGGGGCCGTGGGCGCACATCGACATGGCGGGTCCGGGCTTCTTCGAGCGCTCGCGCGGCGACTACCTCCGCGTCCCGGGCGGCACCGGCTACGGCGTGCGCCTGATCGCCGAGCTGGCAGAGGGTTACGCGTGAACTACGAGCTGACCGACGAGCAGGAGCTCGTTCGCCGGACGGTGCGCGACTTCGCAGTGTCGCGCGTCGCGCCCGTCGCCGAGGAGCTCGACCGTGAGGGGCGTTTCCCCTACGAGCTCGTCGCGGAGCTTGCCGAGCTCGGCCTGATGGGCATCCCGATACCGGAGGAGTACGGCGGTGCGGGCGCCGACACGGTGTCGTACGCGATCACGATCGAGGAGCTGACGCGCATCGACTCGTCGGTTGCGATCACCGTCGCCGCGCACACGTCACTCGGGACGATGCCGATCTACCTCTTCGGCAGCGACGCGCAGAAGCAGCAGTGGCTGCCGCAGCTCGCGTCCGGTCAGAAGCTCGCGGCATTCGGGTTGACCGAGCCGGACGCCGGCTCGGACGCAGGCGCCACGAGCACGCGAGCCGAGCCGCACGACGGTGAGCTCGTCGTGAACGGCGCGAAGATCTTCATCACGAACGCAGGCACCGACATCACCGCCTGCGTGACGATCACCGCCCTCACCGGCGAGGGCGAGACGTCGAACGTGATCGTCCCGAATGGCACACCCGGCTACGAGCTCTCGGCGCCGATGCGCAAGCTCGGCTGGCACGCGTCCGACACGCGGGAGCTGTCGTTCACGGACTGCCGCGTACCGGAGGGCAACCTGCTCGGCGAGCGCGGCAAGGGATTCCGCCAATTCATGGAGATCCTCGACGGCGGCCGCATCTCGGTCGCGTCGATGGGCGTCGGTCTCGCGCAGGGCGCATACGACCTCGCGTTCGCGTACGCGCAGGAGCGGCAGCAGTTCGGCCGGCCGATCTCGAAGTTCCAGGCGGTCCAGTTCCAGCTCGCGGACATGGCGACGGAGATCGAAGCCGGACGCCAGCTCGTCTATCGCGCCGCGTGGCTCAAAGACCAGGGCAAGCCGTTCGCGCTCGCGGCAGCGCAGGCGAAGCTCTACACGGGCCTGCTGTCGAACCGCGCCGTGAACTCCGCCCTGCAGATCCACGGCGGCTACGGCTTCATGGACGCATTCGCGATCTCGCGGCTCTACCGCGACCAGAAGATCCTCGAGATCGGCGAAGGCACGAACGAGGTGCAGCGCATGGTGATCGCGCGGCTCCTCGGGCTGTAGTCCAGACCGGGCAGAATCCGCTTGTGCTCGTCGCCCATGCAGCCTGGACCGCGCCGCCTGCCGTGTTCGTCGCGACAGGGCTCGCAACCGTCCTCTTCGCACAGGGCTGGCTCCGTCTGCGGCGGCGCGGCCGCCCCGATCTCGCCTCGTGGTGGCGGGCCGCGCTGTTCGGCGCCGGCGTCGTGGTCGCACTCGCAGGGCTCGTCTCCCCGATCGACACGATCGGGGAGCATCACCTGCTCTGGGTGCACATGCTTCAGCACGTGCTGATCGGCGATCTCGGCATCGCCTTGACGGTGGCGGCGGTGCGCGGGCCGCTGCTCGTGTTCATGCTTCCGGCGCGCGTGCTTGGACCGATCGCGCGCGACCGCGACGTGCGTGCGGTCCTATCGTTCTTGCTGCGCCCCCGCGTCGCGTTCGGGCTCTGGACCCTGAACCTCGCCGTCTGGCATATCCCCAGGCTTTACATCGACGCGCTGCTCCACCCGTACCTGCACGACCTCGAGCACGCGTGCTGGATGCTCGCCGGCCTGCTCGTGTGGACGCTCCTGATCGATCCCGGCTCTCACCGGAGGCTCACCCGGGGGGGTCGCATCGCGCTCGCGGCCGCCATGTTCGGCGTCGGTCAGGCGCTCACGGACGTGCTCGTGTTCTCGTTTCACCCGCTCTATCCGTTCTACCGCGGCGCCTACGGGTTCTCGGCGCGCACGGACCAGCAGCTCGCCGGCGTCGTGATGATGGTCGAGCAACTGCTCGTGCTCGGGACCTTCGCCTTTCTGCTCCTGCGCCCGCGGCTACGCAACCCGCGCCTCGCGACCGCGTGAGCGCCACCGACTTCTCGTTCGAGCCGTTCTACCTCGGGCTCACGGCGGCCGCGGCCGCCGCCTACATCTGGACCGCCCGGAACGATCGCCCCGCGCGCTGGAAGGTGATGTCGTTCGGCGTCGGTCTCTTCCTCGTCGCGGCGTCGCTGAACTCGCCGCTCGAGACGATCGCCGCCCACCGGCTGCTGCTCGTGCACCTGTTTCAGAACGCGCTGATCGCCGACATCGCGCCGCTCCTCGTCCTGCTCGGGCTGACGCCGGCGATGCGCGTCGCGCTCGACCGTCGCGGCGCACGCCGCATCCGGGCGCGCTACGCCCTGCCTGCGTGGCTCATCGCCTGGTACGGAACGCACCTCGCAGGCTTCTACAACTGGGCCCTCGACCCGGGTTGGGCGCTGAACGTCGAGCACGGCCTGCTCATCCTCGGCGGACTGCTGTTCTGGTGGCCGATCGTCAGCGGCAGGCTGTCCGTGCCCGCAGGTCTCGCGTACCTCGGCGCAGGCTTCGTCGCGTCGTCGTTCCTCGGGCTCGCGTTCATCTTCTCGAGCCGACCCTTTTACTCGTTCTACGTGCACGCGCCGCGGCTCTGGGGTCTCTCACCGGCGCGCGACCAGAACCTCGGCGGCATCCTGATGAACGCCGAGCAGACGATCGTCTTCCTGCTCGCAATCGGCTGGTACGTCTGGCGGCTGCTCGAGGAGGAGCACGTCAGTGGGGCGGGCGAATCGCCCGTGGCGCGTTGAAGCCGAGATAGGTGTCGGTCATGAAGTGGGCGGACGCCGTCATGTGCAGGGCGCGCAGGCGCAGCGTCTGCCGGTCGAGCGTGATCGTGAAGAACGCGGGGATCGTCGGATCGACGAACGAGACGGTCGTCGCCGACGCTGTCCGTGCGAGCACGTGTGCATTCGCTGCGTACGCCCACTGCGTCGTAGGTTGAGTCAGCGGCGTCTGCGCCGACTCGATCCATCTTCCTTCCGGCGTGTCCCGGTCCCAGCGGCGGTTGCCGATCACGATGCCCTGCGCGCCGCCGGCGATCGAGTACGCGATCCGGTTCGGCCGCTCGAGCCGCCAGCGCGCAACGAGCACGTGCGCCTCGTCGGAGGCGAGCCGCTCGCGGTAGGTGACGCTACTCAGCGCGCGGTACACAGCGCGGATCCGACGGAGAAGCGCAGCCGCGGAGGGCGTCCGCGCCGGCAACGCGAAGCTCGCCGTTCGCGTGGGGCCGAAGCCGGCGACTTCCACGGTCACGGTGCGGCCGGGCGGGACGTTCGCGGCGTAGCACCCGCTGCCGCACGCAGCGGTGCTCCGCCCCTGGATCGTGACGTCGAGCCCGCTCAATCCGCCTCCGGCCGGCGACAGGACGATGGCGGTGACGCGCTGCGTCTCCGCCGCGACGGCGATGCCCAGCGGTCCGGCCTCGCGCGCGAGCACGACCGCGCCGGCGGGCGGAGGCGGCGGCGGCCGTGAGGGCTCCGACGCCTGTGCCACGCTGCGGGCCCCCACCACGACGTTGCGTCCCGGCCTGAGCTCGACGAGCACGGCGACCGCGACCACGAGCGCCGCGACGAGCGCGAGCTCCACGCCCGCCCGATATTGCGCGCGATGTCGCAGCAGCCGGCCGAGCGCGAGAGCTCCGAGCAGCACGCCGGTCTTCACGAGCAGCGCGCGGCCGTAGGCCGTCTCCCAGAGCTGGGCCGGCCCGGTGAGCTCGAACGCCGCCCGCGTGATCCCGGTCGCGCCGAGCACGGCGACGGACGCGAGCGCGAGCACCCCGGCGCGACCCAGATCAGCGCCGCGGATCGCGACGACGCCGAGCAGCACGCCGGTCCAACCTGCGGCCGCCAGGACGTGCAGCACGTCGGCGACGACGTTGACGCGCGCCAGTCCCGGATCGAGCGCGTGGCCGGCGAGCGACGGGACCACCGCGAGTGACAGTGCGACCATGAGCGCCGGCCGGAGCGCACGGCGGTCGAGCGTTGCGGCGGCGCCCAGGCTCGCGACGACGAGCGCGACGACGAAGCCGGCGCCGAGCGCCTTGCCGTCACGGGTGGAGAGGCCCACGCGATGGATCTCCTGGGCGGCGCCGAGAGCCGCGAGAACGCCCCCGGTCGACACGATGATCGGGATGCGCTCCTGCTCGCGCGGCCGGACGACGAACGTGAAGAGCGCGATCCCCACCGCGCCGAGCACGCCGGCGAAGAAGAGCCAGCGCGCTCCCACGCTGTCGACGGTCGGGCCTGTCGCCTGCGGCGAGAGACCGGCGACCGGGGGCTCGCGCCCGATGCCGACAGCGAACGCCAGCACGCCCGACTCGAGATGCCCGTCGTCGGAGACGATCGACCAGCGCACGGAGTAGTCGCCGTCGGCCAGGCCACGCCGCAGGGGAATGACGAGCGTCCTCGCGCCGAGCACGTGCGCCCGCCCCGCGAGGATGGACGCTCCGCCGTTGCGGATCGCGGCGATCCCCGGCCCGGGGCGCACGACGTCGTCGAAGACCACGCGAACCTGGGCAGGCGAACGCGCGAGGACGGCGCCGTTGGCCGGCTCCGTCCGGACGAGGCTCGCGTGGGCCCAGGCCGACGCAGGCGCCAGGAGGCAGGCGGCGGTCGCGAGGAGAGCTGTCCGGGGGATGCGCACGTCAGACATATAGCCGCAACCGTTGCTAGCGTCGTCTCCGTGCTGTTCATGCAATTCATCGACGACGACCTCGGCTGCGGGTCGTACGTCGTCGGTGACGAGCATGCCGGTGTCGCCGTCGTCGTCGACCCTGCCTACGCGATCGAGCAGTATCTGGTGGCGTGCGAGCGCCGCGGCGTTCGGCTCGTCGCCGTGCTCGAGACCCACACTCACGCAGACCACGTCTCCGGCCACGGACGTCTCGCGCTCGAGCACGGCCTGCCGGTGCGCATCCATGCGGCAGCCGAAGCGTCGTTTCCGCATGAGCCTCTGCCAGACGGGAGCGAGATCGAGCTCGGCGACGTCGTCGTGCGCACGATCCACACGCCGGGCCACCGCCCGGAGCACTGCGCCTTCGCGGTGATCGACCGCTCACGCGGTGACGAGCCCTGGCTCGTGCTCACGGGCGACTCGCTCTTCGTCGGCGACGCCGCGCGGCCCGACCTCGCGGTCGAGGCGCAGGACGGCGCCGAGGGGCTCTTCCACTCGCTGCACCGGCTCGTCGATCTCGGCGACGGGGTCGAGGTCTACCCAGGGCACGTCGCCGGATCGCTTTGCGGCGCTGCCATGAGCTCGAAGGCGTCGACGACGATCGGCTTCGAGCGCCGCTACAACCACGCGCTCGCCGAGTCGCACGACGAGTTCCTCGCGAAGGCCGGCGGCCCACAGCCCCCCCGGCCGCCGAACATGGAGCACATCGTCGAGCTCAATCGCGGGTCGTTCCTGCCGGCCCAGCCGCCGCTCGCCCGCGTGGACGACGCGGATGCCGGCGTCGTCCTCGACGTGCGGCCCGCGCACGACTTCGCGGCCGGCCATCGTCCCGGCGCCGTCAACGTGCCCGTCTCCGGCTCGAGCTTCGGTACGAAGGCGGCGTTCGTGCTGCCGGAGCGGACATTCGTGATCGACGCGACGGACGAGGCGGAAGCCGCGCGGGCCGCCCGGGCGCTCCAGTCCGTGGGGATCTTCGACGTCGCCGGCTGGCGTGTGGGCGGCGGCGGCGAGCTGCTCGAGCCGGTGTCGATCGAGGAGCTCGAGCGCCTGCTCGCCGCCGACGAGATCTGCCTGCTCGACGTCCGCGAGGCGGACGAGCGCGACAGCGGCTCGATTCCCGGCAGCCGCCACGTCCCCTATCGCGTCGTTCGGCAGGCTGCGGAGAACGACCTCTGCGGCGGGCGGCCGATCGTCACGATCTGCGAGAGCGGCCCGCGCGCCGCCATCGCCGCGAGCGTGCTCAGCGCAGCGGGCCTCGACGCACGACCCGTGCTCGACGGCGGCATCAACGAGTGGCGCGCCCGCGGCGGCGAGACGACGTGCTTCCGCCGCGGCGGCTCCTAGCGCCGAACTGCGCCTCTGTGATGGGCGCATACGGGAAAGCCGCAGTGCATTCGGTGGCTGCGCGGATACTCGTCGACGGTCGGCGGGGTCAGGTCAGGCCCACGCGAGTCGACGGGAGGCGAAGCCCCACGAAGTCGATGTTCACCTGGTCCGTTCGGCGAGAGCTTGCGAGAGCCGCGGCCGTCGGCGCTTTGGGAGTCGCGGTCGTCCTGATCATCGAAGGCGTTCCCGCGGCGGCATCGACATCGACGCCGGGTATCTCGCCGCCGGCCGGCGCAACCCAAGGGCTGCCGGACCCGGATCCACTGCTGCGCGATCTCATCGGCTTCCGGGTGCGCTACCGCGAGCTCCTGCGCCGCCACGCCGAGCTCGTGCGGATCGTGCGGGTGCCCTACCGCGCAGCCAACGGCGCGCAGCGCGTGGCAGTGCTCGTGCTGCCCCGGTGGTACGGCCCGAGCCTGCACCCGTCGATTCCGCTCGTGATCTCGCCGCACGGCCGCGGCGTGACGCCACAGGCAAATGCGCAGTTCTGGGGCGGCCTCCCGGCATTCGGCCCATTTGCCGTCGTCAACCCGGAGGGTCAGGGGCGGCGGCTGATGCTCTACTCGTGGGGCTGGCGTGGCCAGATCGACGATCTGGCCCGGATGCCGCAGGTCCTCGAGCGGGCACTGCCGTGGTTTCACGTCGACCGGAAGCGCATCTATGCGGTCGGCAGCAGCATGGGCGGCCAGGAGACGCTGCTGCTGACGGCCCTCCACCCGCAGCTGCTCGCCGGGGCCGCCGCCATGGACTCCGCGACCGACATGGCCGGGCGCTACCGCGCGTTCCCCCTGATTGCGGACGGGCTCCGGCTGCAGCAACTCGCGGAGCTCGAGATCGGCGGGACGCCGGCCACGGCGCCCGCGGCCTACGCTGCCCGCAGTCCGGTCGATTACGTCCAGCAGCTCGCCTTCTCCGGTGTCCCGCTGCACCTCTGGTGGAGCCGGCGCGACCGAATTGTGATCGATCAGAACCGGCAGTCCGGACGGCTGTTCGACGCGATCGTGCGGGCCAATCCGGAGGCGCCGGTTGGGCGTTACGTCGGCACGTGGGTGCACAACACCGAGATGCGCGCCACGGCGCGGCTGCCGCTCGCGCTCGTCACGCTGAAGCTGATCAAGCTCGACGAACCGCTACCGCACGGAGTCAAGCCCTAGCAACGGACCGCGGAACGCGGCCGATCACGAATCCGTGACGCTCGCGACCAGAGGAATGTCCATCTCCTCCGGCGTCAGCCCGCCGTGCTGACCGTTGAATCGCTGCTCGAAGCGACCCGGCTCGAGCCAGTACACGGCCTCGCCGGCGTACGGAAGACAGACGACGTCCGCGAGTCGCGCTCGAAGGGCGGCGGAGGGCGCCGGCCCGAAGAGGCCCTGCTGGACGAGCTGTTCGACCGGGTGTACCTCTGCGACGCCGTCGAGCGATGCCGCCAACGTGCCGACCACATGCTCCACCTCGCCCGGTCGAACGTGCAGGAAGAGATCGCGGCACGACCCCGCCGGAGCCAGTGGCTTTCCGTCGGCGCCGAGAGCCAGGAACTCTGCGATTCCGGGCCACACGACGTTCACGTACGACGTCCGCTCGGGAGATACCGCCGCCATGCCGTGATCCGCGGTCACGAGAACAAGCGTGCCCGCTGGGAACACGTTCCCACGAACGGCCTCGTCGATCGCCGAGAGCGTCGTCTCGAAGAGCGATGCCACCTCTTTGCCGTCGGGACCGGCGTGGTGCATGAGCGAATCGACCTCGGGCAGGTAGACGAACCCGTACGCCCGCTCTTCGGCGGAGAGTGAAGCACCGACTGCCGCCAGCGCCTCGGTCGTCGTGACGAACGGATGAACGGTCGAGCCGCGCAGCATGCAGCGGCTCGAAACCGAGCCGGCGAACGCCGCAGGCTGCGCAACATGTGCGGGAATGCCGTCTCGGGCGAGGCGCTCGTAGAACGACGCGCGCGGAAACATCGAGTCGGGCGGGACGCCCTCCGCCGTAAGCCCGTCCATTGCGTCGTCGCCGGCGAAGCAGAAGAGCAGCGGCGTGACCAGCCGGTTCAGCGACGGCTCGAGCACGTGCCACTCGTACAAGCCATGCTCCGCAACCGGGAGGCCGCTGTGGATCGTCGGCGTATGGACAGTCGTCGTGGAAGGGAATTGGCTCGTCAGCCGTTCGACGGCAACAGCGTCTCGGAGCAGCGGGTGATCACCGTGCTGCTCGACGAAGCGCCAGCCGAACGCGTCGAAGTAGATGAGCACGACGTGGTCATAACGATCGTCGAGTGGAGCCGTGTCGATGTCGAGCCCGCCTGCGCGACCCGTGAAGAGACGCTCGACCGTGGCCGGCAACAGATCGAACGAGCGGCTTCCGTACGCCGGCAGCCTCCACACGATGTCGTCGTGCATCAGACTACGAGAGGCGCTCGGCCGGATAGCCCCAGCGATCGAGCGTGGCGAGGATCTCGTCGCAATGCGCGGCGTCGCGTGTCAGCAGTGTGAGCTCGACGCCGGTCTCGCCGACGGGCAGGTCTGCCGTCTCCCGCTGGTGCTCGACCTCGACGACGTTCACCCGATCGTTCGCGAGCAGCGTGAGCAGCGTGGCGAGCTCGCCCGGCCGGTCGGGCACGCGCGTGCGCAGGACGAGGAAGCGCCCGGCGACGGCGAGACCGCGCCGCATGACGGAGATGAGCAGCGTCGCGTCGATGTTCCCGCCGGAGAGCACAGGGACGACGCGACCCTCACCGCCGACCTTGCCGTGTAGGACTGCGGCAACACTCACGGCGCCTGCACCTTCGACGACGAGCTTCGTCCGTTCCAGCAGCAGCACGATCGACTCGGTGATCTCTTCGTCGGTCACGGAGACGACGTCGTCGAGCACGCGGTCGAGGATGCTCGCTGTCAGCTCACCCGGCTTCTTGACCGCGACCCCGTCGGCGATCGTGAATCCCGGCCCGTCCGGCAGAGTTCCCGCTGCCTGCACGCCGACGATCCTCAAGTCGGAGCGCACGGCGCGGAGCGCAAGCGCGATCCCGGACGCGAGGCCTCCGCCGCCGATCGGAATCACGACGGTGCCTGCATCCGGCACCTGATCGGCGAGCTCGAGCCCGATCGTCCCCTGCCCGGCGATCACGAGTGGGTCCTCAAACGGATGCACGAACGTCGCACCCGTCTGCGCCACGTACGCCTGGGCGCCCGCGAGTGCGTCCTCGATGTTCGAGCCGGCGAGCTCGATCTCCGCGCCGTAGTGACGCGTGGCGTCGACCTTCGCCATCGGCGCGTCCTGCGGCATGAAGATGCGCGCGTGCGATCCGACCTCCCGCGCAGCCCACGCAACGGCCTGCCCGTGGTTGCCGGCGCTCGCAGCCACGACACCCGCAGCACGCTCCGTCTCGCTCAGGGTCGAGATGCGGTTGTACGCGCCTCGCACCTTGAACGAGCCGGTGCGCTGCAGGTTCTCCGCCTTGAGGTGCACCTCGCGGCCGGCGAGCTGCGAAAACGTCTCCGAGCGGTAGACAGGCGTGACGCGAGCGACGCCCTCGAGCCGCGCGCGCGCCTGCTCGATCTCAGGAAGTCCGGGTGCTATCTCGGTCGCTGCCAATGTGAAAGACCTTTTCCAGTATCTCTCGTACCGCGCTGAGCGGGTCCAGCTCCCGGCTCTGGACTTCGGCGAGCAGGCGCCGCAGCTCGGGGTCGTCGGACACGACGTGCTCGAGGTGGCGCTTCGCGCGCGCCGACGCGACGGAGAAGACCTCGCCTGCGAGGTTGCGTGCCCGCCGCTCCTCGAGCTGCCCGGACTCCTCGAGGTAGGCGCGGTGCGCCTCGATCTTCTCCCAGAGCTCGGGCACCCCCTCGCCGCGCGTCGCCTCGGTGAGCACGATCGCGGGCTTCCACTCGCGATCGTTCCCGAGCGAGAGAATCGACCGCACCTCGTTCAGCATCGTCTTCGCCGCCGGATGGTCCGCCTTGTTGATCGCGATCACGTCGGGGATCTCCATGATCCCCGCCTTCAGCGCCTGCACCGAGTCGCCAGAGCCCGGCATCAGCACGAGCAGCACCGTGTCGACGATGCCGATCACCTCCACCTCGCTCTGGCCGGTGCCGACGGTCTCGAGGAACACGAGATCCTTGCCGCCGGCGTCGAGGATGAGCAGCGCCTGCAGCGTCGCCTCGGCCAGCCCCCCGAGATGGCCGCGCGTGCCCATCGAGCGGATGAAGACGCCCGGGTCGAGGAAGTGGTCCGCCAGGCGGATGCGGTCGCCGAGCAGCGCCCCGTGCGTGAACGGGCTCGACGGGTCGACGGACACGACGCCAACCGTCGTCTCGCGCTCGCGCACGAGCCGGATCAGGACCGAGACGAGGCTCGACTTTCCGACCCCGGGCGGACCGGTGACGCCGACCGCGTATGCCTTGCCGGTCTCGGGATAGAGATCGGCGACGATGTCGTACGCGAGCGGATCGCCGTTTTCGACGAGCGTGATCGCCCGCGCGAGCGCGAGCCGGTCGCCCGTGCGAACGCCGGCGGCGAGAGTCTCACGGGTCCAGTCGCGGCGGCCGGCCACCGCGCGCCACTCTAGATGACTGATGCCACGACGGTGCGTCCCTCGCGCGCAAGCCCGAACGCGGCGACCGCGCCCAGCACGAACGAGACGGCGCCTCCCGCCCAGATCCAGCGCGAGCCGGTGATGTGCACCAGCGCGCCGGCGATCACGGTGCCGGCCCCGTTCAAGGCGTAAGTCACGCTCATCACGAGCGTCAGCGTGCGCCCGCGCACGCGATCGACTGCGCCGCGCTGCACGAGCAGCGCGTTGCAGACGATCGCCACGCCGTCGCCGACGCCGCCGACCAGACAGCACGCCGCCGCCACCCAGACGTTGGGGGCCGCCGCTCCTGCACCGAAGCCGATCGCCATGACGAAGAGCGCACCCGCGTAGGCGCGCGTCGTGCCGATCCGCTCGACGATATGGCTGCTCCACCAGCTGCCGAGCACGAGGCCCGTGCCGATGCCGCCATACAGGAGGCCGTAGCCGAAGTCGCCTGCGTGCAGCGTGTTCTTCGCCATGAATACCTCGCTGAGGCTGATGGCGCCGATTCCGAGCGAGGCGATGCCCCAGCCGACGAGCACTGCGAGCAGCGGGCGCGAGCGGAGCACGGCGACGAATCCGTCGGCGAGGTCACGCCAGTGTCCGCGCGTGAGCGCGGTTTCGCTCTGCAGCAGCCGCTTCGGGATGCGCGCGACGAGCAGCGCGGAGATGAGGAACGAGACGGCGTTGACCCAGTACGCGGTGTGCGGTCCCGCCGCCGCGGTGAGGATGCCGCCGAGCACCGGGCCGATCGCCCAGCTGACGTTCTCGACCGTCTGGAGCAGCGCGTTCGCCTCGGGCAACTGACTCTCCGGCACGAGATTCGGAACGCCCGCATAGACCGCCGGCCGGAAGAACCCCGTCGCCAGCCCCGCGACGAGCGCGAGGCCGACAATGCTCGCCGCGCTCGAAGCGAACGGCAGCGCGCAGAAGACCGCCGCGCGAAGCAGGTCGGCGCCGACCATCAGCGACCGCCGCTCCAGCCGGTCGAGCAGCGGCCCCAGCGTCAGTCCCACGACGATCGTCGGCAGGAACTCGACGATGAGCACCGCGCCGACCCAGAGCCCGGAGTTCGTGCGGTCCTTGACGTCGATCGCGAGCGCGATCGCAGCGAGCAGGGTCCCGATGCTCGAGCCGAGCGTTGACAGGAAGAGAAGACGGAAACCGGCGACGCTCAGCGGCGCCAGCTGCCTCGCGGAAGGGCGGCGCACTGCTGCCGCAGGGTAACAGGGTTATTCGGTCAAGACGAGACGCCCGAGAGAACGTGCCCGAGCGCCTCGGCGAAGACCGCGTTCTCTGCCGCGGTGCCCACCGAGACGCGGATCGCCCCGGGGGCGCCGAAGCCGCCGCACGGCCGGACGATCACGCCCTGCCGAAGGAGCTGCTCGAAGATCTCCCGCCCATCAACCACCTCGGCGAAGAGGAAGTTGCCGAGCGCCGGCCCCACCGGATCGAGGCCGTGCTCGCGGAAGACGCGTTCGAGCTGCTCGCGCCCGACGGCGTTGGCGTCGCGCCGCCTCACGATCTCGGCGTCGTCACCGATGCTTGCGAGCGCGGCCGCCTGGGCCGTCGACGTGACGTCGAACGCCCGCCGCACCTTGCTCGTCGCGGTGACGACGTCGGCCGGCGCGATGCCGTACCCGACGCGCAGCCCGGCGAGCCCGAAGATCTTCGAGAACGTCCGCAGCACGACGACGCGGCGGCCTGCCTTGAAATGCTCCTCGATGCCGTCCGCGTAGTCGGGGTCGTCGATGTACTCGAAGTACGCCTGGTCGAGCACGACGAGGACGTGCTCGGGCACCTGCTCGAAGAAACGGTCGAGCTCGGCGCGGCCGTTGCCCGTCCCGGTGGGGTTGTTCGGGTGGCAGACGTACACGAGCTTGGTCCGCGGCCCGATCGCCGCGAGGAGTCCGTCGAGGTCGTACGTCTGTGACCGGAGCGGGACCTTCTTCGACTCGGCGCCGAGCTTCGCCGCGTCGAGCACATAGCTCGGGAACGACGGCCAGCCGCAGACGATATCGTCGCCGGGGTCGAGCGTCGCCTGCGAGAGCAGGTCGATCACGCCGTCGGCGCCCGCCGCGACGACGACTTCCTCGAGCGCGACGCCGTGGCGCTCGGCGAGGGCCGAACGCAGGGCGTAGACCCCGCCGTCCGGATAGCGGTTGAGATCGCGCGACGCGCGCTCGATCGCGTCGAGGGCGGCGGGGAACGGCGGGAACGGCCCCTCGTTCGACGCGAGCTTGACGACGCGGTCGAGCCCGAGCTCCCGCTGGACCTCCTCGACCGGCTTGCCAGGCTCGTATGGGACGAGATCCGTGATCGAGCGCCGGAACAGGTCGCCGGTCACCTGGCCGCCGGTCACTCGCCGGTGCTGTCGCGCTTCTTGCGCCAGAAGAAGAGCGTCCCGGCGATTGCGGCGAGCGCGCCTGGCACGGCGCCCTGTGCCTTCTTCTTCGCAGCCCGCTTGCCGAGCTTGAGGACGATCCAGCCGACGACGGCGTTGCGCCTGTTGACGATGCCCATGTGACCTCCCTTGGTCTCGCACCCACGCTACCCGATGCCGGGCGCCCGCAAAGAAACAGGAGCCGCCCCTGCGGCAGGGCGGCTCCTTCGGGAAGAAAGATTCTCCTCCGGGGCCCGCGGGCGGCATGGCCCCGGAGGATAGGGACGAGGGCACGTCCTGCCATATGAGATCCCGCGGCGGCGGAAAACTTGCGCGCCGGTCGAGATCTCTTTTCGTGGGCTACGACAGAGGCGCCGGGCCGGACTAGGCGGTGGTCTTGGCGCGCGGCTTGCGGTTCGGTACGTGAATCGCCCGCCCGAGCGCGACGAGCCCGGCCTCCTTGATCGCCTCGGAGAGCGTCGGATGGGGCGCCATGCCGTCGGCCACCGTCTCCACCGTCGCCTCCGCGTCGATCGCGACCACACCGACCTCGATCAGGTCGGTCACGTGCGGCCCGACCATCACGAGGCCGAGCAGCTCGCCGTAGCGCGTCTCGTGGATCGACTTGACCCAGCCGATGCTCTCGTCCTGCATGACCGCGCGTGCGTTCGCGACCCACGGGAACTGGCCGACGGCGACGGCGTCGCCGTACTGCTCGCGTGCCTCCGCCTCGGTGAGGCCGACGCCCGCGATCTCGGGGTCGGTGTAGATCGGCCGCGGCACCGCGCGGTTGTCGACGATCGCGTCGTGCCCGCACGCGTTCTCGGCAGCCACCTCGCCCTCCCGGAAGGCCGTGTGCGCGAGCTGCCAGTAGCCGGCGCAATCGCCGACCGCGTAGATGTGCGGCACGCTGGTGCGCCGGTGCTCGTCGGCGGCGATGCCCTTGCCCTTGTCGAGCTGGACGCCGATCTCCTCGAGCCCGAGCCCTTCGACGAGCGGCCCGCGCCCGACCGCGACGAGCATCAGGTCGGCCTCGACGGTCTCGCCGTCGCCGTAGTGGACGGTCAGCTTCGAGCCGTCGTCCTCGACCTTCGTGCA
>DATCOE010000203.1:0-7895 GCA_036564885.1 Gaiellaceae bacterium | reverse complement strand
TCTAGAGGCTTGATGCGTATTAGCGGCCGTCGTAGGCGGCGAGTGCGCGGGCGGGTCGGCCGTGCAGGGTGTTGAGGAGGATGCCGAGCGTGAGCGCGAGCAGTCGTTGCGCGATCCGTTGGGCGAGTCCGCGCGGGGTTTTTGCCAGGTGTTGCTCGAGTCGCATTTGTTGTTTGAGGTTCGCGAAGACGCTCTCGATCACCAGACGACGCGAGGCGAGTGCGTGTTCGCGTGCGGCGTTTTGGCCGTTCCGTTCTCGTGAGGGCGTGAGTAGCCGCACCTCGGTGCTCTCCATCTTCTGGTTGTAGGCGCGGCCCCAGAGACCCTTATCGGCGATCACGGTCTCGCCGGCCTGGACGAGATCGAGCAGTGGTTCGTATTCGTGCTCGTTGGCGGGCACAAGCGTGTAGCCGAGCGGGAGTCCGCGCCGGTCGGCTCGCATAACCAGCCTGACACCCCAGACCCATTCGCTCTTGGCGGCGCAGTAGCCGTACGCAGCGACACCCGCGAACTCGCTCTTTGAGGCGCAGCCGGCGTAGTTGGCGACCCCGATCAAGGTGCCGTCAGCGATCCGAGCGCCGCCTGCGTCAAGTAGCCGCGCAAGCCGCTGCTGCACCACGGTCAGCAACCCCGTCAACCCGCGCAAGCGACGGTTGTACTGCGACTGCCCGAGCAGGTCGGGGAACCAGCCGGGAAGCCGGAAGCCGACCAGGCCGAGGAACTGCCGATCCGAGCTGATCCCCATCGCCGCCTGACAGACCGCCAACGCCACCAACTCCGCGTCGCTGATCTTCACACGCGGGCCCGGCCTCGCAGGGACCGGATACTCGTCGGCGAACACATACGCTGCAACGACAAGGGCTTCCAGATCAGTCATCTCGAGCTCCAATCTCGAGGAGGACAACGGTCTGGAAGCCCTTCTTCGTACCGGCCCCGGTCCCTGCGGACCTAATTCACATCAAGCCTCTAGCGGAACGCGCTCTCTCCTGTGAGGGCCTGTCCGACGACGAGCGTGTGCACCTCGTGCGTGCCCTCGTAGGTCAGCACCGACTCGAGGTTGTTCATGTGGCGGATCACCGGGTACTCGAGCGTGATGCCGTTGCCGCCGAGGATCGTGCGCGCGGTGCGACAGACCTCGAGCGCGCCGCGCACGTTGCCCATCTTGCCCATGCTCACGTGCTCCGGCCGCAGCGTGCCGTTGTCCTTCATCCGCCCGATGTGCAGCGCGGCGAGCGTGGCGCGGTTGATCTCGAGCGCCATCTCGGCGAGCTTCTGCTGCGTGAGCTGATAGCCGGCGAGCGGCTTGCCGAACACCATGCGCTCCTTCGCGTAGTCGAGCGCCGCCTCGAACGACGCGCGGCCGGCGCCGACGGCGCCCCACACGATTCCGTAACGCGCCTCGTTGAGGCAGGAAAGCGGCCCGCGCAGCGTGTCGATCTCCGGAAAACGGTTCTCCTCGGGCACGCGCACGTCCGTGAGCACGAGCTCCGACGTGATCGACGCGCGCAGCGAGAGCTTGTGCTTCATCTCGGGCGCCTCGAACCCCTGCGTGCCCTTCTCGACGAGGAAGCCGTTGATCTTCCCCTCGTCGGTGCGCGCCCACACGACGGCGACGTCGGCCACCGTGCCGTTCGTGATCCACATCTTCGACCCGTTGAGGACCCAGTCGGAGCCGTCGCGCTTCGCGTGCGTGCGCATCGACGCCGGGTCGGACCCCGCGTCCGCCTCGGTGAGCCCGAAGCAGCCGATCGCATCGCCCTCGTGCAGCGGTGGCAGCCAGCGCTGCTTTTGCTCCTCCGAGCCCCAGCGCCAGATCGCGAACATCGCGAGCGACCCCTGCACCGAGACGAGGCTCCGGATTCCCGAGTCGCCCGCTTCGAGCTCCATGCACGCAAGCCCGTAGGCGACGGCGCTCGCGCCGGGCAGCCCGTATCCCTCGAGGTGCATGCCGAAGAGCCCGAGTTGGCCGATCTCCTTCACGAGCTCGGCGGGCAGGATCCCCTGCTCGAACCACTCGCCGACGTCGGGAACGATGCGGTCCCGCACGAACTGGCGAACCGTGTCGCGGATCGCGCGCTCCTCGTCGTCGAGCAGCGCGTCGATCGCGAAGAAGTCGCGCGGATCGAGCGTCGTCTCCTTCGCCGTCGTGGCCACGTCCTCATCGTAGAGGACGCGAGAACTGACGGCGCTAGCCGCTCGCCGGCGCGAGATGGTTGAGCGCGAGGGTGAGCCAGGGCGCTGCGTATCGCTGCCAGAGACTCTGGTCGTGCCCGCCGGCGTAGACCCGGAATACGTGCGGGATGCCCGCGCGCGACAGCTCCAGGTTCAGCTGCCGGTTCTCGGCGGCGAAGCGGGTGTCGTCGCGGCCGACGTAGAACGCGATGAATGTCGGCAGCGCCTTCAGCTGCGCGCTGTCCGCCTGGAGCTGCCGGTGCACGTCGGCCCGCGCGTTCGCGAGCTTGGAGCCGAGGTCGAGCGGCTTCGTGCCGGTCGGGTCGGTGGGGTGGAAGTAGCCGCTCCACGACTCGACCGCGGCGAACTGGCCGAGGTGGCTCAGCGCGAGATGCATTGCGCCGTAGCCGCCGGCCGACACGCCGACGAGCGCACGTCCGGCGCGCGACCGGATCGTGCGAAAGCGAGCGTCGACGACGTGCACGAGCTCGCGTGTGATCGCGGTATCCCAGCGGTTGCCCGGCCCCTGGTCGAGGTACTCCGGGTCGGTCTTGCTGTCCGTCGAGCCCTGGGGTGCGACGAGGATCGCCGGGCTGCCCGTGGCGTCCAGGGCCTGCTCCACGAAGCCGACTCCGCGGTAGCCCGTTCCGGTCGCGGGTAGTCCGTGCAGGAGGTAGACGACGGGATAGCGCGTCGTGCCCTGGTCGTACCCGTTGGGCAGGTAGGCGACGAAGTGCAGGCTGCCCGCGATCGCCTGTGATTGGAGTGCGCTGTCCTGCTGGCGCGGCGAGGGGCCGGCGCGCGCGACGGCGAGGCCGGAGAGGGCCGCGGCGCCTGCCAGCACAGCGGCGCCGGCGCGTGTGACTGTTGACGGCAAGGTTCGCTTCAGGGTACCGGGCATACGGTTTCTGAGATGACCGCTGCGCGGCTGAGTCGATCGGCTACGGCGTCGGCGGCATTGGCCGCCGTGCTGGCTGCGTTCCTCGTCGTCGGCCTCCTCGGCGCGCGCGGCTACGTTGACAACTTCCTCCGGTTCCGTGGTTTTCCACCTCCACGTGAGCCGGCGGGCGTGACGCAGCCGGGAACGCTCGAGCGAATACTCGTGCGGAGCCCGGCACTCGGAGGGCGGGCTCAGGAGACCTACGTCTACCTCCCGTCCGGGTACGCGCAGCATCCGGGGCGTCGCTACCCGGTCCTCTATCTCCTCCACGGGTTTCCGGGCCGGCCGCTTGCCTTTATCGACACCGTTCAGATGGGGATCATCGACGACCTGATGACGAGCACGCACCGAGCGGAGCCGCTGATCCTCGTGATGCCGTTCGGCTCGACCGGCACGTTCTCCGACAAGGAATGGGCCAACGGCGTCGGTAAGGGCGAACACTGGGCCGACTTCGTCGCGCATGACGTCGTGCGCGCTATCGACGCGCGCTATCGCACGATCGCGAGTGCCGCCGGCCGCGCTATTGGAGGGCTTTCCGAAGGCGGCTACGGCGCGATCAACATCGCACTGCAGAATCCGCGGGAGTTCTCGATGGTCGAGAGCTGGTCGGGGTATCAGCGGCCCGACCCGATTCCTGCAATCTTCGGGAAGCACCTTCAAGCACTTGCAGCCAACGATCCGCGTCTTCTCCTGCCGCGCGTCGCACATGAGCTCCGCACGCGTGGGACGTACTTCTGGTTCTACTCCGGCTCCACGGACAAGTTCCGTCACCAGAACGCCGCGTTCGCACGCGAGCTTGAAGCGCAGCGCATCGCGCATCATTACTTTGAGGTCTACGGTGGCCACAACTGGGCCATCTGGCGAGACTCCGCACGCGCGGCGTATCTCGCGGCCGCGACGGGGCTTGCTCGTGGCTAGGACGATCCGTGCGGTCGCTGCGCTCGCGCTGGCGCTCGGGGTGCTCGTCGCGGCGCCAGGCTGGCTCTATTTGGCGCGCTCCGCGGTCACCCTCCCAGGACCGGTCGTGCGAGATGCGCTCGCTCTCGACGAGCTCCCGCATGAGGCCGGCGTTCCGCTGCTCCTGTTCTCCGGTGTCTGGCTCGCGGCGGCCGTTCTGCTCGGTCTGCTCGCCCGGTGGGTCGGCCTCGAGCGCCTTACGGCAGGCCTGCTGCTCGCCACGGGCGTCGCGGGCTGGCACTACGCGCTGAACGGCGTCTCGATTCTCGTCGTCAGGCAGATCTCTGCGCACGAAGCGTTCCACGCAGCGGCGACCCAGCCGGCGGTGGCGCTCCCGGCCGTGTTCGCGGGCATCGCGGGCGCGACCCTGGGACGGTCCCGTACAACGGCGGCTCACCGCTCGCGGAATGCGCTGGCCTGGCTCGTCGCCGGGGTCGGCGCACTCGGGCTCATCGATGCTGTGTTCCCGGAGCACCGCAGCTCGCTCATACCTGCGATCGACCCAGCCCACGTGCACGGCATCTCGAAGGCTCTCGTCGCTCCTCTCGCTGTGACCCTCATGGTGGTCGCGCGAGGCCTCGCGCGCGGCAACAAGCGCGCGTGGCAGATCGCCGTCGTCGTGCTTGCTGCGCTGCTCGTTCTGCACATCGAGCGTCGTTTCGACGACGGCGCGATCGTGACCGGCATCGCCGTCGTTGCGCTGCTCGCACGCAGAGGCTCGTTCCTGATGCGCGGCGATCCGTCGGCGCGCCCACGCGTTCTCGTGCACGCCTGCCTGCTTGCGGCCGGTGTGACGATCTACGGGGTCGGGACACTGTGGATCAACCGCGTCATGGCGGATACGTCTTTCACGCTCTTGTTCTCGCTCGAGGTGGTCGGGCGCGCGCTCGCGGGGCTCAGCTTTCGCGGTGAGGATCATCTGACCGGACCGATCGGGAACTGGCTCCCGATCTCCATCTTCCTGCTCGGATTCGGGTCGGCGGCGTTCGTGCTCGTCGAGTGGCTTGCGCCGTGGCGATACCGCCTGCGACATGAGCACGGAGAGCACGAGCTCGCGCAGAGCCTCGTGACGACGTGGGGCACCGATACGCTCGCACCGTTCGCGCTGCGCGCCGACAAGTCGTACTTCTTCTCACCTGATCGGTCCGCGTTTCTCGCATACCGCGTCGCGGGCGGGATCGCGATCGTCGCCGGCGATCCGATCGGCCCTGCGGCTATGTCCCCTCTCCTTGTGCACGCCTTTCTCGACTTTGCGCACGAGCGTGGCTGGCGTGTCGCGGTTCTGGGAGTCTCCGAGGAGCGTCTAGGGCTCTACCGTTCTCTCGGCCTGCGCACTCTGTATCACGGTGACGAGGCGGTCGTCGATGCCGAGGCGTTCTCGCTCGACGGCCGGTCCATCCGCAAGGTTCGCCAGTCCGTACACCGTCTTCAACGCGCGGGTTTCGTCGTGCGGGTGCTCCGGTCCGGCGATCTCGACGTCGCGCTTCGCACGCAGATGGAGGAGGTCGCGCGGGTCTGGCGCGGAACCGCACCCGAACGTGGTTGGGTGATGGCCATGGATACGCTCTTCCGCTCGGGCGACGACGACATGGTGTTCGTCGTCGGGTTCGATCCCGACGGTTGCGCGCAGGGCTTCCTTCACTTCGGCGTCTCGAAAGCCGGCTCCGCGCTTTCGCTCTCGACGATGCCCCGCTTGCCGGGTGTGCCGAACGGGTTCACGGAATGGCTGATCTGCGAATCGATCGAGTGGGCCCGAGCAGAGGGGATCGCGCGCGTCTCGCTCAACTTTGCACCGTTCGCCGCGCTGCTTGCGCCGGGCGCGCAGCTTGGGCCGGGACAGCGCGCCGCCGCCGTCGCTTTGCGGCGTTTGAAGGGCTGGTTCCAGCTCGACAATCTGCTGCTCTTCAACGGCAAGTTCGCGCCCGCGTGGGAGCCGCGCTTCCTTGTGTACGAACGCCGGCGCGATCTGCCTCGCATCGGGATCGCCGCGCTTGCCGTCGAGTCCTACCTTCCGTTCCAATGATCGCGCTCGGCCTCCTGCTCGGCCTTGCTTCCTCCGCTGCGATCAACGGGGGGTATGCGCTGCAGCACGCGTCGGCGTCGGCACTTCCACCGCTCACCCTGCGCCGCCCGCTCCATTCGCTCCTGCTGCTCTTCCGCAGTGGACGGTGGGCGCTGGGGTTCGTCGCCGGCATCGCCGGTTGGGTGCTGTACGTCGCCGCACTCGCGATCGCGCCCCTCTCGCTCGTCCAGGCCGCGTCGGCCGGCGGTATCGCGGTGCTCGCAGTCGGCGGCCCTCGTCTGACGCGGGCGGAGCGCATCGGAGTCGCCGCCGCCCTCGGCGGGTTGCTGCTGCTCGGTCTCTCGCTCGGCTCGCATCCGGCTTCCACGCACGGCAACAGCCTGGAGGTGATCGTCTGGATGCTCGCATCTGCCGGCGCCGCCGGCGCGACGGCGGGGCTGCTGCCGCCCGGGGCAGGGCTCGGCACGGCCGCCGGCATCATGTACGCCGCGGGCGATGTCGGCACGAAAGCGGCGCTCGCGGGCGGCGCCAGGCTCTTCTTCGTCCCTGCTCTCCTCGCCTGCCACGGCGCGGCGTTCGCGTGCATGCAGCTCGCCTTCCAGCGCGGTGGACGTCTCGCGACGGCCGGCCTCGCCGTGCTCTGGACGAACGCGCTGCCGATCGTGGCGGGCACGGTGCTCTTCGGCGAGAGCCTGCCCGGTGGCTGGCGCGGTGCCGCCCGGGTCGCGGCCTTCTTGCTCGTGCTCGTCGGCGCGGTCGCGCTCAGCCGGCGCGAGGTGCCAGCCGCAGAGACCGCCGCGGCGCCCGCCTGAGGGCTCGCTGGAGCCTCGATTTGACTGTTTCAAAGGGCTCGCTAAACTTGACTGACCAGTCAATCGACGCGAAGAGGGAGACATGGCGACGATCGAGCAGGGCACCGCGACGGGGGTCTCCTTCGCGCTGACGGACGAGCAGAAGGCGCTGCGCGAGCTCGCGCGCGACTTCGCGGCCAAGGAGATCCGGCCGAAGGAGCACGCCTACGACGAGAAGATGCAGCACCCGGCCGACGTGATCGCGAAGGCGCACGAGGTCGGGCTGATGAACCTCCACGTCCCCGAGGAGCACGGCGGACTCGGGCTCAGCTGCTTCGACGGGATGCTCGTCGGCGAGGAGCTCTACTGGGGCTGCTCCGGCATCGGCACGTCGATCTCGGCCAACGGTCTCGGCGCCGGCCCCGTCGTCCTCTTCGGAAGCGAGGAGCAGAAGGCGAAGTGGCTCCGCCCGTTGATCGAGGAGCCGATCCTCTGCTCGTTCGGGCTCTCGGAGCCCGGCGCCGGCTCGGATGTCGCCTCGCTCAAGACGACCGCCGTGCGCGAGGGCGACGAGTACGTCCTGAACGGCTCGAAGACCTTCATCACGAACGCGGGCTACGCGGCATGGACGATCGTTTTCGCGAAGACCGACCTACGCGGCGGCGCGAAGGGCATGTCGGCGTTCATCGTCCCGATGGACACCCCCGGCGTCGCGATCGAGGGGCACCTCGACAAGATGGGGCAACGCTCCACCGACACCTCGGCGTTCGCGCTCCAGGATGTGCGCATCCCCGCCGAGAACCGCCTCGGCGAAGACGGAGACGGGTTCAAGATCGCGATGGCGACGCTCGACTTCACGCGGCCCGGCACCGCGATCGGCGCGGTGGGCGTCGCGCAGGCGGCGTACGAGCACTCGGTCGCATACGCGAAGGAGCGCGTCACCTTCGACGTGCCGATCGCGATGCACCAGGGCGTCAACTTCATGATCGCCGACATGGCGACGGAGATCGAG
>DATCOE010000202.1:0-23701 GCA_036564885.1 Gaiellaceae bacterium | reverse complement strand
GACGGTCGCGAGCCCCGCACGGGCGCGCTGGTGCGCCGGCCACGGCGAGACGTCCTCCCCCTCGAGCACGACCCGCCCGGAATCGTGACGCAAGAAGCCGGAGACGCAGTGGAGAAGCGTGGACTTCCCGGCACCGTTGGGGCCGATCAGGCAGGTGAAGGAGCCCGGCTCGACCTCGAAAGAGACGTCCGAGACGGCTCGCACGGCGCCGAACGACTTCGAGACACCTTCGACCGCGAGCGCCGGACCGTTCGGCGCGGCCACGGCCGCCTCGCGTTCCTCCGGCCCGTCTCCCGGCAGCATCCCTGGTGACTATACGAGAGCTCCGACCGGATCGGAACCGCGCGCAGGATCGTCGGCCGGGAACGCACGGATCGCTCGTCGAGTGTGATAGAAGGCCTCTTGTGCGCCAGCGACGTCGGTGCGGTCCTGCCGCAGCTCCGGCCGTCCTCGCCGAACTGCTCTCCGCCGCGCTGGTCGACGGCGGCAGCATCACTCTCTCGGAGTCGGAGCTCGATCGGCACGGGACAGACTTCAGCGTCCACCGCCCGCACCGGCCGGACGTGGTCGTGTTCGCCGCGAGTGCACGCGAGGTGGCGCGCGTCGTCGTTCTCGCAGCCGAGCTGCACCTACCTGTCGTCGCATTCGGCGCCGGAACGAGCCTCGAAGGGCACGTGATCCCGATCCACGGCGGTATCAGCCTCGACCTCTCGGGTCTCGACCGGATCGTCGCGCTCCGCCCGAACGACCTCACCGCCACCGTCCAGGCCGGTGTGACGCGACAGCAGCTCGACGTGGCAGCGCGGGCGCACGGGCTGCAGTTCCCGGTCGACCCCGGCGCAGACGCGACGCTCGGCGGCATGGCGGCGACGAACGCGAGCGGTACGACGACCGTCCGCTACGGCGGCATGCGATGCAACGTGCTCGCGCTGGAGGTCGTGCTGGCGGACGGCGGCACGGTCCGTACCGGCACGCGCGCAAGCAAGTCGTCCGCCGGCTATGACCTGACCGGGCTGCTCGTCGGCTCGGAAGGGACGCTCGGGGTGATCACCGAGCTGACGGTTCGCCTGTACCCGGTCGACGAGGCAGGCGCCGCGATACGTGCCGTCTTTCCCGACGTCGACGCGGCCTGCGCGACCGCGGTCTCACTCGTCGCGGGCGGAGTCTCGTTGACACGTGCGGAGCTGCTCGACGCGTGGAATGTCGCGGCGGTGAACCGGTACAGCGACGCGGGCCTGATCGAGGCGCCGACGCTACTCGTCGAGGTAACGGGCCCGGCGGCGACCGTCGAAGCCGATCTCGACGCCGTCGTCGAGGTCGCGCGCGAGCACGGCGTGCTCGACCTCTCGGTGGAGCGGACCGAGGCCGCCCGCCGCCGCCTCTGGGCGGTTCGGCACGACGCCGCGTTCGCAGTGATGGCCACGGCGCCGGGGAAGCAGCCCCGGAGCACCGACGTCTGCGTGCCCATCTCGGAGCTGCCGGCCGCGATCGCGCACGCACGCGCGGCGATCGACGAGCTCGGCCTCGCGGCGGGCATCGCCGGCCACGTCGGAGACGGTAACTTCCACGTCGTGTTCATGGTCGACGCGAACGACGATGCGGAGCTGGAACGGCTGCGGCGGCTGGACGAGATCGTCGTCTCGGACGCGCTCGCGCGCGGCGGCACGTGTACCGGCGAGCACGGGATCGGGCTCGGCAAGCGCGCCCACCTCGCCCGCGAGCACGGCGACCTCGTGCCGCTGTACCGCGGCCTGAAGCAGCTCTTCGACCCGCTCGGCATCCTCAATCCCGGCAAGGTGTTGCCGGACGTGCAGAGGCCGGCTTGACCTCGCTGCGCCGGCGACTCCTCGACGGCGGCCGGGTTGCGGGCCTGTTCGTCCAGACACCGCATCCGGTCGTCACGGAGCTGCTCGGCGCGCTCGGCGTCGACGTCCTCTGCGTCGACCAGGAGCACAGCGCGATGGGTCCCGAGACGGTGCACGCGCTCGTCGGCGGTGCGGCGCTCGGCGGCGTCCCCGCGATCGTGCGCGTCGCAGACGGAACGGCGCACCACATCGCGGCCGCGCTCGACGCGGGAGCCGCGGGGGTGCTCGTGCCGCGCGTCGGCTCGGCCGCCGCGGCCGAAGCCGCGGTCCGCTTCGCGCGCTACCCGCCGGCCGGTGAACGGGGCATGGGCCCCGGCCGCGCCTCCGGTTACGGGCGCCGAATCGCCGAGTCGCTCGCGCGCGCCGACGAGGAGACGCTGGTGGCCGTCCAGATCGAGACGCGCGCGGCCCTCGACGTACTCGACGAGATCCTCGGCATCGACGGCGTCGACCTGATCTTCGTCGGCCCAGGCGATCTCTCGGTGTCGCTCGGGCTCGCCGGCGGCCTCGCCGATCCGCGCCTCCGGCCGGTGGTCGAGGACGTGCTGGACCGCGCAGCGGCAGCGGGGAAGGCGACGGGCGTCTTCGCCGCCGACGTCGAAGGCGGCGCCGGGTGGCTAGCCCGTGGAGTCGGCCTCGTCCTCGTCGGCAGCGACCTCGGCTTCCTCGCCGCCGCCGTGGAGCACGCGTGGCGCTCGCTTGACGATGCTCCGCCGCCACCGTAGGGTCGAGACTCAACCGCACGTCAACGAGGAGGAGTCGCGATGAAGCTCTCGCCCGGGAAATGTGCGGTAGTCACCCTGGTGGCGCTCGCGGCCGCCGCTCTCTCAGTCGCCAGCGCCTCGGCTGCCGGCCGGCACGTGTCGAAGCTTCCGGCCTCGTGCAACGGCCTTCAGTACGGCCACATGGGCCCGCTGACCGGCGCCTCCGCCGTGCTCGGTCAGGAACAGCTGGACTGGGATCTGCTGTCGCTGTCGCAGTTCAACAAGCTGCACCACACGACCTTCAAGCTGGTCCAGGGTGACGACCAGTTGAACGCCGCACAGGGCTCGACGGTCGCGCAGAGCTTCGAGAGCAATCCGGCGATTCTCGCCGTCGTCGGCCCGGCGGGGAGCCAGGTGGTCAAGGTGGCCTCCCCGATCTTCGCCAAGAGCGATCTGGCGATGGTGTCGGAGTCCGCAACCGACGGGCGCCTCTCCGACGGCGCGAACCCCACCTTCTTCCGCGTCAACGCGAACAACGACTCCCAGGCGCCGATGCTGTATCTGCTGCTCTCGCGCAAGCTGCAGGCGAAGAAGGTGATGGTCGTCGACGACCAGTCACCGGACAAGACCGAGCTGGCCAACGCGGTCGCGAAGAAGCTCGAGGCGAAGGGCATTCAGGTCGACCGGGAATCCGTGAGCCAGGCTGCGACCGACTTCTCCTCGCTGATCGGGCGCATCGACAACCAGACCAACGCCGTGCTGCTGTCCTGGCAGACCGCCTCGCAGGGCCAGCTCTTCGGCCAGCAGGCGACGGCGCAGGGCAAGCACGTGACGATCGTCGGTGCGAACGGCCTCTACTCGCCGACGCAGTTCACCCCGGAAGGCGCCTATGTCTCCTCGTTCGCGCCGGACGTCCGCTTCAACAAGGAAGCACAGTCGGCGATCAAGGCGTACGAGACCCTGTACGGCACCGGCTTCGGCACCTACGGGCCGCCGGCCTATGTCGCGGGGCAGGTCGTGATGAGCGCGATGTTGAGCGTCTGCTCGACGGGCCACCGCCCGACGCGTACGAGCGTGCTCACCGCCATTCGGAAGACGCACTTCGCGCACACGATCCTCGGCACGCCGCTCGCATTCGCGAAGAACGGCAACAACCGCTACGCCGTCTTCTTCCTCTTCCAGATCAAGAACGGCAAGTACGTGGCGGCGACGACGAAGTAGATCTCTACGGCTTCGACGACACGAATCGGGCGAGACGGTCGATGCCGGCGGCCGCGACCTCGGCCTGAGATGCGAGCGAGAGCCTGACGAGGCCGGCTCCGCCCGGGCCGAAGGTCTGGCCCGGGGCGACGGCGACGTGTTCCTCCGTGAGCAGGCGGCGGCTGAACTCGAACGTGTCGATCTGCGGCTCGCCGACCCGGGCAAGGATGTAGAACGCCCCTGCGGGACGCCCCGCGAGCAGCCCGTGACGCTCGAGCCGGTCGGCCGCCAGGTCTCGCCGCGCGTGGTATTCCGCGCACATCGAGGCGACCGCGTCCTGCGGGCCCGTGAGCGCGGCCTCGGCAGCGCGTTGCCCGGGCCACGACGGGCACGCGATCGTGGCCTCCTGGATCCGCACGACCGACTCGACGATCTCGACCGAGGCGTGCAGGTAGCCGATCCGCCAGCCGGTCATCGCGTAGTCCTTGGAAAAGCTGAAGACACTGATCACGCGGCCGTCCGTGTCGAGCGATGCGGGGCTGAACGTCTCCCCCTCGAACACGATCTGCTCGTAGATCTCGTCGCTGAGGATCACGAGGTCGTGCCGCGCGGCGAGCTCGAGGATGCGCTCGATGGTGGCGCGTGGCAACACGGCGCCGGTGGGATTCGCGGGGCTGTTGAGCACGAGGACGCGCGCGTCGCGCGCGAGCAGCTCGAGCTCCTCGAGGTCGGGCTGAAAGCCGGACTCGGGCGAGAGGCGGTAGCGAATCGGTCGCCCGCGGGCGAAGAGCGTCGCCATCTCGAACGTCGGCCAGCCCGGATCGGGAATGAGCACACCGTCCCCGTTCTCGATCGTCGCCATCAGCGCCGCGAACACGGCGCTCGTGCCGCCGGGCGTCACGACGATCCGGTCGGGCTGCGCGTCGATCCCGTTCCGCCGGCGAAGCTTCTCGGCGATCAGGGCGCGAAGCGAAGCGTCTCCGCGCGACAGCGTGTACTTGACGTTGCCGTCGCACAACGCCTTCTGCACCGCCTCGACGATGTGCGGCGGGGTCGGGAAGTCCGGCTCGCCGATCTCGAGGTGGATGACGTCCTCGAGCGTCGCCGCGAGGTCCATCATCTCCCGGATCCCCGAGCGGCCGGTCAAGTGGTTGGCTGGTCTCGAGATCATGGGTATGTCGGGCTACCGTAGCCGCGCACTCACCCGGTCGTCACGCGTCGTCCACAAGCGAGGAATCGAGCCGCGCCTCGAGCTCGATCGACACCGTCTTCAGAGCCCGTGACATGAGGCACGATTGCTTGGCCACGCGCGCGATCTGCTGGAATTGAGGATCCAGGATGCCGGCGGGTCGAGGGAACGCGTTCGCCTCCGCCCGGTCGGTTGAGGGATCCGTCACGGCTTCGTCGATGACGCCGGTCAGCGTTTCAGCTCGACGCCCGACTGCTCGCGGTCCCAGGTCGCCGGGCCGACGCCGCGGTCGCGAAGCACGACCTTGCGGATCTTGCCGGTCTCGGTCGTCGGCAGCTCGGGCACGAACTCGACGAAGCGCGGAATCGCGAAGTACGCGAGCCGGCTCTCGCAGTAGCGGACGAGCGCGACCGGATCCGCGTCGGCCCCGGGGCGCAGCGTCAGGAACGCCATCACCTCGTCCTCGCCGAGCTCCGACGGGACCGGCACGACGGCGACGGTCGCCACCCCCGGGTACGACTGGAGGACGTCCTCGACCTCGACCGAGGAGATGTTCTCGCCCCGGCGGCGGATCGAGTCCTTGAGCCGATCGAGGAAGCGGAAGACGCCGTCGTCGTCGCAGACGACCTGGTCACCGGTGTGGAACCAGAGGTTCCGCCACGCCTCGACGGTCTTGTCGGCCATCCGGAAGTAGCCGGTGGCGATGCTGTAGGGCTCCTGCGGCCTGAGCACGAGCTCGCCGGGGACGCCGCGCGGCACCTCCTCGTCGTGCTCGTCCACGACCTTGCAGTCGAACTCGGGGACGGCGCGGCCCATGCAGGCGGGCACGAAGGCTCCCTCGTGGTTCGAGAAGGCGAAGTTCGTCTCCGTCGAGGCGTAGCCGTCGACCAGCCGGGCGACGCCGAAGCGCTCGGTGAACGCTTCGAGCGCGTCGACGCTCGTTCCCGGCGAGAGCGCCGCCCGCACGCGGTGGTCACCGTCATTCGGGCCGGGCTCGGCCTTGAGCAGGATGTGCACCATCGACCCCAGCAGAAAGGTCACCGTCGCCTCCGCGTCGCGAATCTCCTGCCAGAACCGCGAGGCGGAGAAGCGCCGGCCGAACGCGTAGGTCGCCCCGGCGAGCATCGCCTGCCAGAAGGCGTTGAGCGCGTTCGTGTGGAACATCGGCAGCACGACGTAGAGGGTGTCGTCGGCGGAGATCTCGAGGTAGCGCCCGGTGAGGATGCCCCACCAGTAGAACTGCGAGTGCGGACACTCGACGCCCTTCGAAGGGCCTGTCGTGCCGGAGGTGAAGAGGATCGCCAGCGTGTCGCCCGGCCCCACCGGATGCGGCTCGACGGGATCTGCCGGACCGGGCATCGGCTCGATCGGACAGCCGAAGAGCTCGCCGTCCACGCACGCGTCGAGGCACCAGACCCGCTCGAGCGCCACGAGGTCGGGCGCGACCGCGCGCAGATGCTCGAACTGCTCGGGCTCGCCGATCAGCAGCAGCGGGTCGGCGTTCCCGAGCATGTGTCGGAGCTGCGGCCCCCTGCTCGCGGTGTTGATCGGCACGAACACGGCGCCGAGCCAGCCGCACGCGAGGAAGAGTTCCAAGAGCTCGACGCGATTGCCGGCGACAGTGAGAACGCGGTCGCCCGGGCCGACTCCTGCGACCTGGAGCGTCCCAGCCATGCGGGCCACCGCGTCCTGCATCTCGGCGTACGAACGCTCCCCGCCGACGTACCGAAGCAGCGGCCTCGCACCCCAACGGGCGGCACCGCGCGCGAGCGCGCCCTGAACCGTCCGCTCTTCCATCGGAAGCGGTACGGCGAGGCCTTGGGGGGTGCGGAGACTCGCTCTCACTCAGACACGACACTGCTCGGGAAATCGTTGCCGCATCGTACGCTCACGAGCGACGCGTGGTACGTTCGCGCGGTGCTGCCGCGTGTGACGCGCCATTTCGTGGAGGTGCCGCAGGGAACCGTGCACTACGCGTCGGCCGGCGAGGGCGAGACCGTCATGCTGCTGCACCAGACGCCTCGCTCGTGGGACGAGTTCCGTGACGTGCTGCCGCTGCTCGGCCGACGCCGGCGCGCGGTCGCCATGGATACGGCCGGCTTCGGCGACTCGTCTCCGCTGCCCGCGGGCAGCGACTCGATCGAAGCCTGGGCGGGCGTCGTGCTCGCAGTGCTCGACGCCCTCTCGGTCGAGCGTGCCGACCTCGTCGGGCACCACACAGGAGCCGCCGTCGCGGTCGAACTGGCGGTGAGCGCGCCGGAGCGCGTGCGCTCGCTCGTGCTCTCGTCTTCACCCTTCGCCGACGCGGAAGTGCGCGCGGCCCACTTGACAGGCCGCGCCGTCGTCGACGACGTCGACCGTTTGCCGGACGGCTCGCATCTGCTCGACCTGTGGCGTACCCGCGCCGCCTTCTACCCTGACGGGGACATCGACCTGCTCGAGCGCTTCACGGTCGACGCCCTCAAGGCGGGCTCGCTCGCTGCGGACGGCCATCGCGTCGTCGCCCGCTACGACGTGCCGGCTGCCGTTCCGGGAATCCGGTGCCCGGTGCTGCTGATCGGCGCGACCGCCGACCCGTACGGGTATCCCGCATTCGCTCGTCTCCGCGCGGCCCTGCCTGACGCGCACGTCGAGGAGATCGAAGGCGGCATGGTCCCCCTGCCGGACCAGCTTCCGGAGCAGTTCGCAGCCGCGGTCGAGCGGTTTCTCGACCGTCTCTGACCTACTGCGCGTACGCGACGTGGCCCGCCGCCACACTCGCCGGCGCTGGACACATGCTGAACCACAAGTGGAAGTCGACCTGGGGCTCCAGTGGGTACAGCATCCCGATCCGCATCACGGGGATCCCGCGGCGAGCGACCGTCGCGGCGTCGAGGCCCAGGTCGGCGAGCGCCTGGAGCGTGTCGTCGTACCGGCGCCTCGACGAGCTGTCCGCCCGAAAGGCGGGCGAAGTTCGCGGACCGGCTCCTACAGGCCGGCCGAGCTGCCGGCGAGAGCGTCGCGGACGTCGTACTCCCAGATCCGCTGCCGCGGGCCCCACGGCTGGTTCTCGTGCAGCGTCGAGTAGCTCGCGTCCCGTGCGCGCTGCTCGTCGCCGTCCGGGAGATAGAACACGTTCGCCGCCGCGTGCGAGGACTCCTGGAGCTCCTCGGCTCGCGCCATCCGAATCGACTCGTACCGCCCGAGGGCGCCCGGCACATCCCCGCGCGCCGCTGCGAGGCACTCGCCGAGCACGAACGCATCCTCCACCGCCTGCGCGGCGCCCTGGGCCTGGAACGGCTCCATGGCGTGAGCCGCATCGCCGAGCAGCGTCACGTGCCCGAACGTCCAGTGCGCGAGCGGACGGCGGACGAACACCGCGCCGCGGAGCAGCGTGCCGCACCGGCGCATCCGCTCGAGCAGCGGGAGATGCCAGCCGTCGAAGTAGCGGATCGCCTCGTCGACGGGCGCCTCGAGCGTCCACGACTCCTGCGACCAGTCGGCCCGCTGCACGGCGCAGTTCACCGCGAGCAGCTCCCCGCCTGAGATCCAGTACGAGACGCCGTGCCTGTACGGGCCGAGCCAGTAGTAGTTGACGTGCTCGGGATGCAGCTGGGCGATCTCGTCTCGCCGCGCGACGCCCCGGTAGACGACCGTCCCGGAGAACACCGGGGCGTCGGCCCCGGCGAGCTGCTGCCGCAGGGACGAGCGGATTCCGTCCGCAGCGACCGCCGCGTCCGCGTGCACGCGCGTCCCGTCCTCGAGCACGACCGAGACGGAGCCCGTGCCCTGCTCGACCGCCTCTACCCGGGTGCCGAGGCGCAACGTGTCCGGCGGGAGCGCCTCGACGAGGACGCGGTGCAGGTCGGGCCGGAAGAAGTCGAGCTGGGGCGCGCCGAAATAGTCTTCCATCGCCGCGCCGAGCACGGTGCGGTGAAGGAGCGAGCCGTCGTGCCAGCGGACGAGGTCGACTGCGTCGGGCCGAACGCCAATGGCTCGGAGCTGCGGCAGGAGGTCGAGCTCGTCCAGCAGTCGGAGGGCGTTCGGACCGAGCTGCAGCGACGCGCCGACCTGCGCGATCGCGGGCGCCTGCTCGAAGACCTCGAACTCGATCCCGTGGCGCGCGAGTGCGATCGCGGCCGTGAGACCCCCGACACCCGCACCGACGATGGCCACCTTCATCGCGCTGGACTCTGCCTGCGCGGCCGGGCCGGCACAAGGAGCGGTGACTGGCTGGAGATGATTGGATCCGTGCTCACCGGGTCAACGAGCCTGAGGAGGCAACGTGCCGCGCCAGATCCTGAATCCCGCTCAGATCCATCCGCCGCCCGGCTACAGCCACATCGCGCTCGCAACCGGCTCGCGGCTCGCGTTCGTCGCGGGACAGGCCGCGATCGACAAGGACTTCAACATCGTCGGCCTCGACGACCTCGAGGCGCAGACGCGGCAGGTGATGACGAACCTCAACCACGCGCTCGCGGAGCTCGCAGCGGGGTGGGATGACGTCGTGCACGCGACCGTCTACACCACGAAGCCATCGGAGTACGAGACGATCGGCCGCGCGATGGCCGACGGCATGGGCGGAGCCGAGCCGCCGGCGCAGGTGATCGCAGGCGTGACGGGCCTCGCGCTGCCCGAGCTGCTCATCGAAATCGAGCTCGTCGTCTCGCTGCCCTGACGTGCGCGCCGTCCGGATCCACGCCCACGGCGGGCCCGAGGTCCTCCAGGTCGACGAGATCCCCGAGCCGACGCCCGGGCCCGGCGAGCTGCTCGTGCGGCTGCGCGCGACGTCGGTCAACCATCGCGACATCTGGATGCGCCGCGGGCACCCGCATCCCGCGTACCAGGTCGACCTTCCGGCGATCCTCGGCATCGACGTCTGCGGTGACGTCGTCGACGCCGGTGACGACGTCGAGGGGTTCCGGCCGGGTGACCGCGTCACCGCGAACCCGTACATGGAGTGCGGGCGCTGTGCGTATTGCCGGCGCGGCCGGTTCCAGCACTGCCCCCGGTTCAGCGTCTACAACGGGACGTACGCCGAGCTGTTCGTCGTGCCGGCGCGGTTCGCGGTACGCGTCGATCCTTCGGTGCCCGACGAGCACGTCGCAGCGTTCCCGAACACGTACATCACCGCCTGGCAGATGCTCGTCGGCAAGGCAGAGGTCTCCGCGGCCGACACCGTCTTCGTGTGGGCGGGCACGAGCGGGCTCGGTAGCGCAGCGATCGAGATCGCGAAGCTCGCAGGCGCGACGGTGATCGCGAGCGCGGGCAGCGAGGAGAAGCGTGAGGTGCTGCGCCGCAGCCGCGCCGACCACACGCTCGACCACCATGCGGACGATCTCGTCCAGCGCGTCCTCGAACTGACGGAGGGCGAGGGCGCGACCATCGTCTTCGAGCACATCGGGCAGGCGACGTGGGAGCGGTCGCTCGAGCTGTGCGCTCCCGGCGGCACGATCGTCAGCGCCGGAGCGACGAGCGGCGACGACGCGCACATGAACGTGACGTACATGTTCGTGAAGCAACTGCGCATTCTCGGCTCGCGGCTCGGCACGATGGCCGACGCGATCGACGCCGCCCGGCAGCTCAGCGCGGGCCGGTTCTCGCCGCTGATCGGGGCCGTGCTGCCGCTCGAGCGACTCGGCGAGGCGCACGAGCTGATGGATCAGGGACGGGTGATCGGAAAGGTGATCGTCAAGCCGGACGCCTGACGAGTTCGATGCCGGCGGCCTCCCGGCGAGCAGATCCTCATCCGGCTTCGGCTTCGAGACGCGCCAGCTCTTCCCGCACGATCTCCATCCCGGCGGACGCGCGCGGAAAGCCGACGTACACCGCGAGCAGCGTCACGAGCGCCTCGAGCTCCTCGCGGCTCGAGCCGTGCTCGATTGCCCAGCGCACGTGCCCGCGCAGCCGCGCGTCGAGGCCGCCCTGTGTGACGAGCGCCGCGACGACGATCAGACTGCGGTCGCGGAGACTGAGGCAGTCATCCACCCAGGCGCCCGCAGCGGCGTTGACCGCCTCGGTGCCGAAGCGCTCGCCCATGCGCTCGGCGAACCACGCCGGGACCTCCTCGCGCGGGATGCCGAACTGGCTCGCGTAGGCGTCCAGCCCGCGTTCGTAGCGCTCGTCCATGCCCATTCGTCTATCACATAGCATCGAGGCCCCCCAAACGAGACGAGGAGAAAGGCATGTCCGAGGTCGAGGCGCAGAGCCCGCCCCCACCCATGGTCACGAACGCGCCGACGGAGATCGCGGACGGCGTCTACGTCATCCCCGACGGCCGCGTCCCGCTCGTGCCGAACATCGGCATCGTCCTCGGTTCGCGCGCGGCGCTCGTCGTCGACAGCGGCATGGGGCCGCGCAACGGAGCGGTCGTCCGCCGTCACGCGGACGAGCTTGCGGCCGGCCGGCCGCTGTTCCTCACGATCACCCACTTCCATCCCGAGCACGGCTACGGCGCGCAGGCGTTCGAGCCCGGCGCGACGATCGTCTACAACCGAGGGCAGCTCGACGAGCTGCGGCAGAAGGGCGTGCCATACCTGGAGATGTTCAAGACCTTCGGCGACGCGGTCGCCGAGCAGCTCGAGGGTGTCAGCCTCGTCGAACCGCACGTGGTCTACGACGGCGCCGCCGACCTCGACCTCGGCGGCCGCACCGCAGAGCTGCGCACGTGGGGCCTCGCGCACACGCAGGCCGACGAGGTCGTCTTCCTGCGAGAGCAGCGGATCCTCTTCACCGGCGATCTCGTCGAGAGCCGCTGCTTCGCGATCTTTCCCTGGTTCCCGCCCGACGACACGGACGTCGACGGCGATCGCTGGATCGCGGTGCTCGAGGAGCTCGAACGGCTCGACCCCGCGATCGTGGTGCCCGGGCACGGCGAGATCGGCGACGCGGGCGTGATCGCCGCGGCGCGCGAGTACATCGAGCTGCTCCGCTCCGAGACCCGGCGGCTGGCGGACGACGGAGCGTCCGAGGACGAGACCGCCGAGGCGCTCGACCGGTCGATGCGCGATCTCCATCCCGATTGGGACCAGCCGGAATGGATCACGTTCGGCGCCCGGTGCTTCTATTCGGCCTACGCCCGTGAGCGAGCGCAGGACCGCTAGCAAATGTCCAACGAGAGTAGGACTTGATTTTTGATCAGATCCTGTGGTCCCATCGTCCGGTGGATGCTTCCGTGCCGACGCCCGTTCTCCACGACGGCCGCCGGCGGCATCCCGATCCCCGCGTGCCCCTGAAGGAGGCAAGGTGACCAGAAGGACTCGAAGTGTCGTCCTCGGAGCGATCGCCGCCGTCGTGCTCGGCATCGGCGTCTCCGCGTCGACCGCCGCGCACCAGGGTGTGCCGGTTCCCGCCGGCTACACCGGACCCGAGGCGAAGCTGCCGACGGCGTACACAGCTCCGACGAAGAAGGCCGGGACGACGTGCACGATCGGCTTCCAGAACCCCATCGCGGCCAACGAGACGCTGGGCTTCTGGCAGAAGGGTGTCGTGGCCGAGGGCAAGGCGCTCGGCTGCAAGGTGATCACGCTCGACGACAAGCTGAGCCCGGACCAGCAGGTCACGAACATGCAGCAGCTCCTCGCGCAGCACGTGAACGTGATCATCTTCTACCCCCTCGACCCGAAGGCGACCGTGCCGATCCTCAAGCAGGCGAAGCAACAGGGCGTGCCGGTGATCGCCACCGACGCGACCTTCGGCTCGCCGAAGGCGACGGCGCCGTACCTGCCGTACATCGCGACGCAGGTCTGGCAGGCGCGCGACATCCAGGCCTACGAGCAGGCCTCTGCGCTCGCCAACGCGAAGCCGGGAGCCAAGGTCGGCCTGATCGGGATCGGGGCGCCGGTACCGGCGCTCAAGTATCTGACGCAGCGCCAGGCCTTCTGGGCGAAGAAGCGCGGCCTCGCCATCGTCGGCGAGCAGGACAACCCGAGCGACGACGTCACGGGTGGCGAGAAGGCCGCGAACGGCCTGCTCCAGCGCTACCCGACCATGAACGCGATCATCGGCTACAACGACCCGAGCGCGATCGGCGCGATCACGGCGGCGCGTGGCGCGGGCCGGCAGATCGTCACGATCGGCTGCAACGGCTCGAGCGACGGCCTCGCCGCCGTGAAGGCCGGGCGTGAGGCCGCCACGATGCAGGTCGACGCGGTCGGCTGGGGCGTGCAGCAGGTCTATGCCGCCTATGACCTGATCACGAAGCAGCATCTGCCGCTGCCGAAGATCATCGTGCGGCCGTCGACGCTCGTGACGAAGGCGAACGTCAACTCGGTCCCGAGCTGGGCCGCGCAGGTCAAGGCCATCCACTAGCTCATTCACCGCGGTCCCGGGCTTCGGCCCGGGACCGCGCTCTCCGATGACTGTGCCCGAGCCCTCCGCCCGCGAATGGCTCCGCCGCCTCGACGGCGGCCAGCTCTCGGCCCGCGAGCTCGTCGAGCACGTGCTCGCGCGCTGCGACCGTGCGAACCCGTTCGTGAACGCGCTCGCCGCTCGGGACGACGAGGCGGCGCTCCGCGCGGCCGACGACGCCGACGACGCCCGCCGGCGGGGCGACCGTCGCCCGCTCCTGGGCCTGCCGTTGACGGTGAAGGACTCGCTCGAGACGGCCGGCCTGGCGACCTCCTCCGGGTCGTGGGCCCGCGCCGCCTTCGTGCCGGAGCGCGACGCGACGGTCGTCGCGCGCGTGCGCGCCGCCGGGGCCGTCATCGTGGCCAAGACGAACGTGCCCGAGTACACCTGGTCGTACGAGACCGACAACGCCGTCCTCGGGCGGACGCTCAACCCGCACGACCCGGCGCGGACGTGCGGCGGGTCGAGCGGCGGCGAGGCGGCGCTCCTCGGCGCCGACGCCTCCGTGGCCGGAATCGGCACGGACGGCGGCGGCTCGATCCGCGTGCCCAGCCATTACTGCGGGACGGCAGGTCTGCGGACCACGGCGGGGCTCGTCCCCGAGACGGGTTGCTGGCCGCCGACGCGCGCCACCGGGATGCTCGACATGAACGCCGTCGGCCCGATGGCGCGGTTCGTCGGGGATCTCGGCCTGCTGCTCCCCGTGCTCGCGGGCCGCGACGGCCTCGACCCGTTCGTCCAGGGAGTCGCTCCGGGCGACCCGGACGAGGTCGACGTCGCGGGCCTGCGCGTGGGGTTCTACGCGGCGGACGGCGTCTTCCCCGTCTCGGCGGAGACGGCGGCGGCAGTCCGCGGCGCGGCCCGCGCTCTCGACGCGGACGGCTGCACGGTCGAGGAGGCGCGCCCGCCGGATCTCGGCGCGGCGACGGAGCTGTTCTTCGCGCTCATGGCGGCGGACGGAGGCGCCCAGGCGCGGGCCGATACCGCGGCCGCCGAGCCGCGCCACGTCGAGCAGTTCAGCCGCCTGCTGGAGAATCTGCGCCCGCTCGCGCTCGACGCAGCCGGACTGTTCGCGCTCGTGCGCCGCATGTTCGAGCTGCGGGCAGCCGTGCGCGCCTTCGTCGACGCATACGACGTCGTGGTGTGCCCGGTCGCACCGGGCCATGCGCCGCCGCACGGCTGCACTCCAGGAGACGAGACTCCGCTCGAGTCGTACCTCGCCTTCAACTACACGCACGCCTTCAGCATCGCGGGGCTCCCCGTCGCCGTGGTGCGCGTCGGCGACAGCGGCGGCCTGCCCGTCGGCGTACAGGTCGTGGCCGGTGCGTTTCGCGACCACGTGGCCGTTGCCGTCGCCGCAGCCCTCGAGCGCGATCTCGGCGGCTTTGCACCGCCGTCGCGCGACACGGCGAGGGCTCCAGCATGAGCGGGCCGATCCTGCGCGCGAGCGCAATGCAGAAGCGCTACGGCGGCGTCCACGCGCTTCGCGGCGCACATCTCGACGTGTACCCGGGCGAGGTGCACGCGCTCGTCGGTGAGAACGGCTCCGGCAAGTCGACGCTGCTCAAGATCCTTTCCGGCCAGCTCCAGCCGGACGACGGCGAGATCGTCCTCGACGGCCGGCCCACGAGCTTCCGCAGCGCAGCCGACGCGCTGCGCCAGGGGATTGCAGCCGTCACGCAGGAGACGACGCTCGCGCCCGACCTCTCGGTGGCGGAGAACGTCCTGCTTGGGCACCGAATGCCCCGGCGCGCGCGGCTGATCGACTGGCGGGAGACACGCGCCCGCGCGCGGGAGGCGCTCGCGCGGCTCGATCTCGAGCTCGACCTGACGGCGCCGGTGCGCCGGCTACGTCCGGATCAGCAGCAGATGGTCGAGATTGCGCGGGCACTCTCTACGAATGCGCGCGTGCTCATCCTCGACGAGCCGACGAGCTCCCTGACCGACGACGAGGTGAAGTCGCTCTTCACGATCGTTCGCCGGCTACGCGAGCAGGGCGTGGCCACGATCTTCGTCTCGCACCGGCTCAACGAGATCTTCGCGCTTGCCGACCGCGTGACGGTGATGCGCGACGGCCACACCGTCGGGAGCGGCGCCGCAGCGGAGTTCGACCGTCCGCGCCTCATCCACCTCATGGTCGGCAGAGCGCTCGAGGACCAGGCGCCGGCCACGCACGTGCACGCCGAGGAGGCCACCGTCCTCCGCGTGCGCGCCCTCTCCGTCCCTGGTGTGTGCGAGGCCGTCGACCTCGACGTCGCGCCCGGCGAGATCGTCGGGCTCGCAGGCCTGGTGGGCGCGGGGCGCACCGAGCTGCTCGAGGCGATCTTCGGCCTGCGCCGCAGCCACGGCACAATCGAGGTGGGAGGCGCGGCGGTCTCCTACCGGAGTCCGCGTCACGCGGTCCGTGGCGGTGTCGGGCTCGTCCCTTCGGACCGGAAGGCGCAGGGGCTCGTGCTCGAGATGAGCGTGCGCGAGAACCTCATGATGGCGTCGACCGCGAGCCTGCTGCGAATCCGGCGGCCAAGCGCCGCACGGGAGCTTGCGGCCGTGAACGACGCGATCCGAGACCTACAGATCCGCAGCCGCTCGCCGCAGGCACCGGTCTCGACGCTCTCGGGCGGGAACCAGCAGAAGGTCGTACTCGGCAAGTGGCTGATGACAAGTCCGCGCCTGCTCATGCTCGACGACCCGACACGTGGCGTGGACGTCGGGGCGAAGGCCGAGATCTACCGGCTGCTCCACGAAGCTGCTCGGCGCGGCATCGGCGTCCTCGCCTCATCGTCGGAGATCCCCGAGTTGCTCACGCTGTGCGACAGAATCGTCGTGATGTTCCGCGGCCGGGTCGCCGCCTCGCTCACACGCGAGGAGGCATCGGAGGCGGTCATCGCCCATTACGCAGGAGGACACCAGTGAACAACGCCACCACCACCCAGGTCGAGGACCGCGGCAGGTTGCGGAAGCTCGCACATGCGGCCGGGGTCTGGTCGGCGGCGACCCGCTATGCGGCGGTGCTCGTTCTCCTCGTCGCGATCTTCATCCTCTTCTCGATCTCGCAGAACCTCTTCTTCACGAGCGCCAATCTCCAGAACCTCCTCACGAGCGTCTCGATCCTGTGGGTGGTTTCGATGGGAATGACGTTCGTCGTGCTCACGGGGGGCATCGACCTTTCCGTCGGCTCGCTTCTGGCGCTCTCGGGACTCATCCTCTCGAAGCTGTTCAACAGCGTCGGGATGCCGTCCGGGATCGCGATCGTGCTGACGCTCGCCGCGGGCGCGCTCATCGGCGGAGGGGTGAACGGCGTCCTGATCGGCCGGTTCAAGCTCTCCTTCTTCGTCGTGACGCTCGGCACGCTGTCGCTCTACGCGGGCATCGTGAACATCTGGTCCGGTACGAAGACGACGTACATCAACTCGTCGCTGATCGACAACATCGCGTTCGGGAAGGTGCTCGGCGTCGAGGCGCCGATCTGGTTCATGCTCGGGACGCTCGCCGTCTCGTTCGCCGTACTCCGGTGGACGTACTTCGGCCGTGATGTCTACGCGGTCGGCGGGAACGCGGACGCGGCACGGCTGTCGGGGATCAGCGTCAGCCGCACGATCATCTCGGTTTACGCGATCGCGGGCTTCGCTGCCGCGTTCGCCGGCGTCATCCAGGCGGGCCGGCTCGGCGCCGCGAGCCCGCTTGTCGGCTCGGACATCCCGCTCAACGCCGCCGCCGGGGTGCTGCTCGGCGGGACGAGCTTCACCGGCGGCGTCGGCGGCGTGACCGGCACGGCCGTGGGTGTGCTGTTCATCGGCACGCTCCAGAACGGCCTCGCGATCGCCGGAGTCTCGAGCTTCTGGCAGCAGGTGGTGACCGGCGTGATCCTCATCGCCGCCGTCAGCATCGACCGGCTCCAGCACAACCCGAGCGGCCGGTTCACCCGGCGGCCGGGCGGGACCGGCCACGGACCGACGTCGACGCTCGAGCCTCAGCCCGAAGGCGAGTAGCCGCCGGCGAACTCCCGCACCGTGGTCAGGCGCAGCGGGAACGCTTCGTAGAACGAGGCCGGATCCGTCGTCGACCCCAAGTGCGCCTCGAGCATGAGCGCGCCGAGCGAACGGATCACGGCGCTCTCGCCGTGTTGGTGCATACGCTCGAGCTCCGCGACGGGCAGCGTCTCGGTCACCCACGCCGCACCGCTCGCCTCCTCGTAGATCGCGACGACCTCACGTTGCGAGAGCGGCTCCGGTCCGCCCACCTCGAAGGTGCCGGCGCGCGGTCCCTCGCCGTTCGCGGCGCGGGCGGCCATCTCCGCAACGTCCGCCGCCGCGATCCAGGTGACGGGCGCGGTCGCAGCGCCGAACAGCGTCACGCAACGGACGGACGCGTCGAAGCCGCACACCGGCGAGAACCACACGTCCATCAACTTGCCCGGACGCAGAACGACTGCGTCGAGCCGGGCTTCTGCGAGCCGCTCCTCGACCGCGCGCTTGGCCCGCTGGAGCGGGAAGTCGAGCGCCACGGGCCTGAACGAGACGAAGACGAAGCGCGATGCGCCGGCGGCCTCGGCGGCGTCGACGAGCGCGAGGTTGCCGTCGCGGTCGACCGCCTCGATCGCGTCGTCGCGCGGGAAGCAGGTCGCCGTCGAGACGACGCATGCGACACCCTCGACGGCAGGCGCGACCGAGCCCGGCTCGGTGAGATCGGCGCGCACGACGTCGGCGCCCGCGTCCGCGAGCGCGCGAGCCGAGCCGGAGGCGGGGTCGCGCACGAGCGCGCGGACGGCCGCACCGCGCGCGAGCAGCGCGTGGCAGATCTTCGACCCGAGCGCCCCGGTCGCGCCGGCGACCGCGACCTCGGCCATCAGAGTAGAGCCGCGTTCAGGTACTCGAGATCCATCATGTGTACCTTCATCCATGCGGCTCGTGCGCGCCAGTGGCGGCGCACATCGATGGCCTCACGGCCGCCGGAGAGCGCGGGGACTCGAGCTGGCATGCGTATTAGGCCACTCGGCTACAGCGTCTTCCCGAACGAGTTCATGTAGGCCTGCTGTTGCGGGTCGGTGAAGAAGCTGTGTGCGGCGGTCTCGCCCCAGTCGTAGAGGTTGGCGGCGTCGGTGCTTGTGAGGCCGAAGTTGGTGGTGCTGATGTCGTGGGTCGGGATGCTTACCGTGCGCGCGGAGACCACCTGCTCCATCTGCTCGCGGTCCCACGCTTCGGTTGCGGCCGAGAACATTGCCTTCAGAAGCGGCACTCCCCAGAGCGGCCGCGGAACCTTCCGATACGGCATCCCTTCCGTCACGCTGGCGCCGGGATGGAGACGGAACCCCCAGGTCGGCCGCTTCGGATTGGACGAGTCGAACAGCCAGATCGGGAAGTTCGAGAGCAGGCCGCCGTCGACCATGTAGTAGGGCCTGCCGCCCTGGTGCAACGTGATCGGGGCGAACAGGAACGGGTAGCTCATGCTCATTCGCACCGCATCGACGATCGGGAAGCTGTCCTTGTCGAACGGCTTGCCGTTCTCGTCCTCGTAGTCGGGCAGGTCGTCGGGCAGGATCGCCATCCGGCCGCTGGTCACATCAGACGCGATCACGTGCAGCCGATAGGTCGCCCGCTCATACTTCTCGTCGCTGATCTCGGGCAGCTCCGAGCGGGGCGGCAGATCGCGCCGCTTCACATCGGCGAAGGTCAGCTCGGTCTTGCCGAGCTCGCGCGCGAGCGGCGAGGCGGCGAGCTGCTCGTTCATCCACTCCTTGAAATAGCGGCCCGGCGCCATGCCGCGCCGCCGAAAGATCGCGCTGTACACACCGCCAAGCCACATGCCACCCGGCCCGCAGTCGGCAAAGCGCGAATACGTCGCCGCAGCGAGGATCTTCTGCAGCCCGGCCGCGTCGTAGCCGGCGACAAGCAGCGCCGAAACGATCGAACCCGCCGACGTTCCTGCGAGGTTCACCCATTCCTTGACGCCGGCGTCGCGCTCGGCGACGGCGAGCGCACCGGCGAAGGCGATCCCCTTAACACCGCCGCCCTCGAAGACTCCGTCTGCTCGATGTCGTTCGTCTACCGGCATAGCAAGCCCACCCCTCCTGTCGACCTGCCGCAGGCCACGGCGAGTATCACAGACAAGCCCTGGCGCGCTCAAGCCGACGGCCGCCGCCTACTCGGTCGGCGCAAGCCCCTAGATGGCTGTTCGAGGCATGCCTATTGCCTCTGGCTATGCGCGCGCGGCTGGCTTGTGCTTCTTGGCGATCGGCCCCTCCGGGCCCGAGACGGCGTTACTCCACATGAGCTGGATCGGGACGGTGCCGCCGCCGCCGCTCAGGGGCACCTCCTTCATCACAGTGCTGAGATCAACGCCCGCCTCCTCCAGCGGGATGTCACCGATCTCCCCGCCTTTGTTCGAGTACCAGCCCAGGAACTTGTTCGCGGCGGGCGTGTCACCGGCGCGGATCGCATCTTCGATGTCGGGGTCGGTTCGGGCCTCGCAGAGCTCGTGGTAGAAGGTCGCGCCGATGTTCTTCCACGGCTGGTCGAAGGCGACGAGCCCGTTCGCCCCCTCCGAGTAGACGCCGACCGCGTAGTAGACGGTGTCGGTCGTGGTACCGCGCTTCGCGTGGATCGAGCCGTGGTAGCCGCCGAGCCCGTGCTTGGAGTCGTCCGCCTCGTCACGCTCACCGACCGCCGGGTTGTACTTCGGTCGCTCGTCAGCGTCTGCGTGGTGTCGCAGGTGGCCCGTCGAGTTGCCGTCGACGAGCACGACACCCCGCGGCAACATGAAGCAGAACACGCTCGATGTGAGGTCGAAACCGGAGAGGCCGTTCGCCTGGTCGAGTTTCGCAATGAGACTCTCGATCGTGTCTCGGTAGACCGGGTTCGGCAGCGCACCTTCCAGAATGCGGCTGGGCTTGAACGCGGTCGTCGACTTCTCGTCCCGGTAGTACTGGGCGATCACATTGTTCAGGTGTGGATCGCTCATCGCTGCCGGGAGCGCCCGGTCTATGTTCTGCACGTCGTCTCGACTCCAGGCCGCTTTGCCGCCCAGGTACACGTGCGTGAAGGTCAGCTTCTCGATCGTCTTGCCGCCGAAGTAGTGCAGGTTGATCGCGGGCTCGGCGGGAAACCCGGGCGCGCGAGCAGCATTCTCGCGCCCGGCGCGGTAGCGCTCGCCTGCCGGTGAGCGGGGATGCACGACAACGCGCGTGAGGCGCGGAGCGGTCGAGGTGAACGTAGCCATGCGGTCTCCTTTTTCACGATGGATCGAGCCGCAGACTGTCGTTCGCGCTCTGAGGCTACTCCACTCCTCGATCGCCGACAAGCGCGCCGCCGATGCGGGCGGCAACCCCCGGCTGCGCCTCCTCGCGCGGGTGCTTGTGAGGTCGGCTACGAGCGCGTACGCTTCCCGAAACACAGTGCTGCGGCTTGATCGACCGGGAGGTCTCAGGTGACGGAGTTGACACAGCCGCTGGCCGCGGCACCCACCGAAACGATCGCGGCCGTACCGGCGCAGGTGGTCGAGTCTCATTCGACCTCGTTCAGCGAGCTCATCTATGCGCGCTTCGAGTGGTGGCGCGAGCAACGACGAGACGAAGTCCGGGGCTCGATCAAGACGGCGTACGACGCTGCTGTTGCTACCTTCGAGCGCCGCCAGGGGGAGATCGTCAGCGCGTACTGGTGCGCCCACGTCGAGAGTGCGGTTGTGCTGACGCGCAAGAAGCCGTCGTTCCCCTGGTCGACCCCGATCTACAGCTTCTATCGTGAGAGCGATTGGTCAACCCACAACTCGCCCGAGATCGCCTGCGAGCTCCACCGCTGCGATGAGCTCGCTGTGCGGGCAGAGACAGTGCTGACCGGCGTTCGCCAGCGGATCTGCATGCAGCTCGTAATGGCCTCCGCCTCCCACCTACTCGGCCTCGTCGATGCTCGTGCCGCCCACGCTGACGAAGCAGAAACCTCCGCCGCGCTGCAACAGGAACGCGCTGCGCTCGCCAAGGCGGAGGCGTACTACAAGGAAGCCGCCAACGGGCAGGCGCAGATGGTCTATTTCAGCGGCATGGCGGTGATCGCTATCGCGATCTCGATCGTCGCCGCCGTCTGGCTAACGATCGGCTGGGCCAGCCCCGTCGCCGCGCTGATCGCGGGTGCAGTGGGCGCTGTCGTCAGCGTCATCCAGCGCATCAACACCGGCCAGTTCACGCTCGACTTCGACGTCGGTCGCCCCTACGCCCTCTTCCTTGGCGGTCTCCGACCGCTGATCGGCGGCGCCTTCGCGATGGCAATCGCCTTCGCCTTCAGCGGCGGTCTCCTGCACCTCCCCGTCGCCGCGAACGAACCCACCACCGACAGGCGGCTGGCGCTGCTCGTGTTCAGCTTCTTCGCAGGCTTCAGTGAACGCTGGGCACAGGACACACTCACCGCCGTCCTGCCCACGGCGCGCCAGCAGCCGGCGGCCGGCACCCCGCCCGCGGCGAGCGCCACGCAGACCGACGGTCAAGCACGGTGAGCCGGCCGCAACAATCCGTCTCGACGTCCGGTTGAGCGACTCGAAAGGGGCAGGCGATGCCAACTGACGGAGACGGAAGCCTCAGCCAGACAGAGCTCCTGCGGCTCGACTACCAACAGACGACCGACCTGCTGCGCACACTCACCGACGTCCGCTTCAAGCTGCTCGCCCTCGTCCCCACCCTCAGCGGCACCGCAATTGCCATCCTCGGGCACCCGAGCTCCGCAGCCGAACTGCTCGGCGTCGGACTGCTCGGACTCACCGCAACGCTCGGCATCCTCCTCTACGAGTTGCGTAACACCGAGCTCTCCGAGTACGGGATGCGCCGCGCCCAGCAGATCGAAGCACGGCTTGGCCTGCTCTCAATCGGCGGCGGGACAGGTGCAGGCGGACTGTTCAGCGAGCGACCCAGACGAGCGCTGCGCCTCTTCGGGCTCACCTCCGTCGACCGCGACCGCGGCCTCACCCTCGTCTACAGCGCGGCTCTCGCAGGCTGGACGTATCTGGTCGCCTGGGGCGCCCTGCACGCCTTCGACGTCGGCAGCGCCCGCAAGATCGGCGCGGCGATCGGGGTCGCCGTCGGCCTGCTCCTTCTCGCCGAGCTTCTCCGCATCCACAAGCGTCCCGACGAGCGCAACGCCGCCACAACGGCCGCAGCCGAATCGGTCTCGACGACAGCACGCCGTTAGAGCGGAAGGCTCGCGCCCGCTCAGGCGGAACGCACGAACACGCGAGCCAGCTTCTGCAGAAACGAGTCGGCCGGGACAAGCAGGCCGCGACTCGCAAGACCCACCATCCGATCAAGCACCTCCAGGAACTCCGAAGCAAGCTGCGGCTCGTCGCGCAGGACCCACAGCGCATGACCGTTCGTCCAGGCGGCATCACGTGCTCGCCCGACATCCCACATCGCAACGACGTCGTCGATGCGATGGAAGCGATGCACGGCCCGATCGACGAGCGCCAGCCAGCCGGACAGATACAGGCGCTTGATCCGCGACTCGACCTGCCCCAGTAGCACGTTGATCCGTTCGAAGTCAGCTTGCTCCGGCGAGCCCTCGCGCAGATCAAGGCCCAGGTCATGGCAGGTCGTCACCAGCGCCACCGGCAGGTCGCGGTTGATGTGCGCGTTCATCCCAGCCAGGGCGAACTGCAGCGGCGTCACCCCGCGCCGCGACCGCTGCGCAAACAGCGGCATCCAGGCAGATGGCACGCCCGCTGGATCATGCCCATACGCATCGAGCGCGGAGAAGAACAAGCCCGCAAAACAGATATCGAGCCGTTCCAGAAACCGACCGTCGTCGAAGCTCTGGTTGCCGAGCTCGGCATTCACGCCCTCGGTCACCTGCCGGTAGAGACGCGCGAAACAGGCGACGCCATCCGAGCGCGGCACCGCGGCTTCGATCACGCGCAGCCGCTCGATCACCTCCGGGACAGTCGACGGCTGCGGCGCACTCATCGTGCAACACCGTACGTCCGAGCGGTCGACCGCTCAAGCAAACGACTCGAGCACCAGCGGGCCGGCCACGGCAAAGACGACGGGCGGAAAGGGCGTGACCGTGCAGACGTCCGATTCGGGCGGCAACCCGGACGACCTCGACTCGTTCACCGTCGCGGTGTTCTGCCGGCCGATGGATTGACTCCGGCCGCCGCACGCGCTTTGAACGAGTCGGAAGCACCGTGGACGATCCCGCTCGCCGACGACGACGCGCAAGGGCAGTCGGTCCGTGAGGAAACTGCCCCCAGGGTAGAAGCTGAGTCGATCACGCGCAGCATGCCGCGTCGGCACGTAGACGTCTAGAGGCTTGATGTGGATTAGACGTGCGTGCGGGGATGGGCCAGACCAAGCGATTTGGCCGGATCCGGCGCAGGGCATGGTGGTTCTACGTTCAAGCCGGATCCGGACGAAGCGCGCCGCGTCTGGCACACCAGCCGTG
>DATCOE010000201.1:0-12630 GCA_036564885.1 Gaiellaceae bacterium | reverse complement strand
CTCGGCCACTTCGTCGGCCGCGTGCACGGCGTCTCGTACGCGAGCTACATCGCGCCTGCGCTGCTCGCGTCGTCGGCGATGAACGGCGCCGTCTATGACGGGATGACGAACGTCTTCTTCAAGCTCCGGTACGGGAAGGTCTACGACGCGATGCTCTCGACGCCGGTCGGACCGACCGATGTCGCGATCGGCGAGACCGCGTGGGCGCAGTTCCGGGGCCTCCTCTACGCGGTGGGGTTCGTGATCACCATCGCTGCGCTGGGCCTGATCCACTCCTGGTGGGGCCTCCTGACGCTGCCGGCCGCCATGATCGTCGGCTTCGGGTTCGCGGGCATGGCGATCGGAACGTCGACCTTCATCCGCAGCTGGCAGGACTTCGACACGGTGCAGCTCGTCCAGCTACCGATGTTCCTGTTCAGCGCGACGTTCTATCCACTCTCGGTGTACCCGGTCGCGATCCAGTGGTTCGTTCGCATCTCGCCGCTGTACCACGCGATCACGCTCGTACGGTCGCTGACGCTCGGCACCGTCGGTCCGATCATGCTCGTGCACGCGGGCTACCTGCTGCTGCTCGGCGGCTTCGGCATCTGGCTCGCGCGGCGGCGGATGGCCGGCTTGCTTCTGACCTGAGCGCGAGGTTGTTCTGTCGCGGAGCGGAGCTTGCTCCGCGCAGCAGTGACCCCGCCTGCCGCGAGCACACAAAGAAGGGGGCCCACGGGGGAAACATGGTTTCCCCCGTGAAGGCCAGCGAAGCGAGGCCGAATGGGCGATCGTGGATTCGAACCACGGACCTCCGCCTTATCAGAGCGGCGCTCTAACCAACTGAGCTAATCGCCCCGCGAGCGGCGCTCAATATAGCCTTTTGAGGGCCGTTTGCTAGTGGACGCGCTGGGTGCGGCGGAGGTACTCCTCCACCGCCAGCAGGAACGACTCGTCCTGGGCCAGCTCGGTCAGGTGGCCCTTCGTCGTAGCGTCGAGCTCGCGGTCGTGCGCGACCTCGGCGATGAAGTTCGGCAGGCGGCCCGCATGCGACATCGCCGCCATCCGGAGGAAGATCCGGCGGGCGTCGTCGTTTTGCGAGATCGCCTCGAGCGATTCGAGGTCCGGGAGCCAGAGTCCTTGCATCGTGGGTGCAACGGCGTCGGCTCCGTCCTGGATACGGGGCCGGGCCCCGGGGCCGTGGCTCGTACCGCGATTCCCGGGCCGAGCGACCCAGATCAAGGGATCCGGGCTGTCTCTTCTCCCGCCGATGCTCGTACTACTACGGTTTCCTATGCGGTTCTGATGCGAATCGGCGAACAAGTCATCTACCACGGCCGCGTCGTCGTGCTGCTCGGGCACGACCCGATGAGCGTGACCGACCGGCGCGCCGAGGTCCAGGATCCGCAGACCGGCGAGCGCTTCGGCGTCCTGTTCGACGAGCTCGAGCCGGCGCTGCCGGAGCCCGAAGGTTTCACCCCGGCGGCCTGAGCTATATTCGCCGCAGGCCGGATGGCGGCCGCGCTCATGCAGGAGATGCTCATCTACGGGGTCAGCTTCGACTTGGTCGGGAAGCAGCCGATCGTTCTGTTGAAGACGGCCGAGGGAAACAAGTTCCTGCCGATCTGGATCGGCCATCCCGAAGCTGCTGCGATCCTGATGAAGCTCCAGAGCCAGGCCGCGCCGCGTCCGATGACGCACGACCTGCTGAGCGACATGCTCGAGCAGCTGGGCGCGCAGGTGGTTCGCATCACGGTGACCGAGCTGCGCGAGAACACGTTCTTCGCGCAGATCACCGTCGCACAGGACGGCACCGAGATCGACGTCGACTCGCGGCCGTCGGATGCGATCGCGCTCGCGATTCGCGCCGAGGCGCCGATCTTCGCCGCGGACAGTGTGATCGAGGAGTCGGCGATCGAGTTCGAGGGCGAGGAGGTCGACCCAGACCAGCTCGAGGCCGAGGTCGCGAAGTTCAAGCACTTCCTCGACGAGGTGACGCCCGACCAGTTCGCCGTCGAGGACGGCGAGGACGAGGTGGAGGACGAGGACTAGAGGCTTGATGTGAATTGGCCGCACGCACGGCTGGCCCATCTCCGCACGCACGTCTAATCGACATCAAGCCTCTAGCTCAGCACGGCCGCGGCGAGCGCGATTCCGTTGAAGAGCGCGTGCACGATCATCCCTGGGACGACGCTCTTCGTGCGATCGCGCAGCCACGCGAGCGCGATGCCGAACGGGACGAGCACGAGCAGCGCTTCCACCAGGCCGTGCGCAGCGCCGAACGCAACGCCGACGAGAATCATCGAGGGCCAGCGGCCGAGGAACGAGAGGAGCGACTGCCCGACCCCACGGAATGTGAGCTCCTCGACGATGGGTGCGACGACGGCGAAGAGGACGACGTTCGCCGCGAACGCACCCGCATGTGCGGACTCCCAGTGCGTCGGCGCCAAGCCCTGTTCGTGGCTGGGGCTCTGCGGGAGGGGGATCGCCGACACGAGCGCCTCGAGGACGTAGATCGCCGCGACGGCGGTGAGCGCGAGCCCGGCCGCCCGGCTCCAGGAGCGTGGCTTCCGCAGCGCGAGCAGGTCCCACCGGTCGACCGCGATCGCGAGCACGAGGCCGAGCCAGAACGCGTAGACGATCATTCCGTTCGCGAATGTCGAGTAGCTGTAGACCGCGTCGCGCCCGCTACTCGAGCCGCTGTTGCCGCCGAAGCGGGCCGCGTAGTTCAGCGTGGCGATCGCAGCGACGAGCGCGACCCAGCAGGCCAGACGGATCCGCGTCACGCGAAGGCCTTCGGGGCTCCGGCCGCGTCGGTGATCGGGGCGAGGGGGCGCATGCGGTGCATAGGGTTGCATCTTCGATGCGGTACTTCACCCCCGAAGAGGCGAACGCGGCGCTGGCCGAGGTCGGCCCGCTCGTCGAGCGGATGGTCGCCGACCGGCGCGCGCACGTCGAGGCGCTCACCCGCCAGGAGGAGCTCGGAGGGCGTATTCGCGGCAACGGCGGCGACATTCCGCCCGCCACGCTCGCGGCCGTCGCGGAGGAGGTCGACACGAAGGCGCGCGAGCTCGCACGTGCGATCGACGAGATCGCCGCCCACGGTGCCCAGGTCAAGGACATCGACGAGGGCCTGATCGACTTCCCGGCGCGCAGCGGCGGCGAGACCGTGCTGCTCTGCTGGAAGCTCGGCGAGGACGAGATCCGGTACTGGCACACCGTCGAGGACGGCTTCGCGGGCCGGCGCGAGCTTCCCCTCGAGGACTGATGTCCCGCTGGGCACCCTTCGCTGAGGAATCCGCCGTGGCGGCGTCGAACTAGAGCACGGTATGCCCTTCTGGCACCGTCTCGTCATCGCGGCCGCGGTCTTCGCGGTCGTTTCCGCCCTCGCCCGCGTCATCGACTGGTGGCTGGCGCGTCGCGCGCTCCCGCTGGAGGCGGTGACCCGCTACCGCGTCCTGCGGCGAAGCATCTCCGTGTCGATCCTCGTGGTCGGCTTCTTCTCCGCACTGCTCGTGATTCCGCAGGTGCGCGCCGTCGCGGGCGGCCTGCTCGCGTCGTCGGCCGTGCTCGGCGTGATCATCGGCTTCGCCTCGCAGCGCACCCTCGGCAACTTCGTCGCCGGCCTCCTGATCGCGATCAGCCAACCGGTGCGCCTCGGCGACCACGTCTCGTATGCCGGCGAGGACGGCGTTGTGGAGGAGATCGGCCTCACGTACACGTTCATCCGAACGCGAGACGACGCCCGGCTCGTCGTCCCGAACGAGAAGCTCGTCTCGGATACCATCCGCAACTCCTCCATCCGCAGCAGGGGGACGTTCGCCGAGGTCACCGTGCAGGTTCCGCTCTCAGCCGATCTTCGTATCGCGGTGGACGGCCTCCGGGAGGAGGTAGCCGGCGAGCGTGACGCGTCGGTGCTCGTCACCGCGCTCGACGGCAACGCCACCGTGACGATTCGCACAGGAGCCGACGACGAGGACGCCGCCCAGCGGCTCGAAAGCGATCTACGCTTGCGTGTTCAGGGCCGCCTTCGTTCGCTGGGTGTCTGGGGATGACCCCGCCCCCGCCGCCCGGCCGTCGCCGTGCAGGGTCCTCCGGCCGCAGCCGTGCGAGCTCCGAGCCGCTGATCGGCAACCGCCGCCGGCGCAAGCGTCGCGCCCGCGCGCGCAAGCGCCAGAGCCGCCGCTTCGTCCTGCTGGGGGCATTCGTCGTCGTCCCGCTCGTGCTGCTCGTCGGCGCCACGGTCGGCGGCACCGCCGCGTTCGGGTCGAGCTGCGATCTCAATGCGCTGCAGCCGGTCGCGGTCGGTGAGAACTCGTTCGTCTACGCGGCGGACGGCTCGGTGCTCGGCGCGATCCCCGCTGAGCGCAACCGAACGCCCGTCGTGCGGAAGGAGATCTCCCCGTGGGCTCCGGCGGCGACGGTCGCGATCGAGGACCGTCGCTTCTACCACCACGGCGGCATCGATCCCGTCGGCATCCTGCGCGCGGTCGTCGCCGACGTGCGCGCGGGCAAGATCGTGCAGGGTGGTTCGACGATCACGCAGGAGCTCGTGCGCAACCTCTACCTCTCGCGCGAGCAGACCTTCAAGCGCAAGCTCACGGAGGCGTGCCTTGCGATCAAGCTCTCGAGCCACTGGTCGAAGGACCGGATCCTGACCGCCTACATGAACCAGGTGTACTACGGCAACCACGCGTACGGGATCGAAGCCGCGGCGGAGACGTATTTCTCCGTCTCCGCGAAGGATCTGAGCCTCGCGCAGGCGGCGCTGCTTGCGGGACTGCCGCAGGCGCCCTCGTCATACGACCCGTACCGGAATCCGGCGGCCGCGCTCGCGCGGCGCAACGAGGTGCTGCACGCGATGCTCGTGAACGGGGACATCACTTCGTCGCAGTTCCAGGAGGCGAAGTCGCAGCGCGAGTTGCATCTGAAGGCGGGCCGGCGGTTCACCCGCATCCGTGAGCCGTACTTCTTCGGCTACGTCGAGGATCTCTTGCAGCAGGAGTACGGCACGAACACGGTGCGCTCCGGCGGGCTCAGGGTCTACACGACGATCGTTCCGGGGCTCCAGCGCGCGGCGACCGCAGCGATCACCCACGTGCTGACGTATTCGACCGACCCGGCCGCGGCGATCGTCTCGATCGATCCGCGCACGGGTGCAATCCGTGCAATGACCGCTGTCACTCCGGGACACAAGGGCAACCAGTTCAACTTCGCGACGAGCGCGCGCCGGCAGCCGGGCTCGACGTTCAAGATGATCACGCTCACGGCCGCAGTTGCGCGCGGGATGGATCCGTTCTCCGTGTCGTACCTGTCGGCGCCCTTCCACTACCAGCCTGACTCGACGTGCAACCCGAACGATCCGAACTGCGCGTGGAACGTGCAAACGTTCGACCACACCTACTCGGGCAACGTCTCCGTCGCGAACGCGACGTTGCAGTCCGACAACACGGTGTACGCGCGGCTCGCCCTCGACGTTGGACCGGCGAACATCGTCACGATGGGCCAGAAGCTCGGCATCCGGACGTCGCTCGAGTTGCCGCGCGACGCAGTGCCGTCGATCACGCTCGGCTCGATCGGCGTGACGCCGCTCGAGATGGCGTCCGCGTACTCGACGATCGCCGCCGGCGGCATGTACTCGAAGCCGATGGCAATCACGCGGGTCGTGCTGCCGAACGGAAAGATCGACACGAGTGCGCCGTGGGGCAAGCCCCAGCGCGAGCGCGTCATTCCCGATTGGGTCGCGGCGACGGTGACGCGCGTGCTCGAGCAGAACATGCTCTACGGCACCGGCCGCAGCGCGCACGTCTACAACCACACCGACGCCGGCAAGACGGGGACGACCGACAACTACGCCGACGCGTGGTTCGACGGCTACACGCCTCGGCTCGAAGCGACGGTGTGGATCGGCTACCCGACCGGCGAGATCCCGATGCTGAATGTGCACGGGATCGCAGTCTCCGGCCCGACCTTCCCCGCCCAGATCTGGCACTCGTACATGGGGACGGCGATCGGCAACCGCCCGGACGTGCAGTTCCCGCCCGCGTCCTCGCAGCCCGTGTGGACGTCCTGGCGCGGGCAGTATCAGTACAGCGGCGCGTACGGCCTGACCTCGACGACCGACACGACGACGACCGGTACGACGACGACGAGCACGCGGCCGGCGACGACGGTGCGCACGCAGCGGCCGGCCACCACGACGGCGCCGCCCGCGACCACCACTGCGCTGCCGCCTCCCGCGACGACGACGGCTCCCGCGACCACCACCGAGTCGCCGACGACGACGCCGGCACCCCCGCCGGCCCCCTAGGCGCTCTGCGCTACGGGCCGGTCGTCGCGGGCGACGCAGTAGTGGTCGGCGGTGGCACTGCCGTGGTCGTCGCGGGCGGCGCCGTCGTGGTGGTCGGGGGCGGGGTGGTCGTGGGCGGGGTCGTCGTGGGCGGGGTCGTCGTCGTGGTCGGTGGCGGCGCGAGCGTCGCCGTGAGGGTCGTCGTCTGCTGCGTCGACTGCGTGGTGGACGCCGTCGTCGTCGCCACGGTGGTCGTCGGCTGTGTGTGCGTCTGCGTCGTCGGCTTGGGCGCCGTGATCGGCACCGTGTCGGGCGTGGGGCCCGACGCAGGCCGCGTCACCTCGTAGGCGAGCGCCGCGCCTGCAAGGACGAGGACGAGTAGTGCGGCGACCGCGAGCGGTGTTCGGCTCCGGCGTGGCGGGCCGGCCGGGCGTGCCGCGGTTCTTGCGCTTGCGGCAGCCAGCGGCAGCACGCTCGTCGCATCGGGGTCGATGAAGCCGCCGCCCGTCGAGGTCGTGATCGACGAGAAGCCGGCGGGCACGCCGAGTGCGGCCAGGAGGGCCGCGCCGTCGGCCGGGCGGTCGTCGGGATCCTTCGCAAGCGCGGCGTTCACCGTCGATTCGAGCAGGGCCGGAGCGTCGTCGCGGAACTGCGTCAGCGGTGGCGGGTCAGAGTCGCGGTGGAGCGCGACGAGCTCCATCGGGTTGTTCGACTCGAACGGCAGCCGGCCCGTGAGCATCCGGTAGAGCATCACGCCGAACGAGTAGACGTCGCTCGCCGCGCTCGCGGGCGCGCCGGCTGCCTGCTCGGGCGAGATGTACGCCGCGGTCCCGAGCACGGTGCCGGCCTCGGTGAGCGTGCCCTCTCCCGCCGCCATGCGTGCGATGCCGAAGTCGGCGAGCTTCGCGCGACCCTCCTGGTCGAACAGGACGTTGGCCGGCTTCAGGTCTCGGTGGACGACGTCGCGCGCGTGCGCGTGCGCGAGGCCCGCGGCGAGCTCGGCCGAGATGCGCCGCGTGTCCTCGTCCGGGAGCGGCCGCCCCGTGCCGAGGCGCTCTTCGAGCGTGCCGCCCGGCAGGTACTCGAGGACCATGTACGGGCGACCGTCCTCCTCGCCGTAGTCGTACAGCTGCGTGATGTTCGGATGGCCGAGCGACGCGACGGCGCGCGCCTCGCGCTCGAAGCGGGCGCTGTCGGCGTTCGGCGCGAGCAGCTTCAGCGCGACGCGGCGCCCGAGCTCCGTGTCCGTTGCGGCCCAGACCTCGGACATCCCGCTGCGTCCGAGTAGCTCGTCGAGGCGATAGCGCCCGGCGATGAGGTTGTCCGGCATGCCGGTACGGTATGCGTTGAACGTGGGGGCGCTACTCACCATGCAGGAAGCGCAGGCGCGGGTGCTCGAGCACGTGCGGACGCTGGCCGCCGAGAGCGTCGCGGTCGGAACGGCGGCCGGGCGGGTGACGGCAGAGCCTGCGCGGGCGGTGGTGGACCTGCCGCCGTTCGCGAGCTCCGCGATGGACGGATACGCGGTGCGGGCCGCCGACCTGCCGGGCCGCCTGCCGGTGGTCGGACAGGTTGCCGCCGGCCGACCCTCCGAGCGGCCGCTTGCTCCCGGCGAGGCGATGGCGATCTCGACCGGCGGCGTCGTGCCCGACGGCGCGGACGCCGTCATCCCCATCGAGTATGTTGTCTTACATGACAACACGATTGAGGTGGACGCGAGCCTGCATGCGGGCAAGCACGTTCGCCCGCGCGGCGGCGACGCGCGTACGGGCGACGTGGTCGTGGAGGCGGGCGTACGGCTCGGCGCAGCGCAGCTCGGCGCGCTTGCCGCTGCGGGCCTCGCCGCCGTTTCGTGCGTGCGGCGGCCGCATGTCGTGGTGCTCGCCACCGGCACGGAGCTCGCACCACCCGGCGAACCGCTTGCTCCCGGACAGGTCTACGAGGCGAACGCGCTCATGCTCGCGGCCGCGCTCGCCGCCTCGGGCGCAGACCTCGACGTGCTGCCGGCCGTCGCCGACGAGGAGTCGGCGCACCGGGCGGCGCTCGAGCGCGGGCTCGCGGCGGACGTTCTCGTCACGTCGGGCGGCGTCTCGGTCGGGCTGCACGATCTCGTGCGCCGCATCGAGGCGGAGCTCGGTGTCGAGGAGGTCTTCTGGGGCGTTGCGATCAAGCCCGGCAAGCCGGTCTCGTTTGGCGTGCGCGGTGACACGCTCGTGTTCGGGCTGCCCGGCAATCCGGTGTCGGCGCTCGTCGGCTGCGAGCTCTTCGCAAAGCCTGCGCTGCGCGCGCTGCAAGGGCTGCGCGATCCCCTGCCGCGGTTCGAGGTGGGCCGGCTCGCCTCGCCGCTCCGCCGGAATGGCGCTCGCGACGAGCTCGTGCGGGCGCGGGCCCGCATCGACCCTGACGGCACGGTGCTCGAGCCGCTTTCCGGGCAGGAGTCGCACATGATCGTCCGCTCCGCCGCCGCGGATGCGCTCGTCTACGTCCCGCTCGGCGAGGGCGAGCTCGCCGCAGGCGCGACGGTCTCGTGGCTCCGGCTCGGCGCGCCCTGACGCCGACTCCGATCGTCGGGGCCCCGAAGACCCGTGCGAGGCGTCGCGTCTCAGCCGTGTAACGCGCGGCGGGCGGTGTCGGGTGCACGTCGCCGCCGCCGGGCGAGGACGAGTCGGCGGATCGTCTCGCGGATCGGGCCCCGCGGTGGCCGCTCTGCGGCGCTCGGGTACGGGGTGTACCGGTGGCCGGTCAGCGCGACCAGCTGACCCGCGGCCGCGGCCCAGCCGAGCGCGATCGCGATCGCGGGTAGCGGGGCGTACCCGAGGGCGAAGAGCCAGGCGACGTACCAGGGAGCGTCGAAGCCGAGCCCGTACCGGCTCGCGAACGTCCAGAGCAGCAGGGCGGGGCCGGAGAAGCCGAGGAGGAGCACGGCGATCCGCGTCCACACGGGGCTCGCCCGCACGTGCGGCAGCCAGAGCCAGACGTGGAGCGAGGGCAGGAGGAAGACGAGCGCGAACGGGTTCGTCGCGACGGCGAGCAGCCCGGTGACGCCGAGGGCGAGCAGCGCGGCGGCGTGGCCGGCGAGCTCCTCCTCCGGGTGGACGTGCCGGCGCGGCGCCAGCCGATCCCGAGCGACGAGCCAGCCGAGTGCCGCGAGCACGCTGAGCACGATCAGTCCGGTCGCGGGCCAGCGGACGCTCTCGAGGGACGGCGGCCTCGGCGCCCCGCCGGGCCAGACGCCGAGCACCGAGAAGAGCCCGAAGAGGGCGCCGCACCAGAGCCAGAACCAGAGCCGGCTGCGGTAGCTGCGAAGCGCCGGCGAGACGCGGATCCGGCGCCGGCGGCAGCGTGCGAAGAGGTCGACGGTCGCCGCGAGGAAGGGGAGCAGCGCCGCCACGAGCACGATCTCGATCGCCCAGCCGCGGATGATCCGGCTGCCGAGATAGATGTAGCTCGACGGCCCCGGGGGCAGGGCTACGCCCTGTTCGAGCGCGTCGAGCGTGTTCTGCGTCGCCCGGCCGACCTGGCCGAGCCGGGCCAGGCTCATCCGCTCGGGAGTGTCCCCGAACCCCGGCGCCGGCCGGTCGGCGCTCGTTGTGATCGTCACGGCCGGGATGCCACGCGCGACGAAGGGGGCCTGCTCGTAGAGGCTGAACGGAAAGGCGAGGTCGACGAGCTGGCGGACGGCGCTGGCCCGGCCCGGCTCGAAGCCGACCTCGTGGGCGAGCTCGATGCGGACGGTCTCGACGAGGCCCGCCGCGGGCGAGCGTGCCTTGTCACCGGTCAGGAGCAGGCGCGGGCGGCCCTTCCCCGCGATCGTGTCGAGGTTCACGACCGCGATCACGTTCAGGCGCTCGGGCGAGCGGGCCGCGAACTCCGCCGCCCCGAGCGCGCCGTCTCCGGCGCCGTCGGTCGAGAGGAAGAGCAGGGTGTACGGGAGCCTGATGCGCGCCCTCCCGGCGGCCGGCGCATATGTCCGCGCGAGCTCGACGAGGGCCGCCGTCCCGGAGGCGTTGTCATTCGCCCCCGGCCCGATGCCGGCGTCGTCGCGGTGCGCCATGACGACGATCGTCTTGTGCGAGAGGCCGCGCTTGCGCGCGACGAGGTTCCGGAAGTGGACGACGCCCTGGCCGGGAACCTCGGCGGCGAAGACTTCGCGGCGTACGGTGAAGCCGTACGGCGTCAGCTGCGCGGCGAACCAGCGCGCCGCGCCGGCGGCGCCCGTGCTGCCCGGCGTCCGGACGGGCCATTGGAGCGCCAGGTCACCCGCCGCCGCCGCCGCCGCGTCGCGGTCGAACGCCGCGGGCAGGCCGGGCGGTTGGAGCGCCGCGGGACGGCCGACGCTGAAGGCGAGGATCAGCAGGGGCAGACCGACGAGCAGCCAGGTTCCCCGGTAGAGGCGCGCGTTGATCGGGCGCTCGAGCGACCCACGACGCGGACGGCGCCGCTCCGGCGCAGGCGGGACGGCAGCCACGGCGGGTCTAGTGTAGGACGCCCGCCCGACGCGCCCCCGCCCGCAGCTGTCGTTTTCACGGGAAAACGACCCGGCGGCGGCCGGTACAGTGGCAGGGGTGCGTCTCGCCCTCCTCGGCCTGATCTGCGCCGCGCTTGGCGCGGGCGCGGCGCTCGGCATCGGTCGCGCGACGGGCCTCCTCGCCGGCTCGACGACCGTCGTCGTGCGCGAGGCCCCCGCCGGCTCGGCGGCCGCCACGAACGTGACCGTGGCCTCTCCCGCGATCGGCTCCGGCAGCTTCTCGCCCGCGCGGATCTTCGCCGACCGCTCGCCCGGGGTCGTCACCGTCTTCACGTACACCGGCGGCCAGGGTGCCCAGGGGTCGGGCTTCGTCATCTCGGCCGACGGGACGATCCTCACGAACGCCCACGTGATCACGAATGCGGGCGAGGCGCCCACCGGCGCGACCGTGAAGCCGGCGGCCCAGGTCTACGTCGAGTTCTCCGACCACGACCGGATCCCGGCCACCGTCGTCGGTTGGGACGTCTTCGACGACGTCGGCGTGATCCGCGTCCGGCCCTCCGCCCATGCGCTGCACGTGCTGCCGCTCGGGCGTTCGGCCGACGTCGTGGTCGGCGAGCCCGTGGCCGCGATCGGCAGCCCGCTCGGGAACGAGGACTCGCTCGCGGTTGGGGTCGTCTCGGCGGTCGGCCGCTCGATCGCCGCCCTGACGGCGCCGCATTTTCAGCTGATCGACGCGATCCAGATCGACGCCCCGATCGCCCACGGCAGCTCCGGCGGCCCGCTGCTCGACGCCGCAGGCCGCGTGATCGGGATCAACGCCCAGATCCGGAGCGACGCCGGCGGGCCCGCAGGCATCGGCTTCGCCGTCCCGATCGACGCTGCGCGCCGCTCCGCTCGCGAGCTCGTCGCGGGCCGGAAGGTGAGGTATGCGTATGCAGGGGTGGAGACCGAAGACCTCACCCCGTCGCTCGCGCGTCACCTCGGTTTGAGCCTCAGCCGGGGCGCGATCGTCGACCGGGTCACTCCGGGCGGCCCCGCCGCCGCGGCAGGCATCCACGGCGCCGCCGCGCAGGCGCAGTTCCAGGGCGTCGCCATCGTGACCGACGGCGACGTGATCGTGGCCGTGAACGGCCTTCCCATTGCGAATGCCGACAACCTCGTGCGAATCATCACAAATAAGCTCCGGCCGGGGCAAACGGCGGTCTTCTCCGTCCTGCGGGCGGGCCGGAAACGCTCGATCGCCGTTCGCCTGGGCAGCCGGTCGGTCGATCCGCAGCTGCCGTAGCGCTGGGTTAGGTCGGCGGCGACTCGGGTAGGAGTGCGGTAGGACACCCCGCGGCTTGAGCTGAATGGTGTAGAAATCGGCGGGTTTAGGTAGTTGAATCTGCGGAATCAGACTGGGGTTCACGATGTGGGAGCACCATGCACGCGATGAGTGATGCGGCAGCCCTCGAGGCGGCGCGGGCGGACGGAACGCGCTCGATCCATCTGCGGATCCCCGCGAAGGCCGAATACATCACGCTCGGCCGGCTCGCGCTGACCGGGCTCGCGCAGCTCCGCGACATCGACGACGACACGATGGCCGATCTGAAGCTCGCGCTGACCGAGGCCGTGTCGAACTCGGTGCGCCACGCATACGGCGAAAAGGGCGACGGGCACGTCAACATCACGTACGAGCTCCAGCCCGACCGGCTCGGCATTCGGGTCGTCGACGACGGCGACGGCTTCGACCCCGACGAGGCGCCCTCCGTCGAGGGCGAGGAGCTTTCCGAGGGCGGGCTCGGGATCGCGATCATCCGGACGATCGCCGACGAGTTCGAGATCGACTCGAAGCCCGGTGCGCGCGGCTCGCGGCTGCGCTTCGTGAAGCTCCTCCCGTAGCGCGCCCTGT
>DATCOE010000200.1:0-2076 GCA_036564885.1 Gaiellaceae bacterium | reverse complement strand
TGTACGGCGGCTACGGCGAGCAGCCGTCCGGCGACCAGCAGCAGATTACGACCCAGGGCGACGCCTTTCTGCGCAAGACCTTTCCGAAGCTCGACCACATCCGGACCGCCCGGATCCTCCGCTAGAGGCTTGATGTGGATTTGACGTGCGTGCGGGGATGGGCCAGACCAAGCGATTTGGCCGGATCCGGCGCTGCGCATAGTGGTTCTACGTGCAAGCCGGATCGGGGCGAAACGCGCCGCGTCTGGCACACCAGCCGTGCGTGCGGCCAATTCACATTAAGCCTCTAACGCGCTGGTAGTCTCCAGCACAATGCCGATCTACGAATACGTCTGCATGAAGTGCGAGTCGCACTTCGAAGAGCTCGTCCGCGGCGAGGAGCAGATCGCCTGCCCCGACTGCGCCGCGACGAACGTCTCCCGGCAGTTCTCCACCTTCGCGGTACACGGCGCGGCCAAGCAGCCGAGCTTCAAGGGAGCCGGCGGCGGCGGCGGCGGTTGCTGCGGCGGCTCCTGCGGTTGCGGCCACTAGCGACCCGGCGATTAGCGGCCCGGCGATGAGCGAGCAGCAGGGGGAGCAGCTGACGCGCGCCGAGCGCGAGCAGCTCGAGGCCGAGCTCGCCGAGCTCGAGGGCCCGCGCCGGCAGGCGATCGTCGAGGCGATCGCAGTCGCGCGCGCCCACGGCGACCTCTCCGAGAACTTCGAGTACCACTCGGCGAAGAACGAGCAGGGCCTGCTCGAGCGGCGCATCACGATCCTCCGCTCGCGGCTCCACCACGCACAGGTGATCGACGAGGTGGCGGCCGCAGCGAGCGGCGTCGTCACCGTCGGCTCACGGGTCGAGCTCGCGCGGGAGGACGGCGAGCAGATGACCCTCGAGATCTCGAGCGTCGGCGGCGTCTCGCCCGAGTCGCCCGTCGGCCGCGCGGTGCTCGGCAAGAAGGTCGGCGACCAGATCGTCGTCGAGGCGCCCCGCGGCACCTGGCGCGCCCGCGTCCTCTCCATCAGCCGGTAGCCGGCCGTCTATCCGGGAGCGGTCGTACACTCACCCTCCGTGAGCGCGGTACCGGTCGAGCACGTCGACGAGCTCCAGTCCTACGCCGACTCGGTGGCAGGCTGCGTGCGTTGTCGCCTCTCGCAGGGGCGGACGCAGGTCGTGTTCGGCGCGGGCAACTCGCACGCCGACCTGATGTTCGTCGGCGAGGCGCCCGGCTTCCACGAGGACAAGCAGGGCCTGCCGTTCGTCGGCCAGGCGGGCAAGCTGCTCGAGAAGCTGCTGGCGCAGATCGGCATGCAGCGCAGCGACGTCTATATCGCGAACGTGCTCAAGTGCCGCCCGCCCGGCAACCGCGACCCGCAGCCGGACGAGATCGAGGCGTGCGAGAGCCACCTCTTCCGCCAGATCGAGCTGATCGAGCCGGTCGTCGTCGCGACGCTCGGAAACTTCGCCACGAAGCTCCTCTCGGGCCGTCCGCTCGGAATCACGCGCGTGCACGGCCAGGAGCAGCAGACGACGATCGGCGGCCGCAGCGTGCTGCTCTACCCGCTCTACCACCCGGCTGCCGCGCTCTACACGCCGGCGATGCTGACGGTGCTCGCCGCCGACTTCGCGCGGCTGCCGCAGCTGCTCGGCCGCTCGCTCGAGCCGGCCGTGCCTCCCGCGGAATCAGAGTCCGGGCCAGAGCTGAACCTCGTCGCCGCCTCTGCGGCGAGCGAGCAGCTCGGTCTCTTCTAGACGGCCTCGACCCCCGGCTGGACTCTACGCTTGCGGCCGTGGCCGAGCAGCAGACGACGTCGCCCGAAGAGACGGAGGCGCTGGCCGCCGAGCTTGCGCGGCGCCTCGTCGAGGGCGACCTCGTGACCATCGCGGGCGAGCTCGGCTCGGGCAAGACGACCTTCGTGCGCGGTGCCTGCGAGGCGCTCGGCGTGCGCGAGCGCGTGACGAGCCCGACCTACACGATCGGCCACCGCTACCACGGCGCCGAGACCGAGGTCTCGCATCTCGACCTGTACCGCTTCCAGGGCGTGTCGGTGGCGGAGTGGGGCGATCTCGAGCCCTACTTCGAGGGCGCGATC
>DATCOE010000199.1:0-14516 GCA_036564885.1 Gaiellaceae bacterium | reverse complement strand
ATCAAGCAGCGTGACATGAGACAAGACAAGCGAGCCGCACCCCGGGCACCGATCAACGAAAATATCACCGCCCGGGAAGTTCGCCTTATTGGCGCCGATGGTCAGCAAGTAGGCATCGTCTCCATCCAGGAGGCCCTGCAGGCTGCTGAAGACGCCAAGCTGGATCTGGTGGAAATCACCGCCGACGCCGTACCCCCGGTCTGCCGGATCATGGACTACGGCAAGTACAAGTACGAGCAGGAGCAGAAGGCGAAGCAGGCTCGGAAGCACCAGAGCCAGATTCACGTCAAGGAGATCAAGCTCCGCCCGAAGATCGGAATCCATGACTACAACACCAAGAAGGGGCACGTAGAGCGGTTTTTGAACCAGCGCGCGAAGGTCAAGGTGACGATCATGTTCCGGGGTCGCGAGACGACTCATCCGGAGCGCGGCCGTGATCTGCTCCTGCGCCTCGCCGAGGACGTCAAAGAGATCGGGGTCATCGAGTCCCAACCCCTCCTCGACGGCCGCAACATGGTGATGCTGCTGGGCCCCACGAAAAGTGCAGGAGTGAAGAGAGATGCCGAAGATCAAAACGAAGAGCGCGGCGAAGAAGCGCTTCAAGGTGACCGGAACGGGCAAGATCATGCGCCGGCCGACGATGCGCAGCCACAATCTGGAGCAGAAGTCGTCGAAGCGTAAGCGCGGCTACCGGAAAGACCGCGAGCTCACCAAGGCCGACACGAACGCCCTGAAGAAGATGCTGAGGATGCGCTAGCCATGCCGAGAGTCAAGAGAGCAGTCCACGCGCACAAGAAGCGCCGGAAGGTCCTGGAGCAGGCGAAGGGGTACTGGGGCTGGAAGCACTCCCACTACCGCTACGCGAAGGAGCAGGTCGAGCACTCGCTCGTCTACGCCTATCGCGACCGCAAGAACAAGAAGCGGACGTTCCGCCGGCTCTGGATCACGCGGATCAATGCTGCGGCCCGCATCCACGGGCTGTCGTACAACCAGTTCGTCCACGGCTGCGGCAAGGCGGGCATCGAGCTCGACCGGAAGGTGCTCGCAGACCTTGCGGTCAGCGATCCCGCCGCCTTCGGCGCGATCGCCGAGCAGGCCAAGGCCGCGCTCGGATCGACCACGGCCTGATCACCTCGCGCGACAACGAGCGGCTCAAGCTCGTCCGCAAGCTCCAGGACCGGCGCTGGCGTGACAAGCTCGGGCTGCTCGTCGCCGAGGGCGAGGATCTCGTCGAGGCGGCGAACGCCGCCGGCCTCGAGCCGGTCGAGCTGCTCGTCGCCGGCGAGACGGTCGCGCCTGAGCTGCTCGCCGAGGTCTCGACGCTCGCGCATCCGCCGCGGGTGATCGGCGTCTACCGGCGCGACGACCTGCCGAGGGGCGTTCGCCCCGTGACCCTGGCGCTGTGGCACGTCGCGGACCCGGGGAACGTCGGGACGCTCCTGCGTTCCGCGGACGCGTTCGGCGCCGGGGTCGCGCTCTCCCCCGGCTGCGCGGATCTCACGGGCCCGAAGGCGCTCCGCGCCTCGATGGGCGCGGTGTTCCGCGTGCCGGTGAGCGGCTTCGACGTGCCGCCGGGCCGCCGGGTCGCGCTCATCGCCCACGGCGGCACGCCGCTGCCGGAGCTCGAGCTCACGGGCGAGGTCGTCTTCGTGCTCGGCGCCGAGCGGGAGGGGCTTTCGAAGGACGTGCTCGAGCGCTGCGACGTGCAGGCGTCGATCCCGCAGAGCGGAGACGCCGAGTCGCTGAACGTCGCCATGGCCGGCACGGTCGCGCTGTACGAGCTCTCGCGCAGGGCCTGACCAAAAAAATGGCCCGGCCCCGTTGCCAGGGCCGGACCAAAGTTTCACCGAGTCGGTTGCGCTTTCGTCCGCCTCGACCAACCGGCCTTCCGCCTCGGGGCTTGCGCCCTTCCTCGTAGAACCGCTCGGTCGGGGTTTCGACCTAATCGCGCTCCGTACTCGGTGCAAGCGGAAACCTACGATGCTGTCGAGCGCAGTTCAAGAGGTGGCTGAACAATTTGCCGCAATTTGCGGAAGATCATGTGCGAGAGGCGATCCACACCGTGTCCTCGCCTCCCGCGTACGGACGCCGGTCGAACCAGCCGTAGCACGCTTCGATCATCAGTCCCGCCTCGGCGAGGAGCGCGTGCCAGCGCGACGGCTCGAGCCACCAGAGCGTCATCGACGAGGCGCCCTGCTCGCCGCGCACCGAGAGGGTCAGCGTCTGCGCCTCGAGATCCCAGTCTGCGCGCTCGTCGATGCCCGGCTCGCGCTCGATCCAGCGGCCGTGCGTCTCCTCGACGTCCTCCCGGGAGGGAGCGAACACGTCGAACACGAGCCGGCCGCCGGGCTCGAGCAGCTCGCGGGCCGCGGTGAGCGCCTCGACCCGCTCCTCGTCGGACGCCAGATGGAGATAGGCGCGGAACGGGCACGTGACCAGGCGGACGCGTTCGGTCACGGGCGGCCGCCGCAGGTCGCCCTGCCGCAGGTCGAGCCGCTCGTCGACGCCCGCCTCCCGCGCGCGCTCCGCGCAGACCGCGAGCATGCCCGCCGAGGAGTCGACTCCGATCACGTGGACTCCCGCCATCGCCGTCGGGATGGCGATGCGTCCCGTGCCGACGCCGAGCTCGACCACCGGCCCGCCGGCCGCGAGCGCCTCCTCGACGTAGAACGAGATGTCCTCGATCACGCCCGCGCTCCACGGGTCGTACAGGCGCGCGATCGCGTCGTAAGAGGACACCCCGTATAGATACAGTCGCCGCCGTGGACGCGCAGGCTCTACAGGACGAGGCGCTCGCTGCCGTCGCCGCGGCCGGGACGCTCGCGGAGCTCGACGAGGCGCGCGTCCGCTACCTCGGGCGCAAGAGTGACCTGAAGCTCGCGCTCCGCGACGTGCGCGACCGTGAGTCCGGCATGGCGCTCAACGCGGCTCGCGAGGCGATCGAGCAGGCCGTCCAGGAGAAGCAGGAGAGGCTCGAGCGGGCGGAGCTCGACGCGAAGCTCTCGTCCGAGCGGGTCGACGTCACGCTCCCCGCGGACCTGATCGCCCGCGGGCAGGGCCGCCCGTTGCGTCCGCGCCGGCGCGGCTCGCTCCACCCGTCGACGCAGGTGCGCCGCGATGTCGAGGACATCTTCCTCGGGCTCGGCTACGAGGTCGTCGACGGCAGGGAGGTCGAGACGACCCGCTACAACTTCGACGCGCTGGGGTTCCCGTCGTGGCACCCCTCGCGCTCGCCGCGCGCCTCGCTGTACGTCGGGGACGACACCCTGCTGCGCACCGAGACCTCGCCGGCGCAGATCCACAAGATGGAGGCGCAGCAACCGCCGATCTACATGGTCTCGATCGGGCGCGTGTACCGCCGCGACACGATCGACGCGACGCACTTCCCGATCTTCCACCAGTTCGAGGGGCTGGCCGTCGACAAGGGCATCACGATGGCCGACCTCAAGGGGACGCTCCTCTACGTCATGCGCGCGCTATACGGCCCCGACCGGGACGTGCGCTTCCGCACGCACTACTTTCCGTTCACGGAGCCGTCGATGGAGCCGGACGTCTCGTGCCCGATCTGCGGCGGCGCCGGCTGCCGCACGTGCAAGGGATCGGGCTGGATCGAGATGGGCGGCTCCGGGATGGTCGACCCGTACCTCTACGAGTTCGTCGGCTGGGACCCGGACGAGTACACCGGCTTCGCGTTCGGCATGGGCATCGAGCGGACGGCGCAGCTGCGCATGGGCATCCCCGGCATCCGCCCGTTCTGGGAGAACGACCTCCGCTTCCTGAGGCAGTTCTAGGTGGTCTCCCTGTGAGGGTTCCGCTCTCCTGGCTGCGCGAGTACGTGCGCGTCGACGCGCCCGCGTCGGAGATCGCAGACCGGCTGTCGGTCGCGACCGCCGAGGTGAACGAGGTCGTCCGGCTCGGGGTCTCCGACGAGGGCGGCAATCTCGGCCGGTTCCGCGTCGGGCACGTGCTCGAGGCCGCCAAGCACCCGAACGCCGACCGCCTCCAGCTGTGCAAGGTCGACGTGGGGGAGGCCGAGCCGTACCAGATCGTCTGCGGGGCCTGGAACTTCGCCGCCGGCGCGAAGGTCGCCGTCGCCCTGCCAGGCGCGACCCTCCCGGACGGCCTGACGCTCGAGCGCCGCATGCTGCGGGGCGAAGTGTCCGAGGGGATGATCCTCGCCGAGGACGAGGTCGACCTCGGCACCGATCACAACGGGATCATGCTGCTCGACGCCGCGCTCGAGCCCGGAACGCCGCTGGCGGACGTGCTGCCCCTCGTCGAGGAGGTGCTCGACATCGAGCCGACCGGGAACCGCCCCGACCTGCTCTCGGTCTACGGGATCGCGCGCGAGGTCGCCGCCCTGTTCGGCGCCGAGCTGCTCGAGCTGCGCAAGGACGAGCCGGCACGTGACGGTGACGACCCGGTCGACGTTCGCGTCGAGGATCTCGACGGCGCTCCGCGCTACGTCGGGCGCCTGTTCCGCGACGTCGACATCGGTGAGTCCCCGATGTGGCTGAAGGCACGGCTGCGCGCGGCCGGCGTCCGCTCGATCTCGAACGTCGTCGACGTGACGAACTACGTGATGCTTGCGCTCGGCAGCCCGCTGCACGCCTTCGACTACGAGACGCTGAAGGGCGGCGTCGTGATCGTGCGCCGCGCACGCGCCGGCGAGGAGCTGCGGACGCTCGACGGGAACCTGCGCACGCTCGATCCGGCCGACCTCGTGATCGCCGACGCCGAGCGTGCGATCGCGCTCGCCGGGATCATGGGCGGCTCGGAGACCGAGGTCGGCGAGCACACGACGTCGGTGCTCCTGGAGGCCGCGAACTTCGAGCCGGTCGGGATCCTGCAGAGCTCCGAGCGGCACGCGCTGCGCACCGAGGGCTCCAACCGGTGGGAGAAAGGCGTCGACCCGCATGTAGCCGGCCCCGCTGCGACACTCGCGACTCAGCTCATCGTCGGGCTCTCCGGCGCACGCTGGACGGGCCACGTCGACGTGCAGGGGACGCTGCCCGAGCGGCAGTCGATCCGGCTGCGGACGGAGCGCTGCGACGCCGTGCTCGGGGTCAGCGTCGCCAAGGACGAGCAAACCGAGATCCTCAACAGGCTCGGCTTCGACGGCGACCCACAGAGCGGCTTCCTCGTGCCGACGTGGCGCGCGCGCGACGTGACGCGCGAGATCGACCTGATCGAAGAGGTCGCCCGCTTCAGGCTCACCGACATTCCCTTCACGCTTCCGCGCCGCGACGCGATGTTCGGGCGACTGACGCGCTGGCAGCGGCTGCGCCGGGTCGTCGAGGACGTGCTCGCAGGCTGCGGCTTCTCGGAGGCCTACACGCCGTCGTTCGTCGCGGAGGGCGACATCCGCCTGCCGGAGCCGCTCTCGACCGAGGCGGCGGCGCTTCGGACGTCGCTCCTCGGCAGCCTCATCGACGCCGCACGGCACAACGTCGCGGTTGGCAACTCCGACATCGCGCTGTTCGAGCTCGCCCGCGTGTATCCACGGAGCCGCGACGGCGACCTGCCCGACGAACGCTGGCACGTCGCCGGGATCGTCGAGGGAGGCTTCGCCGACGCGAAATGGGCCGTCGAGCAGGTCTACGGCACGCTGAAGATCGATCCGGCCTACGAGCGCACGTCCGAGCCGTTCCTCCACCCGGGCAAGGCCGCGCGCACGGGTGAGGGGTGGGTCGGCGAGCTGCATCCCGCGCTGCTCGACGGCGTCTGGGGCGCGTTCGAGCTCGACGTCGACGCGCTCGCGGCGCGTGCACGCGAGGCGGCCGAGTTCGAGGAGGTCAGCCCGTTCCCGGAGGTGCGGCAGGACCTCGCCTTCGTCGTTGGCGACGACGTGCCGGCGATCGCGCTCGCAGCCGCGATGCGCGAGGCCGGCGGGCCGGAGCTGCGCGACGTGGCGGTCTTCGACGAGTACCGCGGCGAGCAGATCGGCGCCGGCAAGCGCTCGCTCGCGTTCCGCGTCGCGTTTGGGTCGCTCGAGCGAACGCTCACCGACGAGGACGTGGCACCGTTCCGCGCCGCGATCGTCGAGGCGCTCGCCGACCGGTTCGGCGCCGAGCTCCGTGGCTGAGAACCTCAAACCGATCCGGCCCGCACCGCGTACTGGGTCAGACGTGAGAGTTGGGGTCACCTTCGCTGCGGTTCTGGGCGCCTGCGCGCTCCTCGCCGGCTCGGCCGGGGCATCGCGCGCCGACAACGCGGTGCTCACCGGCGACGTCGGCCTCGGCGACGCGTTCACGATCACGTTGACTGACGCCTCTGGCACCGCGGTCACGCACCTCGATCCGGGGACATACACGCTCGTCATCCACGACCATTCGAGCTTTCACAACTTCCACTTCTCCGGTCCCGGCGTGGACGTGATGAGCGACGTGGACGCCGTCGGCGACAAGACCTTCACGGTTACGCTCACCGACGGCACATACTTCTTCCAGTGCGATCCGCACTCCTCCCAGATGCATGGGAAGTTCACCGTCGGCACCGTGACGACGCCCACGCCGCCGCCGCCGACTCCGGCAGCTCGAACCAAGGTGAGCGCGTCGATCGCAGGGTCGGCGAGCTCCTTCCGTCCCTCGAGTGATCTCTCCGCCGGTGCGTTCACGATCGTCGTCGACGACCGGTCTGCGAGCGACGGGTTCCGTCTCGCCGGCCCCGGCGTCTCGAAGTCGACCGGCGCGAAGTTCCGCGGCAAGGTCACCTGGAAGGTGACGCTCGCGGCAGGGCGCTACTCATACGGTTCGGCGCTCCATCCGAAGCGCCGGCACACGTTCACCGTCTCGAGCTAGCCCGCGGTTTCGGCCGCGGCTCTATCGCCCGCGGTGCGTGAGCAGGTGGGCGGTCCGGCGAATGCCGCCAGAGGCAACGAAGCCGAGTCCCACCGCGCCTGCCGCGATGGCGGGCAGCTTCGCCCGCAGCTTGCCGCTGATGTCCGTCGCCTTGGCGAACTCACGGCGCAGCGTCGTGACCGCTTCGGTGAGCTCCTCCCGCTCCGCGCCAAGCTCGCGGCGGAGGTCCTTGTCATTGCTTGCCATTCTTCACCGCCTCCACCGTCAGCCTCGCTTCTTGGATTGCCTGCTCGGGAAGCGGCGGGGTGCCCTTGCGGATCGCGGCGATGCCGATTGCGACGAGCAGGCCGACGAGCAGGAAGAGCGCGCCGGTCACGATCAGTAATGCGAGCCAGGTCGAGACCGCCGTCGCGATCGCGGCCGCGATCGTCGCGAGCGCGAAGCCGAGCGCGAAGAGCAGGAAGATTGCGGCGCCGGCGAGCATGGCGATGCCGAGGCCGATCGCGGCCACCTTCTGCTTGAGCTCGCTGACGGCGAGCTGGATCTCGAGTTGAACGATCGAACGCGCCCGGTCTGCGACGAGCTTCGCCGCGCCTTTCAGTCCCGGACGGTCACCTGCGCGCGTGGGCATCACTTCTCCCGTCGATTCAGTCTCGCACTGCTTCTGGTCTTGCCGCGAGCAGTGGTCGCGGAAACGTTCACATATCTATGCTCGATGATATGCAGACGAACGAGAGGCCTCTCGGCAAGGCGGAGCGGCACCGGCTACTCGCCGGAATCGTCGCACGCAAGCGTGTGGGCACGCAGCTCGAGCTCGCGGCCGCGCTCGCGTCCGCCGGCTGCCCCGTCACCCAGGCGACGATCTCGCGCGACATCCGCGAGCTGGGGCTCGAGAAGACGCACGACCCGCTCGGGCGCCCGCGCTACGAGCTGCCGCACGATCCCGCGCGCCGCCGCCACGATCCCCGGGCGGCACTCGGCGCCGTGCTCTCGCAGTTCGGCCGTCGCGCCACGGTGGCGCAGAACATCGTCGTGCTCCACTCCGAGCTCGGTTCTGCGCCCGCGATCGCCCGGGCACTCGACCAGGTCGAGCATCCGCGCATCGTCGGCACGATCGCGGGCGACGACACCTGCCTCGTGATCGCGCGCGACGAGCAGGACGCCCGCGCGCTTGCCGCCGAGCTGACCGAGGCGATCGGGCCATGACCATCCGCTAGAAGCCCGGCGGGCGCCGGCCGATCCACGGCCGCGCCTGCTCGAGCTGCGCCGCGAGCCGGAAGAGCGTCGCTTCGCCGAAGGGCTTGCCGACGAACTGGACGCCGATCGGCAGGCCGTCCTCGCTCCAGTGCAGCGGCACCGACATCGCGGGCTGGCCCGTGACGTTGACAACCGCAGTGAACGGCGTGAAGAGCGTCTGGCGGGCGAACGCGAGGTGCGGGTCGCCGTCCGTGTCCTCGAACGTCCACCCGATGGGAACGGGCGGCATCGCAAGCGTCGGTGTCACGAGCACGTCGACGTCGTCCCAGAACGCGATCACCTCGCGTGCCACACGCTGCAGCTGCATGATCGCGGTCGCATGCTCGGGGCTCGGCGTGTCGCGCGCCTGCTCCGCGAGCATCCGGTTGATCGGCTCGAGCAGCGACAGGTCGTCGATCCCCGCGGTCGCCGGGCCGACCTGCCAGATGCGGACGAAGTGTGCGATCAGCTCGCCGCTGTCCCACGGCGGCGTCGCCTCGACGACCTCGTGCCCGAGCTCGGCGAGCAGCTCGGCCGCGGCGTCGGCTGCTGCGACGCAGACGGGATCCACCGGCACCTGGATCGGCGGCGTCGTCGAGACCGCGATCCGTAGGCGGCCCGGCTCGAGATCGGCCTCCGTGAGGAACGGCCGCTCCGGTGTGGGCGCGACGAAGGAGTCGCCGGTCTCGTAGCCGGCCAGCACGTCGAGCAGCGCCGCCGCGTCGCGCACGGTGCGCGCGACCGGCCCCGAGGTGCCGAGACCGAGCGAGCCCGACCCGTACGGCGACGGCGACACGCGGCCACGCGACGGTTTGATCCCGAAGAGCCCGCAGCACGACGACGGGATGCGGATCGATCCGCCGCCGTCGCTGCCGTGTGCGACCGGGCAGAGCGCCGCTGCAGTCGCGGCCGCCGCGCCGCCGCTCGACCCGCCGGGCGTACGCGACACGTCCCACGGGTTGCGGCAGACGCCGTTCAGCTCCGACTCCGTCATCGCGATCGTCCCGAGCTCAGGCGTGTTCGTCTTGCCGAGCACGACGAAGCCCGCCTCCCGGATCCGGCGGACCACCGCAGCGTCGAACTCCGGCACGTTGGCCGCGTACGCCTTCGTCGAATACGTCGTGCGCAGGCCGGCCGTCTCGTTGAGATCCTTGATCGAGGTCGGCACGCCGTGGAACGGCGCATCCGAGACCGCCGACTCCGCCGCGCGCGCCGCAGCGAGGGCACCCTCGGCGTCGACGGTCACGTATGCATTGAGCTGCGGATCGAGCCGTTCGATCCGCTCGAGATAGAGCTCGGCGAGCTCGACCGGCGACACCTCATGTGCACGCACGCGCGCCGCGAGCTCCAGCGCGGGCGTGAACGCGAGCTCGTCGCTCATGGGCGCCGGCCCCGCTCCATCACGGTCCAGGAGACCGGGTCGGGCACGGGGTCAGACGGCTTTGCCGCCGACGTACCAGACGGGGCCCTGCGTGCCGACCGGATGCGTGTCCGACATGAGGCGCAGGACGCGCACGGCGCCCGGTATGCCGGCCTCGTCGACGCGCTCGAGGCAGCGCCGCACCATGCCGGGCGACGCGCCATAGCCGAACGAGTGCGCGACGCGGAAGCGGAACGTCATGTTGTCGCTCTCGCGCAGCGGATTCGCGGGGCTGATGAGCAGGGCGGTGAGGTCGAGGTGGTCGCTCGAGAAGACCGACAGCTCGCAGAGCAGGTCGCTCCAGTCGGCGGGGAGAGTCGCGAGCGCAGCGTCCCATGCGTCGGCGAGCGACGCCCGTTCGACCGCCGCGGCAGCGGCGGTCTCGGAGGCCGCGACGAGCTCGAGCGTCCCCTTGACGTCTTCTGTGTCCACACGGCGCAACATTCGTCGTACCGCTTCGGGTCCCACATCGGGCCCGCTTCGCGCGACGTAGAAGCGCAGCGTCGCGTGCGCCCTGACCGGCGCCGCTGGTGCAAGCAGTGCGGCGGCGCGGCCGGCGCGGGACGCGTCGTCCAGCGTGAGGACGACGTGTGCGTCGCTCCACCTCGGATCCAGGCCACGCTGGATGGTGTCCCACTGGTCGGCGAGTGCCATCTCCTGAACCATAAACTGCGCGCCGTGGCCAAGGTCGAGGCAAAGACGTCGCTCGTGAAGGGCGATCTCGAGGACGTTCTGCGCGAGATGCTGCTCATCCGCCGCTTCGAGGAGAAGGTGGAGGAGCGCTTCCGCGCCGGAGAGCTTCCCGGCTTCCTGCACGTCGCCATCGGCCAGGAGGCGTGCGCCGTCGGCGTCTGCCGCGCGCTCGAGGACGGCGACGTGATCGCGTCCACGCACCGCGCGCACGGCCACACGCTGGCCAAGGGCACGCATCCGAACGAGCTGATGGCCGAGCTCTACGGCAAGCAGGAAGGCTGCTCGCACGGCTACGGCGGCTCGATGCACCTCTACGACGTCGAGCGCGGCAACATCGGCGCGAACGCGGTCGTCGGCGGCGGCCTCCCGCAGATCACCGGAGCCGCGCTGGCGTTCCAGCTGCGGGGCGAGCCGCGCGTGGCGGTCGCGTTCTTCGGCGACGGCGCGACGAACATCGGCACGTTCCACGAGGCGCTCAACCTGGCGCAACTCTGGAAGGTCCCCGCCGTGTTCGTGCTGGAGGACAACAAGTGGGCCGAATCGACGCCGGAGCAGCAGCACTCGCCGATCCGTGACCTTTCCGACCGCGCGAAGGCGTTCGGGATGAAGGCGATGAAGGCCGACGGCCAGGACGTCGAGGCGGTCTACAAGACGGCGCGCCAGGCTCTCGGCCACGCGCGCTCCGGCAAGGGGCCCGTGTTCGTTCACCTCGACTGCGTGCGTCTGCACGGTCACTACATCGGCGACCCGCAGGTCTACCGCGACAAGGACGAGGCGCGGAAGCTCGCAGAGACACGCGATCCGATCACGCTGCTGCGCACGAAGCTCGGCGTCTCGGACGAGGATTTCGACGAGCTGGACGCCAAGGTGACAGAGATCGTCGAAGCGTCCGTCGAGTTCTCGAAAAACGGCACCGACCCCGCGCCCGAAGACGCGCTGAAGAACGTCTATGCCTGACGCCCCTGACCGGTCGCCGCTCCCGGGCGGCGGAGCCGCCCTCCGCGGCGACCTGGAACGTCAAGATGCCTGAGCTCAGCTACCGCGAGGCCGTCCGCGACGCCCTCTCCCAGGCGATGCGCCAGGACGACGACGTCTTCATCATGGGCGAGGACATCGCCGAGATGGGCGGCTCGATGGGCGTCACGCACGGGATGGTCGACGAGTTCGGCCCGGAGCGCGTGCGCAACACCCCGATCTCCGAGATGGCACTCGCGGGCGCCGCGATCGGCGCCGCAGTACAGGGCATGCGCCCCGTGGCGGAGATCATGTACGAGGACTTCATGACGCTTGCGGCCGAGCAGGTCGTGAACCAGGCCGCCAAGCACCGTTACATGTCGGGCGGGCAGATCAAGGTCCCGGTCGTCTTTCGCACGCAGGGCGGCGCCGGCTGGTCGCCGGGCGCGCAGCACGCGCAACAACTCGAGGCGTGGTTCGTTCACATCCCGGGGCTGAAGGTCGTCTTCCCATCGACACCGGAGGACGTACGTGGGCTGCTGTGGTCGTCGATCTACGACGACAACCCGGTCGTGTTCTTCGAGCACCGCACGCTCTACGGCATCAAGGGCGACGTACCCGAGACGATCGAGCCGATCCCGCTCGGCAAGGCGCGCGTGCACCGCGAAGGCGAAGACGTCACGGTGATCGCGACCGGCCGGATGGTCCACGAGTCGCTCGCCGCCGCAGCGGAGGCCGAGAAGGAGGGCATCTCGGTCGAGGTCGTCGATCCGCGCACGCTGCAGCCTCTCGACGAGGAGGCGCTCGTCGCGTCCGTGAAGAAGACGAACCGCGCCGTCGTTGCGCACGAGGCGGTCACGCGCATGGGCTTCGGCGCCGAGGTCGCGGCGGTGCTGCAGTACCAGGCCTTCGACTGGCTCGACGCGCCGATCGAGCGGGTCGGCTCGCGCTTCTCTCCGCTGCCGTTCGCGCCGGTGATGGAGGCGTACGTCATCCCGCACATGGAGACCGTGCTCGAGGCGATCTACCGCACCGTGAACAAGAAAGCCTGACATGGCCACCGAGGTAAAGCTTCCGCGGCTCGGCCAGGGCATGGAGTCCGGGACGATCGTCAAGTGGCTCAAGTCCGAGGGCGATCAGGTGCAGAAGGGCGACGCGCTCTTCGAGCTCGACACGGACAAGGTCACCCAGGAGGTCGAGGCGGAAGCGAGCGGCGTGCTGCTGAAGATTGCGATCCCGGAGGGCGAGGTCGAGGTCGGCAAGACGATCGGCTTCATCGGCGACAAGGGCGAGGACGTCCCCGACGCCGGTAGCGCGGGCGGGGACGCGCCCGTGGAGGCGCCCGTGGAGGCGTCCGACAGCGCGGAGAAGCCCGCGGCCGCACCGAAGCCCGACGCCGAGCGCGACCGGGGCCGCGAGGCGTCCACGAACGGCGGCTCCGGGGCCGCACCCCAGGCAGCCGAGCCGGCAGAGCAGGCCGCGGCGCCGCAGCAGGAGGGCGGCCGCATCAAGGCCTCTCCGCTGGCGCGCCGCATCGCGCGCGAGCGCGGCATCGAGCTCTCGCAGGTGCGCGGCACGGGGCCCGACGGCCGCATCGTCGCCGAGGACGTCGAACGTGCAGAGGCGCAGCCCGCCGCCGCCCCCGGCGCGGCAGCACTACCCGCCGGCGAGATCGAGTCGCGACCTTTGTCGAACATCCGCAAGACGATCGCCCGCCGGCTCACGCAGGCGTGGACGGTGCCTGCGTTCCAGCTCACGGTCGACGTCGACATGACGCGCGCGACCGAGCTCGTGGCGAAGCAGCGGGAGCTCTACCCGGACGTGCGCATCACCGTCACCGACGTGCTCACGAAGGTGTGCGCGCAGGCGCTGATGCGCCACCGCGACATGAACGTCCAGTACACCGAGGATGTGCTGCTCGTCTTCCCGAGCGCCGACGTCGGCATCGCCGTCGCCGCACCGCAGGGGCTCGTTGTCCCCGTCGTACGCGGCGCCGAGCGGCTCTCGATCGCGCAGATCGCCGGCGTGCGTGCCGATCTCGTCTCCCGCGCGCGCGACGGCAAGCTGCGCAGCGAGGACCTCGAAGGCGGCACGTTCACGATCTCGAATCTCGGCATGTACGAGGTCGACCAGTTCATCGCAGTGCTCAACCCGCCACAGGCATCGATCCTCGCCGTGGGGGCGACAAGCGACCAGGTCGTCCCGCGCGACGGCGAGCTGCACGTTCTTCCGTTGATGACGCTGACGCTGACGTGCGATCATCGCGCGGTGGACGGCGCAACCGGTGCGGACTTCCTGCGGACGATCAAGGCGTTCCTCGAAGACCCGGGGCTCGCGCTTTAGTAGGTGCTCCACCCGATGCTGCCCTTCGGCCCCTGCCCCGCCAGCACACGGCGCGCTGCCGCGTCCTCGGTCGAACCCAGAAGAACCACTCTGGGCTCTCCCTGCGTCCTCGCATCGCTTGGTGCTGACGACGCAGGGACTCGAAAGCAACATCGGGCGAAGCACTGATGGCGCCGACCGTCTGGTACCGCGTGCGCGACCTCGACGACGCGCGCCGCTTCTACCGGGAGACGCTCGGCTTCGAGGAGATCGGCGTCGACGTCAGCGAGCGCTGGTCACTGCTCAAGCACGGCGAGATGGAGATCGGGCTCGCCGAGGGAGATCCGCGCGAGGACGGCGGTGTCGCCCACGTCGACGTGACCGATCTGAAGGCGGATGCCGACCGGCTGCGCGCAGCGGGCGTCGACGTCGGCATCGTGTTCGAGCTGCAGGGCGAGATACGTCTGCTCGACGTGTACGACCCCGACGGCAACCGGGTCCAGCTCGCGCAGGAGCTGTAGTGCTTCGTCCGGTAGACGTGCACGACGTGCGGTTCCTCCGCGACATGCTCCGCCACGCGTACCACTGGCGGGTCTCGGAAGACACCGAGCGGCCGGTTTACCGGTATGTCGCCAAGTGGGGCAGGCGCGGCGACGCGGGTGTGCTGGCGCTCGACGGCCCGCACACGTACGGCGCGGCGTGGTACCGCCTCTTCACAGAGGACGAGCCGGGCTTCGGGTTCGTCGACGAGGCGACGCCGGAGCTGACGATCGCCGTCGTACCGAGCCGCCGCGGCAAGGGCGCCGGCGCCGAGCTGCTGCAGGCGCTGCTGACACGCGCGCGGGAGGACGGCTACCCGGCGGTGAGCCTCAGCGCGGAGCAGGGCCAGACGAGCTTCTACGAGCGCCACGGCTTCGAGACGGTGCGCGAGACGCCGCAGGCCGTGACGATGCTCGCGCGGCTGTGATTTGACCGGTGACGTTGGCCGGAGACCCGGCGACGTTGCCCGTCAGACCACTACCATCGACTCCATCATTCCGAGAGTGAGGGAGAACCCACATGGACGTTGACGTCGCAGTCCTCGGAGGCGG
>DATCOE010000198.1:0-5421 GCA_036564885.1 Gaiellaceae bacterium | reverse complement strand
CGAGGTCGCTGCCAAGATCGACCAGGTCGGCGCGGATCCGCGTCAGCCAGGGCCGGAAGCGCGACTCGTCGGGCAGCGCGGCGAGCGCCAGGCCGATCGCGGCCTCGAGCTCGCCGACGGCGCGGAAGGCCTCTGCTCGGGCGCGCTCGACCGGCGCTCTGGCGGCCGCCCCCCGATCACTCACGCCCGACCCAGACTGCGATCTCACCGTCGAAACCGAGCTCCCTTCACATCGCACCGCACCGCTGGAGCGTTTGATCCACCGGAAGTATTCCGGAAGTATTATAGTCGTTTTACACGGTGTGAGCAGTGAAAACCAGCGGACGGTGGGCAGGCGGGACGAACGAAGGAGACCGGATCGTGGGCTGTGGGGTGCTCGACCGCTTCTCAGACAAGGATCTGCCCAAGGTGGTCGAAGAAGCCGAGGCGCTCAGCTACTGACGGGTTGGCCTTAACGACTCGACGGAGGACGAGGGGCTGAGCGATTAGGTCTCCCGGTTCGCGAGGCCTAGGCTGGCGCCGCTGGCTCATCGGTGGCAGCTGGTCCGAGTTCGCTCGCGTGGTGCCCGAGCTCGGTGGTCGGAGCGACGTCGAGAGGCGGCGACGAGATCTCGAACGGCGAGTTTTCGAGCGCTGGTGGGAGGGTGGCGGCTGCATGCGTCGGGTGGAGGATGAGCCTGGGGCGCTGCGCGTTGTACTGCTCGGTCGTCAAGAGCACCCCGGTGTGGCAGGACGAGTCGGCGCATTCGCAGACAAACGCGATCAGGCGGCCGCCGTTGCCGAAGGCGCGGCGGCGGTCATCGTTGATGCGTCGGCGCGCGTCCATGCCAGCTTCCTGTCGATTGTTCGAGTCCGCTGCGAGGGCGACACCCCCTACGGCAAGCTCATGCTCGCCGAGTTCGACTACAACCTCGAGCCCAAGGAGACCTTCCCCTTCGACCAGTCGAAGGAGCGCTCCAGCACGTACCTGTCGAAGAACCACGGGCTCTCGCTCCTCTACTGGCACGCGATGATGCGCGGGCGCGCGTAGCCTCGAGGGCCGTGGCTCGCGCCCGGCTTCCAGACCAATGCGTACGGATGCTCGCGATCGCGGGCTGCGGACGTTCTGAAGCACTCGAACAAGCCGACCTGATGGCGCCCGCTCGGCAAGGGCGCGGCCCGCGGCCACGTGCCGATCGCGGTGCTGCGGCGAGTTGCCGCAGCGCGCGCCCGGCCTCACGTCTGTTTTGCGAGGATGCGGATGTCGTGCGCGACATCCGACGCGTGCACGTGGGCGTGGTAGATCACCTGCCCGACGCCTTTTGGGTCGAGGAGGAGTTCGTAGGCGGTGTGGTCGATGAGATCGAGGTTGTTCGGACTCGCGGCGACGTGGTAGGCGCTCCAGACCGGCGCCAGCTGCCGGCGGCTGCCGGTCAGGTAGCGGAACTGCGGCAGGAGCCGGTGCAGGCGGACGTAGTGGCGGACCGCCTGCGGCGTGTCGCCGCGGGGGTCGACGCTGACTGCGAGCACGCGAACTTCGCCCGCGTCCGGGCCGAGCTCGCGCAGGGCCTGGTTGAGGTGCTCGGCGATCAGCGGGCAGACGTCGGGGCAGTGCGTGTAGAGGAAGGCGACGATCACGAATCGGCCCCGCTGCGCCGAGAGCCGCACGGTATGCCCATCCTGGTCGCGAAGCGCGAAATCCGGCGCCGCTGACGGGTCGGCGACCGCGATTCCCCGGTAGGACGACCGCGCCTGCGCGCTCCCGCCTCTGCCGCAGGAGCTCGCTCCGAGTACGAGCGCGGTCGCTCCCGCGCCGAGCACGACCGCTCCGAACACGACCTTCACCGTGCGAGGACGGGAGCGCGCGCTTCCGATCGAGAGCCACCCCGGCCGGCGGGCACGTACGCACACGCCGGGTCCTCGCCGAGCGGATCGCCGCACACGGCGTAGGCTCGGGCGCGGGAGCCGCCGCAGAGGTCGGCGTAGTCGCAGCGCCCGCAGCGTCCGTGGAAGCGCGCGGCTCGGATCGCCTTGAGCAGCGGGCTCTCCCGGTAAAGGCTGACGAGGCTGCGCTCGCGCACGTTGCCGACGGTGAGCGGGAGGAAGCCGGCCGGGTAGACGTCGCCGTTGTGGGAGACGAAGATGATGCCCCTGCCGTCCCTGGTGCCCTTCGTCTGGGCGCGGGGTGCCGAGCGCGGCTCACCGAGGACCTCTCGGAGTCGCGCGCTCAGTCGCCCATAGAGTTGACCCGTCTCGCAGGTACGCCCCTCCTGCCGCCAAGCCACGACGCGCCGGAAGAAGGGCGCCTCGACGGTGCGGACGATGAAGCCGTAGCGGGAGGCATCGACGAGGAAGTGGCAGACGTCCTCGTTCTGCTCCGGCGAGAGCTCGGCGAGAGCCGCACCGCGGCCGACGCGGACGAGGAAGAAGACCTCCCAGATCGCCGCCCCGACCTCGTCGACGATCGCGGCGATCTCGGCCAGTTCCTCGACGTTCTCGGGCCGGACGACGGTGTTGACCTGGACGGTGAAGCCGTGGTCACGCAGGAGCCTGAGAGCGGCGATCGTTTCCTCGAAGTGGCCCTCGACGCCCCTCAGCCCCTGGTGTGTTTCCGGTCGTGCGCCGTCGAGGCTGAGCGATGCGACCTTGACTCCGGCGCGGCGGAGTGCGGCGAGCGTCGCCGGCTCGAGCCGCGGCGTCACGCTCGGGGCGACGGCGACCGGAAGTCCGAGCTCGCGTGCCCGCCCGACGAGCCGGAGTAGGTCGCCGCGCATGAGTACGTCGCCGCCGGTGAGGACGAGCACGGGGTAGGGGCGGCCGAAGCCGGTCAGGGTCTCGAGGAAGCGCTCGCCCTCCTCGGTCGAGAGCTCGCCGGGCAGGGGCTCGGGGATGGCCGAAGCGCGGCAGTGGCGGCAGGCGAGCAGGCAGGCGCGCGTCATCTCCCAGAAGACGAGGATCGGACGGTTGTCGAGATCCAGCTGTGGCCGGCTCACTTCACGCTCAGCTCAGCTTGCTTTCGATCAGCGGACGGCCCGAACCGGCGAACGCTCCTGCGCGGACGGGGCGCTCGGCGGGGCGGGCGAGCGTGGCGAGCGCAACGAGCGAAGCCCAGACGGCGCCGGCGCCGCCGACGTGCAGGCCGGCGAGGATCTCGTGTGCGCGGCCCTCGCCGCCGACCAAGACGATCGCGATGCCGAAGCCGGTCTGCACGAGTACGGCGAGGAGCGGGAGCGAGCCGGCGAGCCGGGGGCCCTTGCCGCGGAGGGCGAGGACGAGCAGGGCGAGGGCGAGGGCGGCCACGGCGTAGGCGAGCATGCGGTGCGCGACCTGGAGCTCGGCATGGCCGCCGCCGGTCGCGAAGCCGCCGTTGCAGGCCGGCCACTGCGTGCCGCAGGCCGAGTCGGCTTCGGTCGCGACCACCGCAGCGCCGACCGAGACAAGCGCCAGGCCGGCGAGCACGCTCACCCCGGCGAGGCGGGCGAAACCGGGTGCCACCGTCCGCTCGTCGCGCCGCCAGGCGGCGGCCGCGGCGACGACGATCGTCGCGAGGAAGAGCAGCCCGACGACGAAGTGGAACGCGACGACCCAGCCGGGCAGCTCGAGCCAGACGACGACGGCGCCGAGCAGCGCCTGGAACGGGACGAGGACGACGGCGAGCAGCGCCGGCCAGACGATGTCCGTGCGCGCCCGGTAGCTGCGCCAGGCCCAGACCGCCACCGCGGCCGCGAGCACGCTGACGAGCGCGACCACCGCGCGGTGGCTGTACTCGATCACCGACGCCTGCTGGTCGAGCGGGACGGCCTTCGACGTGCAGAGCGGCCAGTGCGGGCAGCCGAGGCCCGACGCGGTCACGCGCACGACGCCGCCGACCGCGACCAGCGCCCAGGCAGCGAGCGCAGCAGCACTCGCCAGAAGCCGAAAGCGGAGGCTGGGCATGCGGCGCATTCAAGCGCGATCCCCGCCCCGCCCACCTGATCAAAATTGATCAAGACCCTTCGGCTCGATCGACCCGACACTAGGGCGCACACGATGCACGACGAGGAGGAGGAGGTGCCCCCGTTGACCACGACCACGCCCGCCGTGCCGCCGGCTCTCGACAGCCCCGATCCCGGCAACGGCGCCCAAGCACGCGTCGGCTTCGTCGAAGCGATCTTCGACAACCTGTCGTTCTGGGCCGTGATCTCTGCGGCGATCGGCCTGCTCTACCTGGTGTGGGCGACGCTCGAGATCCTCAGCCGCTACGTCGGCCACGTGCCGAGCATGGCTCCTTAGCCATGGCCGCGCCCGAGGTCACCTCCTCCGTCACGCCGCAGCCCACCGGCTGGGCGAAGCCGTTCCCGCGCGACGAGCGCGTCTTCCTCTGGCTCATCGTCGGCTCGGTCGTCGTGATGACCTCGTTCGTGATCATCTGGCTCTACGTCGGCCGCCAGAACGTGCCGGCGGATACGCACGCGACGACGCCGGCCGCCTTCTCGGCGAAGGTGTCGGCGTTCGCGAAGCGGTACGGCGGGACGGACGGGCGGGTCTACGTTCCGCCGGGGACCGATGCGTACATGCTCGCAAGCCGCTACTCCTGGTATCCGGAGCTCGTGCTCCAGAGCGGCAAGCAGTATCGGATCTGGCTCTCCTCGGCGGACGCTCTGCACGGCTTCTCGCTCGTCGGCCAGAACCTCAACCTCGAGGTAGCGCCAAACCATGCCATGGGCGCACGGCTCACCGTGGGCAAGCCCGGCCGCTACCTGATCGTGTGCAACGAGTACTGCGGTCTTGGTCATGCTCAGATGGCCGGTCACGTCGACGTGATCAGCGCGCAGGTGATGCAGACCTACCTGCGCACGCACGCCGTTCCCGCCGCAGCCGGTTCTGTGGCGGCTCCCGCCAACGGTCCGGTGGCGGCCGGACTGAAGCTGCGCGTGCCCGGCAACAACCTGGCTTTCGACAAGAAGACGCTCGCCGCGCACGCGGGAAAGGTGACGCTGACGTTGACGAACCCGTCGCCAATTCCGCACGACATCGCCATCAAGGGCAACGGCGTCGACGTCAAGGGCGCCGTCGTCACCGGCGGCGGTCGCTCGAGCGTCACGGCGGTCCTGAAGCCCGGCACCTACACCTTCTACTGCACCGTCCCCGGCCACGAGGCGGCCGGGATGCGCGGCACGCTGACGGTGAAGCCGTGAGCGTCCGCGCCGCCGTCCTCCCGCCCCACGTGATCCGAGAGGTGACTCCATGAGCTACGTTCAGCCACTGCCGACCGGGCTGGCGCGCGTCCGCGAGGAGCGCTCCCGCGTCTGTCCCGTCACTGGTCTTCGCGTCTACGCCGGCGCGCAGGCGCTCACGGTTGCGAACGCCGTCGCCGCCGTCCTGTCGCTTGCGGTCGGCGGGCTCTTCGGGATGCTGATCGGCTTCACGCGCGCGCCCGGCTGGCAGCTGCTCGGCCCGCAC
>DATCOE010000197.1:0-6085 GCA_036564885.1 Gaiellaceae bacterium | reverse complement strand
TTCCGGATCGCGCACAACCTCTCGATGGACCACTTCCGTGCCCGCCGCCGCTGGCAGCCCGAGGAGGAGGTGCCGGAGCCGCACGACTCCGAGGAGCCCTCCGCCGAGCTCGAGGCGATGCAGTCGATCGGCCGCCAGTCGATGCTCGAGCTGATCGACACGCTCTCGCACGAGCAGCAGCAGGTGCTGACGCTGAAGTTCGTCTTCAACTTCGCGAACGCCGACGTGGCGAAGATCCTCGACAAGACGGAGGGCGCGATCAAGTCGCTGCAGCACCGCGCGCTCGCGTCGCTCCAGAAGCAGCTTCAGGACCGCCCGAGCTAGCCTGAGCGCATGGCGCTCGAAGTGGGGATCGTCGGGCTTCCGAGCTCCGGCAAGTCGATGCTGTTCGAAGCCCTCACGGGCGCGAAGGCGCACGGCGAGGTCGGCATGGCCGCCATCCCCGATCCGCGGCTCCAGCAGCTCGCCGACGTCGTGCACGCGCGGAAGGTCACTCCGGCTGCAATCCGCGTCTCCGAGGTGCGCGGCACCGGGCCGGCACTGCTCGGCAACCTGCGCCAGGTCGACGCGCTGCTCGTCGTGCTCGACGGGTTCTCCGGCACGGCGGTTCCGGCAGACGACCTCGAGACGCTGAAGCTCGAGCTGCTCGTCGCCGATCGCGACCACGTCGAGCGCCGCCTCGAGCGCGTCTCGAAGCAGGCGAAGTCGGGCGAGACGAAGCTGCGCAAGGAGGTCGAGCAGCTCGAGAAGCTGCTCGCCCATCTCGACTCGGGCAAGACGATGGCCGACTGGACGGAGGAGCTGCCGCCCGAGCTCGAGCCGCTGACGACGAAGCAGCTGATCGCGATCGAAAACGGGCCGAACGGGATCGACCTGAAGCTCGAGGCCGAGCTCGCGGAGCTGCCCGACGAGGAGGCGGCGGAGTTCCGCGGCAGCGGCGAGTCCGCGCTCGGCGAGGTCGTGCGCCGCCTCGCGGACACGCTCGACCTGATCACGTTCTTCACTGCGGGGGAGAAGGACACGCGCGCGTGGACGCTGCGCAAGGGCCAGATGGCGATCGAGGCGGCGGACGCGATCCACTCCGACATCGCGCGCGGCTTCATCCGCTGCGAGGTGATCCGCTGGGACGACCTCGTCGCGGCCGGCTCGCACTCGGAGGCCTCGCGTGCGGGCAAGCAGCGTCTCGAGGGCAAGACCTACGCCGTCGAGGACGGCGACGTGCTGAACATCCGCTTCAACGTCTAGCGCTTCAGCCCGCGCTGATCAGGGCGACGCCGCCGAGCGCGACCGCCACGCCGGCGAGCTGGTGCTTCGCGATCCGCTCGTGCAGCAGCACGCGCGCGAGCGCGACGAGCACGACGGGATAGAGCGACGCGAGCACCGAGACGACGCTGAGCAGCGCCCGCGTCGACGCGAGCCCGAAGAGCATGTTGGCCGTCGTGTCGCAGACGCCGACGCCTACGAGCAGCCACACCGACGCGCGCAGCCCTTCGGTGGGCGTCCGCAGGAAGAGCACCGCAATCACGATCAGCGGCACGCCCACCGACCGCATCGAGAGCGGCGCCCACAGCGCCCCGCCCGCCGCCGCCTTGCTGAGCGCGATCAGCGAGCACCCGAAGCCGAGCGCGGCGAGCAGGGCGTAGCCGACACCCGCCCCAATCCGCCGGCCGTGCGTGTCCACGTGCCGCTCGACCGAGGCTGCGATCACGCCGACGACGGCGAGCGCGACGCCGGCCAGCTGCAACGTCGCCGGCCGCTCGCCGCGTGTGAGCCCATACGCGAGCGGTACGACCGCGCCGGTCGCGCTCAGCGGCCCGACGATTCCCATCGCGCCGATCGCGAGCCCGCGGTAGAAGGCGGTCAGGCCCATGACGCCGACCACGCCGGCGAGCGCGCCCCACGCGAACTGTGCGCCGGTCGGCAGGTCGGGATGGACGATCGCGACGACGAGCGCGATGAACACGAGCCCGGCCGCCTGCGACGCAGCGATCACGAGCGGGACCGTCAGCCGGCGCGAGCCGACGCCCGCGCCGAAATCCGCGACGCCCCACGAGAGGCTCGCGGCGACGGCCAGGAGGATCCCGGTCAATCGCTGACGGGTCTCGTCGCCGCGACGGCGTCAAGCTGGTTCGCGTGGTAGAGCACCGCGGCTTCGGCGGTGCGCGCACCGCGGACGTCGTGATGGCACGACACGGCGTGCAAGAGCTCTGCGCGTACCACTGAATCGAGCGTCGGCGCGCGCTCCTCGATCAACCGCAGGCCGAGGTGCACGTGGCCGAGCAGCCGTCCTTCGTCGGTCGGCCGGAAGACGGGGCCGCGCCCGAGCTCGCGCGTCCGTCCGACGTCGTGCACGAGCGCGGCGGCGAGCAGCAGGTCGACGCGCAGGCGCTGATGCAGCTGCGCGGTCTCGCGGCACAGCGTCGCGACGCCGACGGTGTGCTCGAGCAGTCCGCCCGCATATGAATGGTGGCCCTCGAGCGTCGCCGGCAGTGCGCGCATCGTCGCGCGCGTCTCCGCGTCGAGCACCCGCTCGACCGCGGCGTGCAGCCCGGGGTGCGTGATCTCGGCGGCGAGGAACTCGAGGAAGCCCTCCAGCTCGTCCGCGTCGCGGCGCATCGCCGGCGCCATCGCGGCCGGGTCGACGCCTTCCGCCGGCTCGAGCGTGCGCACGTCGAGCTGCAGCCGGTCGCGGAAGCGCTCGACGCGGCCGAGCACCCGGACGGCGTCGCCCTCGCCGAAGCGCGTGTCGAGCAGCTCGACGTCGTTCCACACGCGCGCGGAGATGCGTCCGCTCGGGTCGACGAGCTCGAGGGCGAGGTACGGCGCGCCGCTTTTCGTCCGGAGGCGCTCCTTCTTCGCGACGGCGTAGACCCCCTCGACCGTGCGGTTCTCCTCGAGCTGCGCGATCGCCGTCATGGGCTGAGTCTAGGCCGAGCCGCGGCCAGGACCGGAGTGGTCGTCTGCGTGCCGCGTTGGATGTCGGCCTGCGCAGTCGAGGGCCTGGCCGCCCAGCCACACTCACGGGCCGGATCCCGGGCATGCTTTCGACGACTCACCCGGGATCCGGCCCGCTGGTACGGTCAGGCGCATGGCCACGATCCGCCCGTTTCGCGCGCTCCGCTTCGACGAGGCGGTCGCCGGGCCGCTCGCCGCGCTCGTCGCGCCGCCGTACGACGTCATCTCCGACGAGCAGCGCGAGGAGTACAAGCAGCGCAGCCCGCACAACGTCGTGCGGCTGACGCTGCCCGACTCGGAGGAGCAGGCCGCCCGCGACCTCGCGGGCTGGCGCGAGGACGGGGTGCTCGTCGAGGAGGCGGAGCCGTCGTACTGGTGGCTCACGCAGGAGTACGTCGGGCCCGACGGCGTCGCTCGCACGCGCGAGGGCTTCGTCGCCGCGCTCCGCACCGAGCCGTACGAGAACCGCGTCATCCTCCCGCACGAGCGCACGCATGCCGGCCCCAAGGAGGGCCGCCTCCGGCTGCTCGAGGCCACGCGCACCCAGCTCGAGCCGATCTTCCTGCTCTGGGACGGCTCGATCGCCCTCGACGGGCTCGGCGAGCCGGACCTCACGGCGGCGGAGGGCGGCGTCACCGCACGGCTCTGGCGGCTCGACGCCGACTTCGGCGACGCCCTCACCGCAGAGCTCCAGGACGCCCAGCTGCTGATCGCCGACGGCCACCACCGCTACGAGACGACGCTCGCCTTCCACGAGCGCGACGGCTCGGAGGAGAGCGCGTGGATGATGGTCGTGATCGTCCCCACCGACCAGGAGGGCCTGACGATCTTCCCGACACACCGCGTCGCGCGGTCGGTCAACGGTGTCAGCGGGACGCCGATCGACCCGCCCGGCGACGAGCTTCCGGGTCTCGTCCTCTACCGCGGCGGGAGCTACGAGCTGCTCGAGGGCGACGGGCCAGATCCAGAGGTCGTCGACCAGCTCGCGCCGCAGGGCGTCACCTACACGCCGCACGCGGGCGAGGCGGTCGCCGCCGTCGACCGCGGCGAGGCGGAGGCCGCGTTCCTGCTCCGCCCGACGCGGATCGAGGACGTGTGGGAGATCGCCGCGCGCGGCGACGTCCTGCCCCAGAAGAGCACGTTCTTCTACCCGAAGCTCACCTCCGGCCTGCTCTTCTACGCGCCGTGACCGCCCCGCCTGAGCCTGACTGGGTAGCCGTCTGCCGCGGTGCGGTCGAGGACGTGCGCGCGGCGCTGGAGGAGCTGCCGACCCGCGTCGAGCGCGAGCCGGTTGTGCGCCAGGGCGAGGGCGGCGACGAGACGACCGCGATCGACCAGGCGGCCGAGGACGCGATCCTCGCCCGCTTCCGCCACCTCGACGTCACGATCGTGTCGGAGGAGGTCGGCCGCTTCGGCGACGGATCGACGCTCGTCGTCGTCGACCCGATCGACGGCTCGCTGAACGCGAAGCGCGGCATTCCGTTCTTCTCGCTCTCGATCGCGTTCGCCGAGGGGGAGCGCATGGGTGACGTGTTCCTCGGCTACGTCTACGACTTCGGTACCGGCGAGGAGTGGATCGGCAGGCGGGGCGAAGGCGCGACGCTGAACGGCGAGCCGCTCGGCGCCGTCAAGCCGAAGGATCGCATCGAGATCCTCAGCTTCGAGGCGACGCTCAGCTCGCTGGTCGCGGCGCACGCGGCCGCCGTCGCCGACCTCGCCTACCGGCTGCGGATCATGGGCTCGCTCGCGCTGTCGCTGTGCCACCTCGCCGCCGGCCGCGTGGACGCCGTCTGCTCGCTGAAGCCCGCCCGCTCGGTCGACATCGCCGCGGCGCAGCTCCTCTGCCGCGAGGTCGGCCTCTCGCTCGAGCTCTTCGAAGACCCGCGCGGCTTCGGCGAGGCCGAGCTCGACCTGCTCGGACGTTCGCGCATTGCGGCAGCGGGCACCGACGACTTGTGCCGGCAGCTCGCAACCGCGCTGACCGTCTAGCGCGCCGCGCTACGCGCTCCGGTGTAACGCAGTTACGTGTGCAACGCTCTATACGACCGCGCGTGCCATCCAGTAGCTATACCATCGTGTGTAACGCATATGAGCGTATGTTTACCTATACGTAATGGTATAATACGTGGATGGCGAACAGGAAGCTCTTCAATCCGTTCCACTACGGCGATCTCGCCCTCGACGAGGCGTTCACCGACCGGGTGCCCGAGCTCGCGGCGCTGAAGGCTGACATCAGAAACGGCCAGAACGTGGCGATCATCGCGCCGCGGCGATACGGCAAGTCGTCGCTCGTCCGGCGGGCGACCCAGGAGCTTCTGGCGGAGGACTTCCTCGTCGTCGAGGTCGATCTCATGAGCACTCCCTCGAAGGAGAAGTTCGCTGCGAAGCTGGCGAAGTCGATCCACGACGACGTCGCGACCGTCCTCTTCAAGGCGAAAGAACGGCTGCGGATGTTCTCCGCGTTGCGCGTCGTGCCGGTCATCACGATCAATCCCGACGACGGCGCTCCCAGCTTCAGCTTCTCGACTGCGCAGAGCGACGAGGACATCGACGCGACCATCGAGCGTCTCCTCGAGCTGCCGGCGCAGCTTGCCTCGGACCAGGGGAAGCGGGTCGTCGTCTTCTTCGACGAGTTCCAGGAGATCACCGGCATCGATCCGAGGCTTCCCGCGCAGATGCGAGCCGTCTTCCAGCAACAGCCCCACGTCTCGCACGTCTATTCGGGCAGTAGGCGAGACATGATGCAGCGTCTCTTCAACGAGAAGAACGAGCCGTTCTATCGCAGCGCGAAGGTCGTCGAGCTCGGCGAGATCCCCGCTGAGCTCTTCAAGCGCTTTGTACGGGACCAGTTCGAACGCACCGACCGCAAGGTCGCGGCTGAGGTGCTCGACGGGCTGCTCGGGATCACGAAGGGTCATCCCTACGCGACCCAGGAGCTCGCCTATGCGCTGTGGGAAGAGGTGCCGGACGGATTCACGGCCGGGCCCACCGATCTCGAGCGCGCACTCGCCGCGGTCCTTCGATCCGAGACTGCGCATTTCACGCTCGTGTGGGACAACGCCTCGCGCGCGCAGAGGCTGATCTTGCAGGCGCTCGCGGCCGAGCCGGGGCGGCCGTTCACCGCGAGCTA
>DATCOE010000196.1:0-24341 GCA_036564885.1 Gaiellaceae bacterium | reverse complement strand
CCGCGAGGTCGCCCTTCTCGATGCGCTTGGCCAGAGTGACCTCATCGGCTGCCGTGAGCAGGCGGTGCTTGCCCGCAGCGTCCATGAAGAGCTGAAGCGGGTCGAGCGTGCCCGAGGGGCCCGGCGTCGACTCGGTGCGCGGCGCGGCGCGCACGATGACATCGCGCTCCTCGAGCGCGGTCCGCAGCGTCGCGAGCTCGTCTTCCGGGAGCTCGTGCTCGTCAGCGAAGGCCTGGATCTCCTTCTCCTCGATGAACCCGCGCTCGGCGGACTCCTCGACCAGGCGCTCAGCAGGCGTGAGGTCGTGCAGGTGCATGGTGTCGCTCAGTTGAAGCCCTTTCGTCGTATGAGGCGGGCCGCCTGGGCTGCGGCTTCCTGTGGTGTCCGGCGCACGGGTAACCCGCGATGTGCCGGAATCTGCCACTCGTAGTTATAGAACGGCTACACCTCTAAGTCCATTCCCAAACATCGCATGTTTGCGATTTCCTTACAGGAAGCTTGCCAAATCGGGCATTGCGCCGGCCTGAACGGACAGTTTCGAGGGCCCAAAACGGGCGGTTCAGCACCCCGAAGCGCCCGCCCGCGTCCGAAAGTCGGTCCCAAAGCCCCCTATCCAGGCCCGCTAGAATGGCGCACCTGCCGACGTAGCTCAGCTGGTAGAGCACTTCACTCGTAATGAAGGGGTCCGCGGTTCGAATCCGCGCGTCGGCTTCTCGGAGAGGCACGCACCTGCGGGCCTCTCCCGATCTCTCGCCTTGGTCGGAAAAGACGACGCAGCACTCGTAATGAAGGGGTCCGCGGTTCGAATCCGCGCGTCGGCTTCTCGGAGAGGCTCACACCTGCGGGCCTTCTCCCAATCTCTCGCCCAGTGCGAAAAAGACGACGCCCGCACCTGCGGGCTTTCCCACCTCTTGCGGTTCAAGGTAGCCGCGGCGCACCCGGGTCCGCGACAATCGGGCCGGATGCTGCTCCGGCCCCGATTGTCTCTCGTCCTGCTCGTCGTGCTCGTCGTGCTCGTCGGCCTCGCCGGTGCGGCGCCGGTGGGGGCGAAGACGGTGCCGGGCTCACCGCCGTTCCGGGTCCTCATCGTCGACCACCTGAGTCCCTCGCAGCTCCGTCACATGGCTGTGCACGGCGCCGTCGGACTGCTCGTCCCGGGAGCCGGCCCGACGACGAACCGGCGGCAGGCGCTCGCACAGCTCGTCCGCGGCGCGCAGATGAACGCGCATCTCGGCGGAGTTCCGTCCGGGCCGACCCTGATCAGCACGGCTCTCGCCACCGGGACGCCGACAGGCATGCGCACGATCGTCGTCGCGATGCCGCCGAAGGGCCCGCCCGAGCCGAACGACCGGCGCTACCCGGTCGTCGTGCTCGGCGGCGGCTTCCACGGCCTGCTCGACTCGCCCACGACACGCATCCCGGGCCTCGTGTCGATCGTCGACATCGCGCCGACTGCACTCGGCCGCAAGCGTGGGTCGCTCACGTCGACTGCGACGCCCGATCCGCTCGCGAGCCTCTCGAGCCTCGACCGCCAGATCCACGCGAACAACCGCTTGAAGCTGCCGGCGTTGATCGTCGTCGCGTGCGCGATCGCGCTGCTCGCCGCGGTGCGCCCGCGCGCGGCAACGACGGCTGTGCCGGCTGCGCTGCTCGCGAGCATCGCCCTCGGCGCCGCGCAGGTGACGAGCCAGCCGCTCATCGTCGCGCTCCTGACCATCGGCACGCTCGGGGGTGGGCTGTGGCTCGCGCGTGTGTGCCGGACCGACAGCCGGCTGCTCTTGCTCATTGTCGGGGTCATCGTGGTGCACCTCGTGCTGCTCGCCGAGCGGCCCGAGTGGGTTGCGCTGACGCCGCTCGGCCCGACGCAGAACTCGCGCTTCTGGGGGATCGGCAACCAGCTCGAGACGCTGCTGCTCGCACCGCTCCTCGTCGGAGCGATCCTCGCTGGCCGGCAATTCGGCCGCGCCGGCTTCGGCGCCTTCGCGCTCCTCGGGCTCCTGCTCGTGACCGACAACCGATTCGGCTCCGACGGCGGCGGCGCGATTGTGCTCGGCGTCGCGTTCGCGTTCCTCGGTGCGCGCGTCTTGCGGCTCGGTGTCCGCGGCTTCGTGACACTGCTGCTGCTCGGTGCGACGGCGGTGCTCGCGCTCGTCTCGTTCAATCTGCGCGCGCCGGGGCCCAACCATCTGCGCAGCGCGTTCGGCCACGGCGTCTCCGGGCTCTTCGCCGTCGCGCAGAACCGCGTGCCGCTCGCGTACGAGCCCGCGCTGCACAACTGGCCGCTCGTGCTTCCGCTCGCGCTGTGGTTCGGTGCGGCGCTCGTGCTCGCGATCCGGATCGCACGCCGGCAGGCGACGCGTGACCTCGTCCTCGCCGTGGGTCTCGCGATCGGGACGTCGCTGCTCGTGAACGACTCGGCGACCTACGAGCTCGTCGGTGGTGTGGCTGCGCTCGCAGCCCTCGTCCGGTTCACGCCGTCCGTCGCGCCGCTGACGGTGCCCGTGCTCGCGCGGATGCCGCTCCCCGCGCAGCCCGTCCCGAACGAAGCGACGCGCGGCGACTAGAATCACCCGTTCGAGTGACGGAGATGCATCACCCGGCCCGCGTGTCTCGATAGTGTCCGCGCCGGCATGCGGCGCCACCTCTGTCGACTCGTGGGTCACAAGCTGCCTCGGCGGCGACGGCCCTTCTTCTTCACGGAGCGCTTCCAGCGCTGCGAGCGCTGCGGCGAGCGCGTGACGTTGAGGGGCCGCTGATGTCGGCCGGCCAGGTGACGTGTGTCTATCACGCGTACGAGGACGACCAACTCGTCGCGACCGGGCGCCTGACACTCGACGGGCTGCCGCGCGTCGGCGAGGAGGTCAGGCTGAACGGCCGGCCCCATGTCGTCCGCTCGGTCGAGTTCGGCGGCGGCGAGCACGTGCTGCAGCTGTACGCGGCGTAGCGCAGCGGGCTTTACGCCCCGACGCGAACGTCCGCTACGGTCCTGCGATGCGCCGTGGGGTCGTCGTACCGATCGTCATCGTCGTGCTCGCGCTGCTCGCAGCAGCGCCCGCGGCGGCATCGCCGAACCCTGGGTACGGCATCCAGGACGACGGGTGGCTCATGTACGGGCCGGGCACCTTGTCCGAGCGCCTGACCACGCTCGACGGCCTCGGCACTCGGCTCGTCCGCTTCACGCTTCGGTGGGACCAGGTCGCGCCGGCCCGGCCGGCGGCGCCGCGCGATCCCGGTGACGGCGCGTACGACTGGGGTCAGTTCGAAACCGTCCTGAGCGCGCTGCACGCGGACGGCATCACGACGCTCGTGACGCTGTACGGCTCGCCCGCCTGGGCGAACGGCGGCCACGCAGCGAACTGGCTCCCGAGCAGCGGTTTCGCCGACTTCGCCTACGCGGCGTCGAAGCGCTTCCCGTGGGTGCACATGTGGACGATCTGGAACGAGCCGAACGGGCGGACGTTCTCGGTGCCCGTGTCGCCGCTCGCGTACGTGCAGAAGCTGCTCAACCCGGCCTACGCGTCGCTCCACCAGGCAAGCTCCGCGAACGTCGTTGCAGGTGGCGTCACGTCACCGCGGCAGACGCCGTCGGGAATGTCGCCCGTGGCGTTCATGCAGGGGATGAAGCTCGCCCGTGCGCGGCTCGATGCGTACGCGCAGAACCCGTATCCGGTGTCGCCCGGCGAGACGCCGTTCCACGCGACGTGTGTGCGATGCGCCGTGATGACGATGGCGAACCTGCCGGCGATCCGCGCCGACGTCACCCGCTTCTTCGGAGCGGCGATCCCCTTGTGGCTGACGGAATACGGTTATCAGACGAATCCTCCCGACCATCTGCTCGGCGTCTCGTACGCGTTGCAGGCGCGCTACATCGGCGAGGCGGCGCTACGGGTCTGGGAGCAGGCCGGCGTGACCATGCTGATCCACTTCCTCATCCGCGACGAGCCGAGCGTCGGCGGCTGGCAGAGCGGCCTCTTCACCGCGGGCGGGACGCCGAAGCCGGCGTATCACGCGTTTGCGCTGCCGCTTGCACAGGTCTCGCGGTCCGGGCCGCGCGCCGTCCTGTGGGGCGAGGTCAGGCCGGGGTCGGGCGCACGGACGTATGTCCTGCAGTCGTACACCGCAGGACGCTGGCGCCCTGTCGGCGGCACGGCGCGCACCGACGCCGGCGGTACATTCTCGCGGACGGTCACGCTCGCCCGCGGCGCGCGTGTCCGGGTGTCGTCGCCGGCCGCCGGGTACGCAAGCCCGGCGCTCACGCTCTCCTAGAGACGATGGTCGTGGATCTCGCGCTACGCATCGTTCACCTGCTGGCGGCGATCGTCTGGGCCGGCGGCACGGTTGCGCTCGTCTTCGTCGCCGTCCCGGCTGTGCAGCGGCTGCAGGGGCCTGACCGGGCGGCCCTGATGCGCGAGGTCGGGCGGCGCTGGCGGCCGATCGGCTGGAGCGCACTCGGCGTCGCGGTCGTGACCGGCGTCGTGCTCGCAGCGCGCGCGCACGCCTTCGACGGGGCGCCGCGCGACTTCGACTGGGTGCTCGCCGTGAAGGGCCTGCTCGTCGGCCTGCTCGTCGTCGGCGCGTATTTGCACGACTTCGTCCTCGGCCCCGGCCTCGCCCGCCAGATGCGCGAGGGACGGCCGCAATCGCGGCGTTCGCTGCTCGTCGCCATCGGCCGCGCCAACCTGTTGCTGACCATCGCGATTCCGATCCTCGGGGCCGTGCTCGTGGACCTGCTGGGCTCGTAGTCGTTTCGCCACCTTTCGCTCGAGCAGAACCTTCTTGTCGTGCGGAAGACGAATCTCAACCGGCTCGACGCCGCGCTCGGCGACGCGGTCGAGCGCTCGGTCTGCGCCCATCACCGGCGCCGGCTCGTGCGGCATGGTCACGGCAGGGCGCTCGACCCGCCCCAAGGTGGCACGGCCAACGCCGGCGGATGGGCCGACACGGGCTCGTTCGCGCCGTCCGGCGACACGCGGGTCGAGTTGCTCGTCGACGGCGCCGACGCGTTGCCGCGTATGGCTCGTGAGATCGCCGCTGCGAGGCGGCACGTCCACGTCACGGGGTGGTTCTTCTCGCCCGACTTCCGCATGGGCGGCGGCGGCCCGACGCTGCGCTCGCTGCTCGCCGACGCGGCCGAGCGTATCGACGTGCGCGTGCTCGCCTGGGCCGGTGCGCCCCTACCGCTCTTCCATCCCGACCGCCGCGAGGTACGGCGCATGCGCGACGAGCTGATCGGGGGAACGCGCATCTCGATGGCGCTCGACGCGAAGGAGCGGCCGATGCACTGCCATCACGAGAAGCTCGTGATCGTCGACGACGACGTCGCGTTCGTTGGAGGCATCGATCTGACATCGCTCGGCGGACAACGGCTCGACCACAGCGACCATTTGCAGCGCGACGGGCTCGGGTGGCACGACGCGTGCTTTCGGCTGGAGGGGCCGCTCGTCGCAGACGTCGCCGCGCACTTCCTCCTCCGCTGGCGCGAGCTCGCGGATGACACACCGCCGGACCCGCGACGTGCTGCGCCGGTCGACGGTGGAGTGCAGGCGCAGCTCGTGCGCACGGTTCCCGAGAACCTCTACCGCGGGCTGCCGCGCGGCGAGTTCTCGATCGCGGAGAGCTATTTGCGAGCGCTGCGCTCCGCCGAGCATCTCGTCTATCTCGAGAGTCAGTTCCTCTGGTCGCCCGAGCTCGTCTCCATCCTCGACCGTAAGCTGCGCGAGCCGCCTTGCGACGGCTTCCGCGTTGTCGTCCTGCTACCTGTGCACCCGAACAACGGCACCGACGACACCCGCGGCCAGCTCGGTGTTCTCGTCGACGCTGCGAAACGGGGTGGAGACGAGTCGCGCTTCCTCGCCTGCACGCTCTACCAGCCGGGCCCGGGAGGCATGCCGGTGTACGTGCACGCGAAGGTCGGCATCGTCGACGACCGCTGGCTCACGGTGGGGTCGGCCAACCTCAACGAGCACTCGCTCTTCAACGACACCGAGGTGAACGTCGTCGTCTGCGACGAGCAGCTTGCACGCGACGCGAGGTTGCGGCTGTGGTCGGAGCATCTCGAGCTCCCCGTCGAGGAGATCGACGGCGATCCTGCGCGCGTGATCGACGAGCTGTGGCGGCCGCTCGCGCGGCGGAACGCCGAGCACCGCCGCCTGCACGGCTTCACGCCGCATCGGCTCGTGCTGCTCCCGCACGTGTCGCGCCGGACGCAGGCCCTCTGGGGCCCGCTGAACGGGCTGCTCGTCGACGGTTAGTAGTCTCTAAATCTGCCAGAGACCGTCGGCGATCACGGGAACGCGCTCGCCCTTCGCCGTGACCCCGGTCGCCTCGAAGTCGGGCCCTCCGATCATCACGTCGAGGTGCACGGTCGCGCGGTTGAGGCCCACCGCGCGCGCTCCGGTCCGCGTCCCGCCAAAGCCCGCTCCGAAGGCGATGTGCGCCGCGGCGTTCTCGTCGAGCAGCGTGTGGAAGTACGTACGTCCACTCTGGCCGATGCGCGACATCGCGTCGACGAGCGCGACCTCGCCGAGCCTGCGGCCGTTGCCCTTCGGGTCGCCGTCGATGTAGGCCGCGACGAAGTCCCGGTCCTTCTTCCTGCTCGCGTCGAGGCGGACGAGCCGCCCGCCGCGGAACTCGCCACGCAGGCCCTCGATCAGCCGTCCGTGGAACGACAGCGGGAAGGTGCACGCGAACGTGCCGTCCGTCCCTGCCGCGTGCGGGCTCGTGAACGACTCCTCGGTCGGCATGTTGGGCGCGATCTTCACGCCGGACGGCGTCTTCTCCTGGCCGCCGAGCCAGCGCGACTCCGGCGCGAGGCGCAGGTCCAGATTCGTGCCGGGCCCGCGCAGCTCGAGCCCCGTGAGCCCGAGCCGTGTGAGCTTCGCCGAGCGCCGCGCGATCGCGCGCACGTGGTTCAGCCATCCGGTCGAGCCCTTGCCGTCCTCGTCGGTGAGCCGGCAGAACCAGAGGAAGTCCTGGGCGAGCCTGCGCTTGCCCTCGAGCGCGGAGAGATCCGGGTAGACCTGCCCCGCCCAGTGATCGGTCGGCCATGCGGCACCCGTCCAGCGCGCCTTCAGGTCGAGGTTTGCGCGCCGGTAGGACGCGGTGCGCTTCGCTGCGCCCGCGAGGTCGGCGGCGAGGCGCTTCGGCGCGATTCCGTCGAGATAGCCCGGCTCGCTCTCGCCCATGATCGCGGCGCGTGCGCCGCTCGGCTTGATGACCTCGCGGAACCGGCGCTCCGCCCACGGCGTGACGACGCCCAGCGACTCCGCGCTTCCGTGCTCGAGCCGCGCCCGGATTGCGAGCGGGTCTGCGTACCAGAGGTCGGAGATCACCGCGCCCGCGCGATAGCCCGCGTCGACGACGGCGACTGCGAGCTCGCGGTGCGCCGGCTCGGCGGTGACGAGGAGGGTGTCGCCCTTGGTGACGCCGAGCGACGCCTTGACGATCGCGTCGGCGTAGCGCCGGAGCTGGGCCGGCTCGAGAATGCGATCCGCGTCCATGCGGGGGAATCTAGTGGTTAGGCCACCTAGCGTGCGGTTGCGGTGAGCTCGCGCGAGAGGACGATCGTGTACGCATCCTGGAGCGTCGGGAACCACGGCGGGGGCAGGTAGAGCAACGAGGTGTCGTACTGGTACGTACGCGTCTGGAAGAGGCCCATGCTGCCGCCGCCGTATGTCGCGGTCGAGCCGGTGAAGGTCATCGAGCTGAGCTTGCTGTTGCCGACGAAGTCGGGCTCGGTCAGGTTCAACTGACCGTCGAAGCCGTACGACCGGAACGTCCCGCTCTGTGCGATCGTCGCCGCACGCCAGCTCATGGTCGACGGCGCCCACTGCGGCACGATCAGGCTGTGCGAGGCCACGAGGCCGAGCACGTCGTCGCCGGGCTGCGCATAGTCGAGATTGCCGCCGGGGTAGATGTCGGCGGCCGAGCCGACGGTGACGCGACCGTTCACCGTGCCCGAGACGATCACGGGCTGACCTACGTAGATCGCGCCGTTCGCCGGCAGGTTCAGCGGCGATGGGGCGCCGCACACCGGCTGCCTGTCGCCGATCGGCTTGCCGGTGTTCTTCGTGCACGTCTGCACCGTCAACTGTCCGTTCGGTTGGAACGTGAGCCACCACGCGTCGACCGCGGCGTTGTCCTCGACGATTCCACCCGCGCCCGCTGCGCTCCGGATGTCGACGAGCGACACAAGGAAGTTGGTGAAGCTGATCGGGTTGCGGATCACGGCGCGGATCGTCGGAGTCGTCGTGAGGTCGTACCGCTTCGCCCCGTTCCGCAGCGTCGTCGAGCCGGAGACGCCGCCCTCGGCGTAGACGTCGCCGTAGGCGATTCCGTCGTGCTGGATGGTGTGGGCGACGTTGTTGGCGTCGATCCCCGCATAGATCTTCCCGTAGGTCGTCGCGGTCGCACCGTAGGTGATGTTCGCATCCGCGACCATCTGGTAGTCCGACACCGACGACGGCCGCACGAGCGTCTCCAGCTCACGCCAGTCGCGAACGTCGGTATCGCCGGCCGGCCGCGCGGTCGCGACGATGCGGATCAGCGGCGAGAACTGGGACGGCGGGAAGACCTCGAGGTTGTACTCGTACCCGTTGCCGAGCTGCGCAGAGCCGTACCACGCGTTCTTGCCGTTCGGATAGGTCCATGTGCTGCCGTCGCTCTGCTGCCAGGGCTGCGACGCCGAGACGAGCCGTCCGCTCGCTGGCGAGAACCTCGTCGACTCGGCGGGATGGACGAAGTGCGAGAGGTAGAGCCGGTCGTCGATGAGCTTGGAGATGTAGTCGTCCACGCCGGCCTCGGCGGCGTGGAAGGCAGTGTCGTGCTTGATCTCGGTGCGGCTCCGCGACGCCTCGCCCTGCATGACGTTGATCAGCGCGATTGCGAGGACGCTCAGCAACACGATCATTCCGAGCACCATCACCATCGCGAACCCGTCCTCGCGGTGCGCGCTGCGCGCCGGCGTCGTCATTGCAGCGTCCTGATCGAGACGATCGCGGTGTACGACGCGGAGCCGCCCTGTGTCTGGCGTGGAGCGACGGTGAGGCTGACACGGGCCGAGCGGACCGCCGTCGGGGTGGTCGTGACGGCGCCGTTCGCGTCGTAGAACGTGAAGACGGTCGCGTTCGTGACCGAGGCGACCTCGGCGGTCCACGCGGCCGTTCCGCCCGGCCACACCCAAGGCCAGCCGTCGTTGTCGGTGCTCGTGCTGGCGCTCCGCTCGAGCCGGCCATTCGAGAGACGATACGAGAGGCGTCGCAGATGGAACGGTGTCATCCGGTCGGGTGAGTCGAAGGTGAGCGTGGTCCCGCTGAGACTCTCGACGGGCGAGGTCCCGTCCGCGTTCGTCGCCTGCCTGAAGTCGATCGTCAGCCGGTCGACCGCGGCGCGCACGTCGTTCTGCAGAGTCGCCTGCTCCTCGACGCGGTTGCTCGTCTTCGAGCTCGTGATGAGCATCTGGCCGAAGGCGGCCATCACGATGCCCATCACGGCCATCGCCGCCATCAGCTCGACGGCCGTGAACCCGCGTTCTTCCCAGAGTGAGCGTAGGCGGAGTCTCATCGGACCGTCACCGTCCTCGTCGTCGGCGCGGTGACGCCGCCGCTCGCGGTCCCTGTCAGCAAGCCGCTCGCCGCCGTCGTCGTGTAGCCCGGAGTCGCGTTGCTCGGGACGCTGAAGACGGCGGTGCCGCTCGCGTCCGTCGTGCCCGTCAACAGGATGTTCGAGCCGGGGCCGCCGCTGACGGTGACGCTCGCCCCCGCGATGCGGGTACCGCCGGCGTTCGCGACCCGTACCGTGAGCGTTTGCATCGCAGCCGGCGCGCCCAGCGCGAGCGTGAACGTTTTCGTGAGGTCGGTCGGGTAGCTATTCGGGACGAGCTGCGTCGTCTCAGCCGAGGACGCGCCGTTCGCGGCGAGCACGCGCGCCGTGTACTGGACGTTCGGGACGACCAGCTCACCCGCCAGCGTCAGCGGCGGAGCGAGCGTGAACTGCCCGGCGCTGAAGGGGAAGGACTGCGCGCCGCGTGTCGAGCTGATCGTCACCGTCGCGGCGCCCGTGTAGGGCGTGCCGTCGGAGTTGAGCGTGCCGACGTAGATCGTCGCCGCCTTGTAGACGCGGAGGATCGTCTGGAAGGTCTGTCCGCCGACGATCGCCGAGCGCGCGGACATCGCGGGCGGCGTGTCCTCCCGCAGCGTCGTGTAGCCGGTCGTCGCAGCAACCGTCACGTCGTAGTGGTTCAGCGCCGTCGTGGTCGGCAACAGCGCGGGGAAGGTCACGGAGCCGCTCGCATCGGTGACATCGGTGCGCGCCGGCGTTGGCCCGCCGCTGAGCATCACCGTCGCACCCGGGACGGGCGTGTTGAGCACCGAGTCGATCACCTGCGCGAGGACGATCCCCTCGTTCTGGCCGGCGTAGGCTCCGCCGCCCGGCGGCGCGACGTACGTGACGTCCTGCGTCAGCTGCTTCGAGTCGCCGTTGCGGACGACGGTGACGACGACGCGCTTGTAATCGGCGCGGGTGCGGTACGAGGTAGACGGCGCGTCGTCCATGTAGGAGATGCGCGTCGTCACTGTCGCGTCGAGGCCGGCGATCCCGAACTGGCTCGCCGGCAGGGCCGTGGCCACGGTGCCGGCCGGGTTCCCGTTCTGCGTCCCCACCGAGTTGTAGGGCAGCGCGCGGATCGTCTCGATCGCGCTCTGCGCCGTCTGTGCGGCCAGTGTGCGCTCGTGCGCCAGCTTCTGTTGCGCGATCGAGGCCAGGAGAACGCCGACCAGGGGCGCCGAGATGCAGAGGAAGAGCGTGGTGGCCATGATCATCTCGATCAGGCCGAAGCCCTCCTCGGCAGTCGCTCGTGCGAGCCGGCCGAGACAAGCGTGGTGTGGGTGTGCCTGCGGTCCCTCAGTGATCAAAACGGTCTCCCGCCGCAGAAGCAGAAGACGCCTGAACACAGACAATCCTGCGGGGGCGCAGCTCGAATCCCCCGTCCGGGGGGCCGTCCTTCCTCGATCGAGTGGACCGTCCCTAGACGGACGCGGCGAGCGCTGCGTCGAGCGAGTCGTGCACGGCGAAGTGACGGTCGAGGCCGGAGATCTCGAGCGCCCGCCTCGTTTCCAGACCGGGGGCGGCGAGCAGGAAGGCGCGGCGGTTCTCCATCCGCATCCGCGCCTCGATCAGCACCCCGAGCGCGGTCGAGTCGATGAACTTCACGCCGCTCAGGTCGACGACCAGGCGGTTCGGGCCTTCGGCGCAGCATTCGAGCAACGCCTCGCGCACCTGGTGCGCGTTGTAGAGATCGAGCTCCCCCGCGAGGCTCACGACCACCGAGCCGTTGTCGCGGCTGATCCCCGCAACCGGGTCTTCCCGGATCCCCGACGTCTCGTCACGCGCTGCATCGCCGCCTTCAGCCACGACTTGCTCCTTTCCCTGGGCGGTGCGACGCGACGCCCCCGGTCGCGTACACCGAGATTCAAGCATCGCTGCGGATCCGTGGCAAACGGTGGCCAAACCACACTCGTATGCTTGGTGCGTGGAGGTAGCCGAGGTCGCAGCGAGGGCAGCCGGGGAGAATTTCCCGGTCGGCTCGATTCTCTTTCCCCGCGCGCTGCGCCCGCACGTGCGCGCCCTGTACTGCTACGCGCGGCTCGTGGACGAGCTCGGTGACTCCTACGGTGGCGATCGCCTCGCCGCCCTCGACGAGCTCGAGCGCGAGGTGGCGCTGACGTTCGAGGGGGAGCCCACGTGGCCCGTGCTCCGGAATGTCCAGCCGACGGTGCGCGAGTTCGATCTCCCGCGTGAGCCTTTCCTGAGGTTGATCGAGGCGAATCGCATCGACCAGCGCGTCGCGGAGTACGAGACCTGGGCCGCGCTGAAGGAGTACTGCGTCCATTCCGCCGACCCGTGCGGGCGGCTCGTGCTCGGCGTGCTGCGCCGGCTGGACGACCCGGAGCTCGTTGCGGCAAGCGACTCCGTCTGCACCGGACTGCAGCTCGTGAATTTCCTCCAGGACGTGCCGCGCGATCTCGAGCTCGGGCGCGTCTACCTGCCCGGCGAGGACCGGCGGCGCTTCGGCGACCCGCCGCTCGACCGGCCGAGCGACGAGCTGCGCGCGCTGCTCCGCTTCGAGGCGGAGCGGGCCGCGTCGCTCCTTCGGGCGGGCGAGACGCTGCGTGCGCAGCTCGGTGGGCGGCTCGGGCGCGCCGTCGGGCTCTTCGCGCGCGGCGGGCTGGCCGCGCTCGAGGCGCTCGAGCAGGCGGACTGGGACGTCTTCACCCGGCGGCCGAAGCCGTCGCGCGCGCGCCTCGCGCGCGAGGCAGCGCTGACCCTCGTGAGATAGATGAGCGCGGCCGCGGTCGACAAAGCGTACGCGGAGGTCCAGCGCGTCACGCGCGAGCGGGCGAAGAACTTCGCGTACGGGATCATGGTGCTCCCCGCCGAGAAGCGGCGCGCGATCGCGGCCGTGTACGCGTTCGCCCGGGAGGTCGACGACGTCGCCGACGGCGACCTGCCGCTGGACGAAAAGCGGGCGCGGCTCGAAGCGCTGCGCGCGTCACTCGACGATGAGGCGCCGGCGACTCCGATGGCCGTCGCCCTCGCCGACGCGCGCGCCCGGTTCGACATTCCGAAGCAGGCGCTCGTGGCGCTCGTCGGCGGCGGGCTCCAGGACACCGAGCAGGTGCGGTACGCGTCGTTCGAGGACCTGCGCGGCTACTGCGAGAAGGTGGCGGGCGCGGTCGGCGTCGCCTGCGTCGCGGTGTACGGCTCGGACGACGTCGAGCGCGCACGCACGCTCGGCGTCGCGCTCCAGCTGATCAACATCATGCGCGACGTCGCGGAGGACTGGCAGCTCGGCCGGGTCTACCTGCCGCAGGACGAGCTTGCGCGCCACGGCATTGTGGAGACCGACATCGAATACGGCCGGGTGACGCCCGCGTGGTGGTCGCTGATGTCGTTCCAGGCCGAGCGCGCCCGCGCGCAGCTCGGTGAGGGCCTGAAGCTGCTCGACTCGCTCGACCGGCGCAGTGCGCTCTGCGTGTCGACCTTCGCCGGCCTCTACCGCGGCCAGCTCGACCGCATCGAGGCGAACGGCTTCGACGTCTTCGGCGCGTCCTGCAAGCTTTCGACGCCGGCGAAGCTCGCGGTCGTCGCGAAGGGTCTTCTGAGATGACGACTCGTGCGGTGAGGGTCGCCGTCGTGGGAGGGGGCCTCGCAGGGCTGACGGCGGCGCTCGACCTCGTCGACGCCGGCGCGGAGGTGACGCTCCACGAGGCGCGGCGGACGCTCGGCGGCGCCGTGCAGACGCTGCCCGCGCGCGACGGCGATCCCGAGCCGCCGCCCGACAACGGGCAGCACATCGCGCTCGGTTGCTTCGCGGAGTACCTGCGTTTCCTCGACCGGATCGGCGAGCGGGCATCGGTGCTGCGCACGCGTCTCTCGCTTCCGGTGATCGCCGAGGACGGCGCAATCTCGAGCATCCGCCCGACGCCGGCGGCGCTGGTCGGCTACAGGCACCTGCCGCTGCGCGACCGGATGCGCATCCCGCTCGTGCTCGCGCGCATGCGCAAGGCGCACGCCCTCGACGGTGAGACGTTCGGCTCGACGCTCCGGCGACTCGGCGCATCCGACGCGTCGGTCGACCGCTTCTGGGACGTCTTCATCCGTCCGGCGCTCAACCTGCCGGCCGACGAGGTCGACGCGCGCGCGGGGCTCTTCACCGTGCGCACGGCGCTCCTGGGGCCACGCGCGAACGCCGATCTCGTGCTGCCCGTGAAGCCGCTTGGCGAGATGCACGGCGACGCGGCCGGACGTGCGCTCGCGTCCGCCGGCGCGGCGGTGCGTCTCGGCGAGCGCGTGGAGTCGCTGGACGAGCTCGACGCCGACGCGGTCGTCGTCGCAACGCCGCCGCAGGAGAGCGCCCGCCTGCTCGACGAGCCTGATCCCGGCTACGAGGACTCGCCGATCGTCAGCGTCCATCTCTGGTTCGACCGCCCCCTCCTGAAGACGCCCCTAGCGGCATTTCTCAACTCTGATGCGCATTGGATCTTCGATCGAGGCGCCCTGACGAACCACCGGCCGCAGGCTGGTGGTCAGTACCTCACCGTCGTCTCGAGCGGCGTGCCCGAGCTACTCGAGGTGCGCGGCAGGGAGCTCGTCGACCGCATCGCGGGTGAGCTGACCGGGCGGCTCGGCGCGGCGGACCTCCTGTGGTCACGCGTCAGCCGCGAGCCGTACGCGACGATCGCACTGCGGCCGAACGTCGAGCGCTCGGGCGTCGCGACCGCCCGCCCCGACGTCGTCCGCGCGGGAGCGTGGACCGACACCGGCTGGCCGGCGACCATGGAGAGCGCAGTGCGCAGTGGACGCGCCGCTGCCGCTCGCGTGCTCGAGACCGCACGGAGTACCGTCCGCACATGAGCGCCGCCGCCGTCGAGCTGACCCGCATCGACGCCGCGATCGACCGCGGCGTGCGCCGCCTGCTCGAGCTCCAGCGCGCCGACGGCATCTGGGTCGGCGAGCTCGAGTCGAACGTGACCATGACGGCGCAGCATCTGTTCTGGAATCACTTTCTCGGGCTCCGCACCCCGGATCTCGACCGGCGCATCGCGAACGAGCTCATGGCCCGCATGCGCGACGACGGCACCTGGGCGATCTGGTTCGAAGGCCCTCCCGACCTGTCGACGTCCGTCGAGGCGTATGTCGCCCTGCGGATGGCCGGCGTCGACCCGGGCGCGCGCGCGCTCGAGTACATCCGGCGCGAGGGCGGCATTCCGAAGACCAGGCTCTTCACGAAGTGCTTTCTCGCGCTCCTCGGCCAGTGGCCGTGGCAGCGCATGGTGCCGATCCCGCCCGAGCTGATCCTGTTCCCGGCGTCCGCGCCGTTCTCGGTCTACAAGTTCGCGTGCTGGGCGCGGCAGACGTTCGTCGCGCTGGCACTTGCGCAGTCGCTGCGGCCTGTGCGGGACATCGACGTCGACCTGCGCTCGATCGGCGCGATCCCCGGCAAGACGCGGGCGCCTCGCAGGCCGAACGCGCTGCGGCGCAAGGCGCAGGCACGCGCCGAGCGGTGGATCCGCGAGCGGCAGGAGGCCGACGGCTCGTGGGGGGGAATCCAGCCGCCGTGGGTGTGGGGGATCATCGCGCTGAGCGCGCTAGGCAACGGCTTCGAGGACGACACCCTGCGGAACGCCGTCGAGGGCTGGCAGGGCTTCATGGTCGAAGACGGCGACCGCCTGCGCCCGGAGGCGTGCCAGTCGCCCGTGTGGGACACCGGTCTCGCGGTCCTGGCGCTCCGCGCCTGCGGCGTGCCGGCCGACCATCCGCAGCTCGTCCGCGCCGGTGAGTACCTCCTCTCGCAGGAGGTCACGGTGAAGGGCGACTGGGCGATCCGCGTGCCGGATCTCGCCCCGGGCGGCTGGGCGTTCGAGTACGAGAACGACCTCTATCCCGACATCGACGACGCCGCCGTCATCTCGCTGGCGTTGAGGCAGCTCGGCCTGGGCGACGACGCGGTGACGCGCGGCCTGGACTGGCTCGTCGGCATGCAGTCACAAGGCGGCGGCTGGGGCTCGTTCGACGTCGACAACCGTGCGATGTGGCTCTACAAGATCCCGTTCTGCGACTTCGGCAAGGTGACCGACGAGCCGAGTGCCGACGTCACGGCGCACGCTCTGGAAACGCTCGGGCAGTTAGGCAAACCCAGCCACGAGCAGGGCTACGGCGACGCAGTCGAGGGCGGGCTGCGCTATCTGCTCGCCGAGCAGGAGCCCGACGGCTCGTGGTTCGGGCGCTGGGGCGTGAACCACCTCTACGGCACCGGCGCGGCGCTGCCGGCGCTCGAGGCGTGCGGCATCCCGTCCGACCACCCCGCGATGCGGCGCGCCGTTGCCTGGCTCGATTCGGTGCAACAACCGAGCGGCGGCTTCGGCGAGGACATCCGCTCGTACGAAGACCCTGCGTGGCGCGGCCGCGCGACGTTCGCTACCCCGTCCCAGACCGCCTGGGCGCTGCTCGCCTACGTGGCCGCAGGAAACGCTGAGGATGAGGGTGCGCGGAAGGCAGCGGACTATCTTTGCGCTGGTCAGCTTCCCGACGGCGACTGGGACGAGGAGCACTTCACAGGCACCGGATTCCCGCTCGACTTCATGATTCGCTACCACCTGTACCGCATCAGCTTTCCGTTGCTCGCACTCGGTCGGATGAGAGAGAGGCTTGCCGAATGAAGTTCCCCCTGCAGTCCACGGTCTCCATCGGGAAGTACGTGGCGACCCAGCAGCGAAAGGGCCGGCGCTACCCGCTGGTCCTGATGCTCGAGCCCACGCTCGCGTGCAACATCGCCTGCATCGGCTGCGGGAAGATCCGCGAGTACGAGTCGAACCGCGCGCGCCTCAGCGTCGAGGAGTGTCTCGACGCCGGGCTGCAGTGCCCCGCGCCCGTCGTCTCGATCTGCGGCGGGGAGCCGCTCGTCTTCAAAGGGATCGAAGAGGTCGCCGCGGGCATGATCGAGATGGGCAAGACCGTCGAGCTGTGCACCAACGCTCTCCGTCTGGAGCAGTGCCTCGACTGGTTCGAGCCGTCGGCCCGGATGACGTTCGTCATCCACCTCGACGGCATGCGCGAGATCCACGACTACGTCTGCGACTACCCAGGCCTCTGGGAGATCGCGGTCGACGCGATCAAGACGGCGCGCACGCGCGGCTTCCGCGTCACGACGAACACCACGATCTTCAAGGAGACCGAGGTCGACGACGTGATCGAGATGATGCGCTATCTCACCGACGACGTCGGCATCGACGGGATGCTCGTCGCGCCGGGCTATCAGTACTCGCAGATCGACCCCGAGCTGACGATGACGCGCACGGAGCACGAGGTGAAGTTCCGCGCGATTCGCGCCGCGGTGCGCAAGCACGGGTACCGCTGGCTCGCCACGCCCATCTACCAGGACTTCCTCACCGGCGAGCGCAAGCTCTCGTGTGCGCCCTGGGGCTCGATCACGCGCAACCCGTACGGTTGGAAGGGCCCCTGCTACCTGCTCACGGACGGCATCTTCCCGACGTACGAGGCGCTGCTCGACGGGATGGAGTGGGACGCCTACGGGCCCGGCAACGATCCCCGCTGCGAGCACTGCGGCATTCACTCCGGTTTCGAGCCCTCGTCGGCCTTCGAGTCGTCGAGCAGCCTCAAAGAGACGGTCCGGAGCCTTGCGTGGACGCTGAAGGGCTGACCTTCGCCTGCGCGACCGCGGCCGAGCAGCGGGTCGCGCGCCGCGCGGGCCTGCGGGCCGTGCGCATCGGCGTGCGCGGCGCGGCCGGCCTTCCGGATGGGCGGCTCGTGTCGTTCGGGCTGGCCGGCGCGCTGCACGACGGCCTGCGGGTCGGTGACCTGCTCGACGCGACGCGCGTCGTCGACGCGGCCGGTGCGACGCTCTGGGAGGGGTCGCCGCTCGGCGTGCCCGGCGCGCGTGAGGCGACCGTGCTCGCCTCCGCCGTGCTCGTGCACGACGCATCGGAGCGCCACCGGCTCCACGAGTCGAGCGGCGCCGACGCAGTCGACATGGAGAGCGGCGTGCTCGCTGCGAGCGGAAGGCTCGCGGGCGTCGTCCGCGCGATCTCGGACGTTCCGTCGAGCGCCGTAAAGGGCGTCGACGACACCGTGCACGCCGACGGCCGCACGGACGTCATGGGACTGCTCCGCTGGGTCGCAGTGAGGCGCGGTGCGGCGATCCGCTCGATGCGCGACGCGCTGACCGCTCTGCGCGCGCTCCGCGGGCTCGGGCCCGGGGGAAGCCCATGGTCCGGGCCAGAGCCCGCGGATGTATCCGACTTGGGGGCTGCGCCCCCGGGATGCGCAGCATGAACACCGGGCGCGTGCTGCTGGCGGCGCCGCGCTCGTTCTGCGCCGGCGTCGACCGGGCGATCGAGATCGTCGAGCGCCTGCTCGAGCAGCACGGCGCGCCGGTGTACGTCCGCCACCAGATCGTGCACAACGAGCACGTCGTGCGGCGTCTGGAGGGGCTCGGCGCCGTGTTCGTCGAGGACGAATCGGAGATCCCGCCGGGCGAGTTCTGCGTCCTCTCCGCCCACGGCGTCGCGCCGTCCGTGAAGGCGACCGCGCAGGCGCGCGGTCTCAAGATCGTCGATGCGACGTGCCCGCTCGTGAACAAGGTGCACGCGGAGGCGCGCCGGTACGCCGACAGCGGCCATTTGGTCGCGCTCGTCGGGCACGCGAACCACGTCGAGGTGATCGGCACCCTTGGAGAGCGGCCGGGCGACACCGTCGTGATCGAGACGCCGGAACAAGCGCGCAACCTGAAGACCGACAAGCCCGTGGCGGTGATCACGCAGACGACGCTGTCGCTCGACGACGTCGCACCCATCGTCGACGCGCTCGGCGAGAACGTCGGCGGCTCGCTGCGACGGCCGCATCACGACGACATTTGTTACGCAACGCAGAACCGGCAGGACGCCGTCAAGGCGATGGTCGAGCAGGGCGCGACGCTGATCCTCGTCATCGGCTCGGAGAACAGCTCCAACGCCCAGCGCCTCGTCGAGGTCGCCCAGGCGGCGGGAGCTGTCGCGACGCTCGTCGACGGCGAGAGCCCGCTCGACGAGACCCTGCTCGTGGGTCACGAGGTCGTCGGCCTCACCGCCGGTGCTTCGACGCCGGAGGAGCTCGTGCGCGCGACGGCCGGGCGGCTGGCGCTGCGTGGGTATCCGACGCTCGAGGAGATCACCGTTGCCCGTGAAGACGTCCATTTCCGGCTGCCGAGGGAGGTTGCGCGCGCATGACGAGCATCGAGGTCCCGTACTCGATCGCGGCGGCGCTGCCGACGCTGTCGGTGATGGACGTGACGAACGACGTCGCGCAGACCGTTGCGCGCTCGGGGCGTCGCGAAGGCATCGCGTACATCCACGCGACGCACGGAAGCTCGCTCGTCCGGATCCAGGAGCGCGAGACCGGCTTCTTCGAGGATCTCGAAGGGTTGCTCGAACGGCTCGTCCCGAGCGACGTCGAAGGGCGCGAGCGCCTCGTCGCCGCGCTGCTCGCGCCGCGCAGCGAGCAGGTTCCGTTCAGGGACGGCTGCCTGTGTCTAGGGCGCTTCCAGCGCATCCTGCTCTTCTCGCTCGACGCCGAGCACCGAAACGAGTGGTCGCTCACGTTGCTGGGCTGACATGAGCGGGGTCCACACTTCCAGCGTGGACGGTTCCAGAACCCGTCAGCGGTGCCTCGCCGGGCTCGCGCTCGGCCTGCTCGCACTGATCGCCGAGCTCGCAGGCCGAAGCCTGACGCACCGCCTCGACGTCGGCCGCCAGGTCGGTCACGTCAGCTACGCGCACGCCGACTACTACCCGTTCCTGCTCGCGGGCGTGAAGATCGCGGTCGCGCTGATGCTCGCACGTCTCGCGTGGCGCGTCGCCAAGGCGCACGCCGCCGCGCGCGCGGCGTGGTGCATCGCTTTTGGGTTTGGCGTTGGATCCGTTCGTCGCGCGCCGCGCGTGCGCATCGAGCTCTCGGCGCGGCTGTGGCTCCTGTCGTTCGTCGTCACCGCGTCGATCTATCTCGTGCAGGCCGACGCGGAGCAGATCGCCGGCGGCAGCTGGCATCTCCTCGGGCCCTGGCTGCACAGCTCCGCACTCCCCGTCTTCGCCGTCCTCTCGGTCGTCGTCGCGGTCGTCTTCCGGACCGTGGAACGCTGGCTCGCGGATTACGAAGAGCTCGCCGCCGAGGCGATCGAGCTCGTCCGCCGGCTCACGACGCGCACGCTCGTCGCGCGCCGGTGGCTCTTCTGGGCGAGACGCGCTCCGCGCTCGCTGTTCGGCCTCGCGTTCGAATCCCGGCCTCCGCCGCTCCCGGCCTAGCCGCGCGCCGCTGCGCGCTTCGAGGAGACGTCGAACAAGGGAGGAGAACCGTGAGCGCGGACCTCGCGCATGACCTACAGGCGAAGACGAAGGAGCGGGCGGCGCCGCTCCCGCTTCGCGCACGCCTCGTCCTCGCACTCGGCCCGGTGACGGCGTTCGGGGGCGTCGTCTGGGCCCTCGTGCAGCCGTGGCGGCTGACGCTGTTGCACCCCCATGGGCAGGGGCTCTGGTGGCTGCTCGCCGAGCCGCCGCTCTACGTGGTGCTCGTCGGACTGCTCTTCCGCCTGCTGCTCGCCCCGGGCATCGTCGAGGACATCAGGGGGGAGGGGTGATCGTCGCCGCACTGATGCCTCAGGCGGAGATGGTGCACTGGTGGTTCGCGACCGGGTTCCTCGTGCTCGGCCTGCTGCTCGTCGCAGAGTCGATCGTCGGGCGAGAGACCTGGGCTCGGCGGCCCTGGCGCCGCTACCTCTGGCCCGGGCTGATGTTCCTGCTCGGCGTGTGCATGTGGCCGGTGATGACCTTCTACACCAACTCGACGATCCACATGATCGCCCACGGCTCGTGGGCGCAGGTGCTGATGCTCGCCGGCGGTGCAGAGCTCGGCCTCGCGCGCGGCAAGCTCCACTCGCAGTACTGGCGCCTGTGCACGACGGCCGCGATGCTCGTCTCGGGCGCGGCGCTGCTGGCGCACGAGCAGCAGCACTGGCTCTTCGCGCGGGCCGCGTTCCTGCACCACACGCTCGGCTGGGCGATCGTCGCCGGCGCGGTGTTCCCGCTCGTGCAGGCGTTCCGTCCGCGATCCGTCGCAGCGGCCGCCGGCTTTGCCGCGACGATCCTCGCCGTCTCGGTGATGCTCTATTCCGATCGCGACGTCGCCCCGATCTTCGGGCATCTCTCGCCGTACGCGGGCGTGCAGCACCGATGAGACGCGCGCTCGCCCTCGTTTCACTTGCGGCGCTGGCGCTCCCGGTGTCGGCGTTCGCGCACGCGAGCCTCATCCACGGGTACCCCGCGTTCCGCCAACGTCTCGCGCACTCGCCGCGCGAGATCCTGCTGCGCTTCGACCAGACGGTCATCGCGCTGCCGGGCTCGATTGTCGTGCTCACACGCGACGGGCGCAACGTCGCTGCTCCGGCGCGCGCCGTCCCGGCGAAGGGTGCGATCGTCGCGCGCCTGCCGAAGCTCCCGCGCGGGCCGTACACCGTGCGCTGGCAGGCGATGTCGAACGACGGTCACGTCGTGTCAGGGGTCTACACGTTCGGGGTGGGCGTTCCCGCACCGCTCGTCACCGAGGCAGTTGGTGCACAGGGCCCGACGCTGACCGAGCACCTCGTTCGGTGGGCCTACTTCCTTGCGCTTGCGCTCGTCGTCGGCGGCCTCGGCTTCCGGCTGCTCGTGCTGCGCGCGCGCCTGTCGGTACGCGGCGAGCGTCGCTTCTACTGGGTGACCGGCATCGGCGCGGTGGGAGTGCTCGAGGCCGGAATCGTCGCGTTCCTCCTGCGTGCGGAGGACGCGTTGCAGCTTCCGTTCGGACGGTTCCTCTACGGCGACCTGTCGCCGATCTCCGGGGGCACCCGCTTCGGCGTCGCGTTCATCACGATGGAGCTCGGCTTCGCGCTCGTCGCCGCCCTGCTGTATCTCGCGTGGCTCACCGGCAGGCAGGCACTGCTCTGGCCGGCGTTCGTGCTCGGGCTCGCGTTCGCGTCGGGACTTTCGTTGTCGGGGCACTCGGCGGCGGACGCGGGCCACTCCCGGCTCTCGGAGCTCGCGGACTGGGTGCACCTGAGTGCGGCGACGCTCTGGGTCGGGGGGCTCGTGCAGCTCGTCGCGGTCGTCTGGCCTGCGGCGCCGGAGCTTCGACGCGTGGCGTTCCTCCGCTTCTCGCGCCTGGCAACGGTGCTCGTCGCCCTGCTGCTCGCGGCGGGCACGTATCTGAGCGTGCTCCGCCTGCCGCACGTGCACGACCTCTGGAGGACGGGATACGGGCACGTGCTGCTCGTGAAGCTCGGGCTCGTCGCGCTCGCTCTCTCCTGGGGAGCCGTCCACCACTTCGTCGCGGCCCCGCGCGTCGCGCGCGAAGGCGTGCCCGGCCGTCTGTCCAGGAGCTTGGCCGGGGAGAGCGCCGTCGCGATGGCCGTCCTCCTCGTCGCGGCGGTGCTCGTCGACTCGAAGCCGCCTCCCCAGCCCGTGGAGAAGACGCCGGTCGCGGCGTACCCCCGGTAGCCGGGCGGCGCGAGGGGTATGGTCTGTGTGACATGCCCGCCAAGAAGTCCGTCCAGCTCTCCGGCGTCGTCGTCGCCCAATCCGCGGTGTCGTCGATCGATCCCGAAGAGGGCGTACTCATGTATCGCGGCTACGACATCGCCGATCTTGCGGAGCACGGGACGTATGAAGAGGTGGCCTTCCTTCTCCTGGATGGAGAGCTGCCCGACGGCGAACAGCTTGCGGCATTTCGCGACGATCTCCTTCGCCGCGAGCTCCCGCCTCACGTCGCGACGCTCATCGACGAGTCTGCGGAGAGCGCTCTCCCAATGGACATGCTTCGCACCGCCGTCTCTGCACTTGCATTCGCAGATCCCGACCGCGGGTCGAACGACCGCGACATCGAGATTCGGAAGGCCTCGCACCTCATCGCGCAGATGCCGACGATCGTCGCTCGGTACCAGCGGCGGCGTGAGGGGCTTGCTCCGGTCGACCCTGATCCGAAGTTGAGCTATGCGGAGAACTTCCTCGCGATGCTGCACGGGGAGGAGCCGGACGAGCAGGCTGCGCGCGCGTTCGACATCGCGATGATCTTGCATGCGGAGCACGAGATGAACGCGTCGACGTTCACGGCCCGCGTCATCGCCGGCACCGGCGCCGACCTCCATGCGGCGATCGTCGGCGGGATCGCTGCACTCAGCGGTCCGCTGCACGGTGGCGCGAACGAGGCTGCGATGAAGCTCTTCGAGCGGTTCGGCTCCGCCGACCGCACGCCCGCCGAGGTCCACGGCATGCTCGAGCGCAAGGAGAAGCTGTTCGGCTTCGGCCACCCGTTGTATCGCGCCTACGACCCCCGCGCACTCATTCTCAAGAACATCTCGCGTGAGTTCTCGGAGCAACGCGGTGAGCCCAATTGGTACGCGATCACCGAGGCGGCCGAGAGGACGGTCTTCGAGGAGAAGGCCCTCTACCCCAACGTCGACCTCTACTCGGCATCCGTCTACACCTACCTCGGCGTTCCGCGGGATCTGTTCACGCCGCTCTTCGCGGCGAGCAGGGTCGCGGGCCAGGCGGCGCACGTGCTCGAGCAGCAGAGCGACAACAAGATCATTCGTCCGTCGTCGGAGTACGTCGGCCCGCCGCGGCGCAGCTTTCCGATTCACACGCGCTGACGCGCGACGCTCCCGCTGCGGTTAACGTCCGTCCGATGCTCGTTCTCACGCGCTCGGACGTTGAGCAGCTGCTCGATCTGGAGGAGCTCGAAGGCGCGCTCGCCCGGGCGCACGAGGAGCTCTCGTCCGGAGCGGTGTCGATGCCGCCCCGGATCGCCGCCTGGGCGAAGGAGCAGGGGCTGCTCGGAGCGATGCCGGCCTATCTGCCTTCGGCCGGGCTCGGCTGCAAGCTCGTGACCCTCTTCCCCGGCAACACGGACCGGCCGACGCACCAGGCCGCGATCATGCTCTTCGACCCCGCCAACGGGTCGCCGGTCGCGCTCATGGACGGGACGTACATCACGGAGGCGCGCACGGCCGGCGCCGCTGCACTCGCGGCGCGGCTTCTGGCCCGCAAGGACGCGAAGGTGCTCGCCATCCTCGGCACGGGCGCCCAGGCTCGCTCGCACGCGGCCGCTTTCGCTCGTGTCCGCGACTGGAGCGAGGTGCGGATCGCAGGCCGCGACCACGCCAAGGCGCAGAAGCTGGCCGCCGAGGTGGGCGCGACCGCCGCTGCCTCCTTCGAGGACGCCGTCCGCGGCGCCGACGTCGTCGCCGCGACCACGCACTCCCCGGAGCCGGTCGTCCTGCGGGAATGGCTCTCGCCGGGCACCCACGTCAGCTCTGTCGGTGCAGCGCAGTCCGGAGGCGAGATCGACCCCGCGATCGTGGCCGGCGCGACGCTCGTCGTCGAGACCCGCGCGGCGCTCGCGCCCCCGCCCGCTGGGGCGTCCGAGCTGGCAGGGCTCGACGAGTCGGCCGTCCACGCCGAGCTTGGCGAGCTCGTGTCCGGCGCCCGGCCCGGCCGGACCACCCCGGTCGAAACGACGCTGTACAAGTCAGTCGGCGTCGCGGTGCAGGACCTGGCGGCAGCGGCGCTCGTGCTCGCTGCAGCCCGGGAGCGCGGAGTAGGCCTCACGATCGAGCTGGAGGAGATTCACCCATGACGGGTCCGTCCGGAGCTGTCGCGACACTGGCGCGGTGCTCGTCTCGGATCAGCCCTTCGGCCCCGCGCTCACGGAGCTCGCCCGCGAGGTCGAGGACGTCTACGTGACGGCGCGTGGCCTCAAGG
>DATCOE010000195.1:0-11078 GCA_036564885.1 Gaiellaceae bacterium | reverse complement strand
GCCGGCGTCGCCGACATCGACGGCGTCCTCGAGGTCAGGTGGGAGGACTGAGAGCGGTCCTCGCCTCGCGCAACGTGCACAAGGCGCGCGAGCTCGAGCGGCTGCTGCCGGGCTGGACGATCGATCCGCTCGACGCCGACGGGTGGCCCGGCGAGACAGGGGAGACGTACTACGAGAACGCCCGCGCGAAGGCGCTCTTCGGGCGCGGCGCCGGCGATCGCGAGCGCTGGACGATCGGCGAGGACTCGGGAATCGAGGTGCGGGCGCTCGGCGGCCGCCCCGGCGTCCACTCGGCGCGGTACGCCCCGGAGGGCGCGCCGGCGATCGCGAAGCTGCTCGGAGACCTCGCCGGCGCGCGCGACCGGCGGGCCCGCTACGTCTCGGAGCTCGTCGCACTCGCACCGGACGGGCGCGAGGTGCGCGGGTCGGGGATCCTCGAGGGCCGGATCGCCGACGCGGCGAGCGGCGTCGAGGGCTTCGGCTACGACCCCGTGTTCGTTCCCGACGGCGAGGACAGCACTGTCGCGGAGCTCGGCGACGGCTGGAAGGCCGAGCACTCGCACCGGGCCCGCGCGGCGCGCGCGCTACGCGAGGCCATCGAGCACCTCGGGGTTGCGTGACGAGCGCCGCTCCGCGATCCACCAGTTCAGCTCGGCGCCGAACACGATCATGTTCGACATCACGTACAGCCAGAGCAGCAGGATCGCGGGTCCGCCGAGCACGCGCAGCGTCACGTTGACCCCCGCGAGCCGAACGAACACCGGCAGCATCTGGAACGACGCCTCGAGCAGGAACGAGGCGAGCACCGCACCGGGCAGCGCCTCCCGCACGCTCATCGGCACGTTCGGCAGCACGTAGTACACGGCGAGCAGGAAGAGGAACACGCCGAGGAGCGATACGGCGATCGAGACGACGTACGCGACGATGCCGTTGCCGACGAAGCCGGGTGCGTAGCGCTTCAACACCTCGACGCCGAACGCACCGACTACGAGGCTGAGGAAGAGCGTCACGACCGAGCTGATCATCACGCCGCCGGCGACGCTCTTCCCCTTCAGGAAGGACCGGTTCCGCTGGCCGTACACGATGTTCAGGGCCGACTCCAGCGCGCTGAAGAGCGATACCGACGACCAGAGGAGGAAGACGCCGCCGACGATCCCGAGCGTCGCTGCGTTGTCCTGTACCCGGTGGACGAGCGAGAGGATGCTCTTGACGGAGCTGCCGGGGAATGCGTGTCCGAGCTCCTTGACGAGGAAGTCCGACGCGTCGGCGCGGTGGGCGAGGCCGAGGAGCGACAGCGCGAGGAACACGAGGGGCACGAAGGAGAGCAGCGCGAAGTAGGCGACCATCGCGGCGAGATGCGGCCCGCGGTCGGCGAAGAACTTCGACGGGAGGGCTCGCTTGCGGACGCGCACGAGCGGAGTCTGCACGGCGGGCCAGACCCCGGCGTTGGTTGAAGCCTTCCGGGCACCCCGGGGTCTGACCCCCGGGTCCCGATGTTTGGGGGCCGTGCCCTTGGCTCGTGCCTGGCATACGCCTGTCCGTTTGCACGGCACGCAGCTGTACCGGTCACGGCCCCGGGGCTCCGCGTCAGGCAGCACGGCCACCGCGCGGGGCCGAGTTCGACTAGCCTCAGGCCGATGGATGCAGCCCAGGCACTCGCCGATCTGACCGAGATCTCGTCGCAGATCGAGGCCGCCGTGCTGTTCGATGAGCAGGGCGCGGTGGTCGGCTCCACACTCTCCGACGCGCAGACGGCCGAGGCGCTCGCGCGCTCCGCCGCGAAGCTGCTCGAGAACGCCGCGGCGTTCCGGTCGAACGACGCCGGCGTGACGCAGCTCGAGGCCTCGACGCAGGAGGGGAGCGTGTTCGTCGTCCGCGACGGGTCGCGCCGGATCGCTGCGACGACCGGTCCTTCGCCCACCGTCGGGCTCGTCTTCTACGACCTGAAGAGCTGCCTGCGTGGCACCGCCGACGAGGCCCAGTCGCCGAAGCCGAAGCCGAAGCCGACGCCGAAGCCGCGTCGCAAGAAGGAGCCGGTCGATGGCGAAGCGTAAGTTCCTCGGCGTGCTCGGGTTCGGCACGGGCGTGTTCGCCGGCAGCGTGCTCTACCGGCGCTCCACCGGCCGCCGCCGCGACCGCGTCGACGTGTACTTCGACGACGGCTCGATGGTGTCGTTCGTCGAAGGGTCGCCGGAGGCCGAGAAGCTCCTGCCCGTCGCGCGGGACGTCCTCTCCGCCGCACGACCGTGAGCGGAGACGCCCTGGCACAGGCGCTCGTCGAGCACGCGTACCTCGAAGGCGACTTCCTGCTGCGGTCAGGCAGGCGGTCCCGCTACTACCTCGACAAATACCGCTTCGAGACGCGGCCCGATCTCCTGAAACCGCTCGGAGAGCGCATCGCCGCGGCCGTCCACGAGCACGCCCCGGACGCCACGCGGCTCGCCGGCCCCGAGCTCGGCGCCGTCGCCCTCGCCACGGCGGCGTCGTTGCAGTCCGGCCTGCCCTTCATCATTGTCCGCAAGGCGGCGAAGGAGTACGGGACCGCGAAACGGATCGAGGGCCCCTACGAGGAGGGCGAATGCATCTGCCTGATCGAGGACGTCGTGACATCTGGTGGAGCACTGCTCGACTCGATCGAGGCGCTGCGCGGCGCCGGGCTCGTCGTGCACACGGCGGTCTGCGTGGTCGACCGTGAGGAGGGCGGCGCGGATGCGCTCGCGCGCCACGCCGTCAGGCTGCGCCCGCTCTTTCGGGCAGGAGAGCTGCTCGGGAGCACGAAAAGTCCCGCAAAACCGCATGGTTGAGCCGTAGATATGACCCTGGTAGGGTCAATCCGGCCGGTGGAACAGATCAACGACAGGAGGAGAGGCACGTGACGAAGCAGGAATTTGTGGCGGAAGTCGCCAATCGGAGTCAGTTGACGGCCCGCGACGCAAGCAAGGCGGTCGACGCAGTCCTGGAGACGATCACCGACACGCTCAAGAGCGGTGGCGAGGTTGCGTTCACCGGGTTCGGCAAGTTCACGGCGCAGAACCGGGCGGCACGCACCGGCGTCAATCCGCGCAACCCGACGGAGAAGGTCCACATCCCCGCGGCGCGCGTTCCGAAGTTCTCGGCCGGCAGCCAGCTCAAGGCTGCGGTCAAGGGCGGCTGAGCACCAGGCACGGCGGGCACGTCTCCTCTGAGGATCGTCGAGGGGCCGCGAAAGCGGCCCCTCGCGCTTTGCGCTTCGCTTCGCTCGCTTCACGGGGGAAACCATGTTTCCCCCGTGCGTCCCCTTCTTCGTCGTGCTCCCGGCAGGCGGGGTCACTGCTGCGCGGAGCAAGCTCCGCTCCGCGACGGATAGGCGGGCAATAAGGCGATGCCGGCTCCGCGCTTTCCGGAAGCCGAAGTACATTTGGGCCGTGGCTACGGTTGTCGTGACGCATTTCGCCGACCGGCTCGCGGAGGCCGTCGACCGGAAGCGCAGCCAACTCGTGGTGGGGCTCGACCCGGTCGTCGAGCACCTGCCGGACGAGCTGCGCCGCGAGGCGGAGCGCGGACGCGCCGACGCGGCTTCCGTGTTCGCGCGCTTCTGCTGCGGGATCGTCGACGCAGTCGCGCCACATGCTGTCGCGGTCAAGCCGCAATCGGCGTTCTTCGAAGCGCTCGGCGCCGACGGCGTGCGGGCGTTCGAGGAGGTGTGCGACTACGCACGCACCGCCGGCCTCCTCGTGATCGCCGATGCGAAGCGTGGCGACATCGGCTCCACCGCGCGTGCGTACGCGTCGGCATTCGTCGAGCCGCGCGGCGACGCGCCTCCGCTCGCCGACGCGGTGACGGTCAACCCGTATCTCGGCGGCGACTCGCTGGAGCCGTTCCTCGCCGCGTGCCGGCGCAGCGGCGCAGGGCTCTTCTGCCTCGTCAAGACCTCGAATCCGGGCGGTGCGGACGTGCAGGACGCGACGCTCGCCGACGGCCGCAGGCTGTGGGAGCACGTGGCCGGGCTCGTGCACGAATGGGGCGGCGACCTCGTCGGCGACCGCGGCCTGTCGGCAGTCGGTGCGGTCGTGGGCGCGACGTTCCCGCGCGAGGTGGCGCAGGCCCGCAGCCTCCTGCCGCAGGCGGTGTTGCTGCTGCCGGGCATCGGCGCGCAGGGCGGGGCCCCGGCCGATGTCGGCGCGGCGTTCGCGGCCGGACCCGCGAGCGCGCTCGTCTCCGCGTCGCGCTCGGTGATCTACGCGGTCAGGGACCAGGGCGGCGACTACCGCGTGGCGGCCCGCGCCGAGGCCGAGCGGCTCGCGCGCGAGGTCTGGGCCGTCTCCGGAGCGTAGGTGGCGGCACCCTCTCCACGGCGCTCGATCGCCCGTTACGCCGCGCCCGCCGCCTTCCTGCTCGCCGCGACGATCCTCGCCATCCTCATCCATTCGGCGCTCGGCGGGAAGGGCATCTCGCCCGACCGGACGACGACGGCGCTGGGGCCGTTGACGCGCCCGTCCACCGCTCCCGTGCCGGCGCACACGACGCCCACGATCACGAGCACCCATACGTCGGGCACGGATACGACGTCAGGGTCCGTCGCGGGCGCGGGATACACGACGGTGCAGAGCGGCGACACCTTCGGCTCGATCGCCGCGCGGAGCGGGACGAGCGTTGCCGAGGTGGAAGGGCTCAATCCGGGCATCAGCTCGAACTCGCTCCAGGTCGGCCAGCGAATCCGCGTCAAGTAGCCTTTCCGCCCATGCGCCGGCTGCTGTGTGCCGTGGTCGCCGCGCTCGCCTGCGTTGCATCGACGGACGTCGCCGCCGCTTCGAGGGCAGCGCCGGTCCCGAACGCGAGCGCCTTCTACGTCGTCAACGCGTCCAACGGTGAGGTGCTTGCCTCGCACGACGCCCAGGTCGAGTTGCCGATCGCGAGCATCACGAAGCTGATGACGGTGATCGTCGCGCTCCAGCATCTGAAGCCCGACGACGAGGTGACCGTCACGGGCTCGGCGGCGCAGGTGGGAGAGTCACGCATCCCGCTCGTCGCAGGCCAGCGGGTCACGGTGCGCGACCTGCTGAAGGGCGCACTCATCCAGAGCGCCAACAACGCGGCGGACGCGCTCGCGGCCGCTGCTTCGGGCGGCGACGTCGAGCGGTTCGTCTCCTGGATGAACGCGCGGGCGCGCGCCATCGGGCTGCATCACACGCACTTCGCGCGGCCTGACGGCCTCGACGCTCCCGGACACGTGTCGAGCGCCCGTGACGTCGCCGTGCTCGCGCAGGTCGCGATGCACTCGCCCGTCGTGCGCTCGCTCGTGCGCGAGCGCACCGACAAGATCGAAGGCGGCCGGTTCGTGGTGCACACGTGGAACGACCTGCTCGGGGTCGTACCCGGCCTGATCGGCGTCAAGACCGGCCACACGAACGACTCCGGGTGGTGCCAGGTCGCGGCCGTGCGGCGGCACGGCTACACGATCTACGCGGTGATACTCGGCAGCCCGACGCGCGCGCAGCGAAACGACGATCTCGAGCGGCTGCTCGCGTGGGGTGTCGCGCAGTACCGCACGTCGACCCTCGTCCGGCGTGCGGTGTACGCGCAGGCGGCGCTCGGCTACGGGCGCAGGCCCGTCGCCCTCGTCGCGGCGAAGCCGCTCGTGCGCGTCGTGCGCGCCGGGAGGCCCCTCGTCGAGCGCGTCATCGCTCCGTCCGCAGTGTCGCTGCCCGTGGCGCGGGGCCAGCGGCTGGGGCGGGTCGAGGTGTGGGACGGCGGCACGCTGATCGGAGCGAGGCCGCTGCTGGCGGCCCGCTCGGTTCCGCGCCCCGGCCTCGCCGGGCGGCTACGGTGGTACGTCACCAGGACGGGGCATCATCTCCTGGGGCTCTTCTCATGATCGTCACCGTCACCCTCAACGCAGCAGTCGACCGCACGCTCACGGTGCCGAACTTCCAGCTCGGGCATCGCCACCGTGCGAGCGCGAGCCTCACCTCCGCGGGCGGCAAGGGCGTCAACGTCGCGCGCGCGCTCAAGGAGCTCGAGGTGCCGGTGATCGCGACCGGGCTCGCCGGCGGACGCGCGGGCGACCGGATCATCGAGGAGTTGGCGTCGGAGGCGATCCTCAACGACTTCGTGCGCATCTCCGATGAGTCGCGCACGTCGACGGCGGTCGTCGACCCGACCGCGGGCCGGTTGAGCGAGATCTACGAGTGGGGCCCCGCGGTGCGGCCCGAAGAGCTCGAGATGCTGCTCGACAAGCTCCGCTACCTGTCGCGCGTCGCGTCGTTCGTCGTGTTCTCCGGGTCGCTGCCACGGGACGTCGAGGACGACTTCTACGCCGAGGCGATCCGCGAGCTGAACCGGCGCGGCGTGCAGTGCGTGCTCGACTGCGAGGGCGAGCCGCTGCGAGTCGGCGTCGAGGCCGAGCCGTTCCTCGTCTCGCCGAACCAGCGGGAGGCGGAGAGCCTCGTCGGGCAGGAGTTCTCCGACGAGGAGGACTTCGTGATGGCGCTCGACGCGATCGCCGACCTTGGTGCGCGGAACGTGCTGATCACGCAGGAGACCTCGTGTTTCGCGCTCTTCCGCGAAGACCGCCAGGTTCGCCGCTTCCGCGCGTCTGTGGCGCGCATCGACCCGATCGCGTCCGTGGGCGCCGGCGACGTGCTGCTCGCCGGATTCCTCGCAGTTCGCTTCAACGGCGGCTCGCCCGACGAGGCGCTGCGCATCGCCGTCGGCGCGGCGGCGGCCTCCGTGCTCGAGCTAGGCGCAGGCCGGTTCGACGTACGCGAGGCACACCGGCTCGCGGGCGGCGTGAAGCTCGAAGAGCTCCAGCCCGTCTCGGCCTAGCGCCCGTTGACGGTGAGCGCGCGGATGCGTCCGCGTCCTCGGACGTTCTCGGCCCACGCGAGCCTGCTCCCTTCGAGCGACACGCCGATCGGTTGGCCCACCGTCTGCGCGACGGTTCGGCTGTGGCCGGTCGCGAACGTGAGCACGTGGAGGAACCGGCCGGTGCGGAAGACGGCGATCTGGTCGTTCGCGCTGAGCACGGGCGTCGTCCCCGCCGGGACGGCGACGGAACCGATGTCCGCACCGCCGGTCGTCGCCGAGTACCACGCGAGCCTCAGCCCGTCGGTCGTCCGCTCGAGGCTGACGAGCACGTGCGGTGTCAGGGCGATCGCGACCGGCGTGCCCTGGGGCGAGACGTGTGCGATCGAGGTGCCGGTACCGACGTCCACGATCTCGATCGGCAGGTCTGCGGTGGCGACGGGCCTCCCGCTCTCGTCTGGAGGGCCTGCCGGTACGTACGCGAGCGTCGAGCCCGATACCGACACGGCCACCGCGGCACGCGTGTTCGGGATCAGGACGGACGGCGGGCGCCCGACGACCCGGTACACGCCGCCGCCGGCGGCGAGCTTCATCTGGCACGAGCCGCCGGAGAGGCAGGCGATCTCGTCGACGTACTGCACCGCGGCGGTGCCGTACACGAGGGTGCTCACGCTCTGCGGCCCCGTTCGGACGCTGTCGCCTGCGATCCCGCCGAGCCAGAGCCCGGCTCCGTGCTTCGCGTGGGCGACCTCCTGGAAGCGCCGCTCGCGGGTGTCCTTCTTGAACCCGGCGCCGAGGACGTAGTCAAACGGCAGCGTCGCCTGCCTGTCCCTCAGCGTCCACAACACGTCCGCGCCGGCGAGCGCGAGGTTGACCGGGGGCGCCGCGTCCCAGCGGCAGGTCACGTTGCGCGCCGCCGACGTCTCGTCCGGCAGCTGGACCCGGCCGCCGTTGTCGAGCGAGAGCACCCACACTGCATTGCACGCCTTCGTGCTCGGGGAGAACCAGGCGAGGAGCGGCCCGTCCTGGGCGAACGCCTGGATCGTGCTGCCGGTCGGGCTCGCATAGAGCGTCTGCGGCACCGTGCCCCCGGCGGCGAGCTGCCGGGCCGGCGAAGCCCCGTGCGGCTGGACGAGCGACGCGGCGAGGGCGATGGCGGTGATCAGCATGCCCATCGAGGCCACGGTAGCCCGCTCCTGTTAGGAGCGTGTTTGCCCGGGGCTCAGACCCCGGACGTTGTTTGACGTCGTCCGGGGACACCGGGCCTTGTTTGACGACGCGCGGACCCAGGGTCCGAGACCTGCCCCGTCCGTTAGGGGTGGTACCCTAGCTCTCCCTTGAGCGTTGATTTCCGCCCAGACGAGCTGCAGCGCTTGCTCGACCTGGACCGGAAGTTCGCCAAGGAAGGCCTGACGTTCGACGACGTCCTCCTCCTCCCGGCCGAGTCACGCGTGCTGCCGAACGCCGTGTCGACGCGCACGCGCCTGACGCGCTCCCTGGAGCTCAGCATCCCCGTCGTGTCCGCGGCCATGGACACCGTCACCGAGGCCCGTCTGGCGATCGCGCTCGCGCGCGAGGGCGGCATCGGCATCGTCCATCGCAACCTCTCGATCGAGGAGCAGGTGGCGGAGATCGACAAGGTCAAGCGGTCGGAGTCGGGGATGATCGTGGAGCCCGTGACGCTGCCGCCCGGCGCGCTCGTGCGCGACGCGCTCGAGCTCATGGCGCGCTACAAGGTGTCCGGAGTGCCGATCACCGACGCCGGCGGCGTGCTGGTCGGGATCCTGACGAACCGCGACCTGCGCTTCGAGACCGACGTCGAGCAGCCGGTGTCCGCGCTGATGACCTCGCGCAACCTCATCACCGCGCCGACCGGCACCACGCTCGAGCAGGCGGAGGAGATCCTCCACCGCAACAAGATCGAGAAGCTGCCCGTCGTCGACGACGAGGGCAGGCTGCGCGGCCTGATCACCGTCAAGGACATCCAGAAGAAGATCGAGTATCCGCAGGCGACGAAGGACGAGCGCGGCCGGCTGCGCGTCGGGGCAGCGGTCGGCGTCGGGCCCGACGCCGTCGAGCGCGCGCAGGCATTGATCGCGGTCGGCGCCGACCTGCTCGTCGTCGACACGGCGCATGGCCACTCGGCCGGCGTCATCGAGATGGTGCGCAAGATCAAGAACGTCTCGTCGGTCGAGATCGTCGCGGGCAACATCGCCACCGCAGAGGCCGCACGCGCACTGATCGACGCCGGCGCCGACGGCGTGAAGACCGGCGTGGGGCCAGGATCGATCTGCACCACTCGGATCGTCGCAGGCGTCGGTGTCCCGCAGGTGACGGCGATCTACGACTGCGCGGAAGTTGCCGCCGCCGAGGGTGTTGCGCTGATCGCTGACGGTGGGATGACCTCGTCAGGCGACATTGCGAAGGCAATCGCCGCCGGCGCCGACACCGTCATGCTCGGCTCCCTCCTCGCCGGCGTGGACGAGTCGCCGGGCGAGGTGATCCTCGCACAGGGCGAGCGCTTCAAGGAGTACCGCGGGATGGGCTCGCTCGGTGCCCTCAAGGGCCGCTCGTACTCGAAGGACCGCTACTTCCAGGGCGACGTCGAGGACGTCGACAAGCTCGTCCCCGAGGGGATCGAGGGCCGGATCGCCTACAAGGGCCCGCTGCGGCCGATCGTGTACCAGCTCGTCGGCGGTCTGCGCATGGCGATGGGCTACTGCGGGGCGGCGACGATCGAGGAGATGAAGGCTGCTCGTTTCGTGCGCATCACGGGCGCCGGGCTGCGCGAATCGCACCCGCACGACGTGACGATCACGAAAGAGGCGCCGAACTATCGCCGCTGAGCCGTCGCAGGCCCTGCAATTCCCCGGCTCTGAGGGCAGGCACAGTCCAGAGGACCGGCCGGTGCTGGTGATCGACCTCGGCGGCCAGTACTCGCAGCTGATCGCCCGCCGGGTGCGCGAGTGCCGCGTCTACTCCGAGCTCGTCGGCCACACCATCTCGCCCGAAGCCGTGCGTGCGCGCAATCCGTACGCGCTGATCCTCAGCGGCGGCCCCGCATCGGTGTACGCGGACGACGCGCCGCACGTCGACCCTCGCATCTTCGAGCTCGGCATCCCGACGCTCGGCATCTGCTACGGCATGCAGCTGATGGCGCAGGAGCTCGGCGGCCGCGTCGACCGCACGGGCGTCTCCGAGTTCGGCAAGACCGAGCTGCACGCGGAAGAGTCGCGGCTGCTCAAGGACACGCCCAGCGAGCAGACGGTCTGGATGTCGCACCGCGACTCCGTGGTCGCGCCGCCCGAGGGCTCGCGCGTCGTCGCAGGGTCGCCCTCGACGCCGATCGGCGCGTTCGAAGCGCCCGGCCGGAAGCTCTATGGCGTGCAGTTCCATCCCGAGGTGGTGCACACGCCGCACGGCATGCAGGTGCTGAGGAACTTCCTCTACGACATTGCAGACGCGCCACCCGCGTGGACGCCCGCCGCAGTGATCGAGGAGCAGGTCGAGCGCATCCGCGCGCAGGTCGGCTCGGAGCGCATCCTCTGCGGGCTCTCCGGCGGCGTCGACTCCGCCGTCGCCGCGCTGCTCGTCTACAAGGCTGTCGGCGACCAGCTCACGTGCGTCTTCGTCGACCACGGGATGATGCGCAAGGACGAGGCCGCGCAGGTCGTCGAGACGTTTGACGCGCACTACCACGTGCCTCTCGTGCACGTGCAGGCGCAGAACCGCTTCCTCGACCTGCTCGCCGGCGTCGAGGATCCCGAGCAGAAGCGCAAGATCATCGGTCGCGAGTTCATCCGCGTCTTCGAGGAAGAGGCGCGCAAGCTGGGCGACGTGCGCTGGCTCGTGCAGGGGACGCTGTACAGCGACGTGATCGAGTCGGGCGGCACCGAAGGCGTCGCGGCGACGATCAAGTCGCACCACAACGTCGGCGGCCTGCCGGACGACATGAAGATGAAGCTCGTCGAGCCGTTGCGGCTGCTGTTCAAGGACGAGGTCCGCCGCGTCGGCGAGGAGCTCGGGATGGCGGAGCGCATGGTGTGGCGCCAGCCGTTCCCCGGGCCGGGGCTTGCGATCCGCATCATCGGCGACGTCACCGCGGAGCGGCTCGAGATCCTGCGTGAGGCCGACTCGATCCTGCAGGAGGAGGTGCGGCGCGCCGGCCTCTACCGCAACCTGTGGCAGTCGTTCGTCGTGCTGCCCGCCATCCGCTCGGTCGGCGTGCAGGGCGACGAGCGCACGTACGGCTACCCGATCGTGATCCGCGCGGTGACGAGCGACGACGCGATGAC
>DATCOE010000194.1:0-2456 GCA_036564885.1 Gaiellaceae bacterium | reverse complement strand
GCCGAGCCGCGCGGCCACAGCGGGGGCAGCCGCCGCCGCCTCACCGGCTACGGCCGGAGCTAAGGAGCTCGTCATGTCCGACATCCTCATCCGCGCGTCCATCCCGGGCGACGCACGCTGGTCGTACGACGATCCCGCCGGCGTCGCCGAGACGCCGCTCGCCGTCCGCGTCCCCGAGACGCTCCGCGGCGGCGTCGAGCGGGCCGCCGCCCGCGCGGGTCTCACCCCCGGCGAGTGGCTGATCACGCTCGTCACCAGGGGCTTGCTCTCCAACAACACGACCCCGAAGGCGGTCTGACGATGGCCGAGCATCACTTTCACACGCCCGAGCCGGTCGAGCTCGAGATCCAGGTCCCCGTCGGCGACATCCGCGTCGAGACAGTCGACGGCGACGAGTCGTACGTGAGCGTGACGGGCTCGGAGAAGCTCGTCGAGCAGACCCGCGTCTCACTCGACGGGAACAAGCTCACGATCGGCCACAAGGGCAAGACGCCCTTCGGCATCACGATCTCGATCGGCGAGCGCAGCTTCGGGAACGGCGGGCTGCAGGTCACCGCGAAGGTCCCCCATCGCAGCCGGGCCTCGCTGACGACCGCCGCCGCGGACATGAAGCTTCGCGGCCGCTACACATCCGTCGAGACGAAGTCGGCGTCCGGCGATCTCACGGTGACCGGCGAGATCGAGCGCGACGCGACCGTCAAGACCGTGAGCGGCGACGTGCGGTTCGACCAGGTGGACGGCGACCTGAAGGTGCAGAGCGTGTCGGGCGACATCGTCGTCGCGTCGGTGGGCGGCTCGATCGAGTCGCGCTCCGTCTCGGGCGACGCTCGCTTCGACTCCGTCCGCGAGGGAACCGTCACCGCGCAGAGTGTCTCCGGCGACATCGAGGTCGGCGTCGCGCCGGGAACGAATCTCGAGGTCGACGCAGGCTCGGTGTCCGGCGACCTGAGCTCCGAGGTCCCGCTCGGCAGCCACGCCGGCGAAGACGAAGGCGGGCCTTCGCTCGTCGTGCGCGGCAAGACCGTCAGCGGCGACTTCCGCGTCTTCCGCGCGGCCTGATGCGGGCGCTGCTCGAACACCGGGACGACGCCGTCGAGGTCGAGCCCGCGCTCTCGTGACGCTCGTCCCGCTCCGTCGCAACCGCGACTTCGTGCTGCTCCAGGTCGGGCAGACGCTCTCGACCATCGGCTCCGAGTCGACCGCGATCGCGTACCCGCTGCTCGTGCTCGCGGTGACCGGCTCCCCTGCGCAGGCCGGCGTCGTGGGCTTCGCGCGCATCGTGCCGTGGGCCCTCTTCGGCGTCGCCGCCGGCGTGCTGGCGGACAGGCTCAACCGGAAGCGGGTGATGATCGTGGCGGACGTCGTCCGGCTCGTCGCGGTGTCCTCACTCGTCGCCGCGCTCGCCGCCGGTCACGTCTCCGTCCTGCAGATCGTGCTCGTCGCGTTCGTCGAGGGCTCGATGCTCGTGTTCTTCAATATCGCCGAGCTCGGCGCCCTTCGGTCTGTGGTTCCCGCGCGGCAGCTACCCGCTGCCGCCGCCGCAGAACAAGCCCGCTATTCGACGGTGACCCTCGTCGCTCCGCCGCTCGGCGGATCGCTGTTCGGCCTCGGGCGGACGCTCCCGTTCGTTGCCGACGCCGTCTCGTACGTCTTCTCCCTCGGCTCGCTGCTCGCGATGCGAACACCCTTCCAGGAGGTGCGGGAGAAGGACGAGGCGCCGGTGCGCGCACAGCTCGCCGAAGGGCTCCGATGGCTGTGGGGACACCGGTTCTTCCGTGCGTGCGCGCTGCTCTTCTCCTGGACGAATCTCATCTTCGAGGCGCTCTTCCTCGTGCTGATCGTCGCCAGTCGCCGTCAGGGTCTCTCGAGCGCTCAGATCGGCGCGTTGATCGCCGTCTTCGGCGTCTGCTCGCTGCTCGGGTCGGTCGCCGCGCCGAAGATCACCAGGCGCGTGTCGATGCGCACGCTGATCATCGGCAGCTTCTGGCTGCAACTCGGCTTCGCGGTCTTCGTCCTGAAGCCGAACGTCTACGTATTGCTCGCCGGCGTCATGCCGATGGCGTTCATGACGCCCGCGGTGAACTCCGCCGTGATCGGCTACCGAACGGCGGTCGTTCCGGACCGGCTCACGGGCCGCGTCGGTGGAGTTGCCCGCACGATCGCGCTCTGCACCGCCGCGTTCGGCCCGCTGTCCGCCGGGCTCCTGCTGCACTCCTTGTCGCCCCGCGAGACGGTGGGCATCTACGCGGCGTTCATGCTGTTCCTGTGCGTGCTCACGTCGCTGAACCCGTCGATCCGCAACGCCCCGAGCCTCAGCGAGCTCGACGACCTGCCTAGGCGTCCTGAGCCAGCTTCTCCCGCAGCAGCCCGTTGACGACCTTCGCGTCTGCCTTGCCCTGGGTCTCCTTCATCACCTGCCCGACGAGGAAGCCGAGCACGCCCTCCTTGCCGCCGCG
>DATCOE010000193.1:0-22374 GCA_036564885.1 Gaiellaceae bacterium | reverse complement strand
CCCAACGGTGCCGGGAAGTCCACGCTTCTCCACTGCGTCTCCGGCTTCTTGCGTCACGATTCCGGGCGGGTCGTGCTCGAGGGGGAGGACGTCTCGCCGTGGCCGGCGCACCAGCGCGCCCGTGCGGGGCTCGCGACCGTCTTCCAGTCGGCGACGCCGATCGGGGGGCTCGACGTGCTCGGGAACGCGATGGTCGGCTGCCACGCGTGGACGCGGAGAGGCTTCGCGGCGGGAATCGTGAAGTCGCGCGGCCAGCGGCGCGAGGAGCACGCGATCCGGGAGGCTGCGCGCGAGGCGCTCGAGCTCGTCGGGCTCGCGCAACTTGCACACCGCTCCGCGACGACGCTGCCGTTCGGACAGCTGCGCCTGCTCGCGATCGCGCGCGTGCTCGCTCAGCGTCCGCGCGTGCTGCTGCTCGACGAGCCGGTCGCCGGGCTCCGTGCCGGCGAGAAGGCGCGCCTGCGCGAGGTCTTCCTCGATCTGAAGCAACGCGGCTTCACGCAGATCCTCGTCGAGCACGACATGCAGTTCGTCGGAGCGGTGGCGGACCGCGTGCTCGTGCTCGACCGCGGCCGGCTGATTGCCGACGGACCGCCGCAGCAGATCCGCCGCGACGAGCAGGTCATCGCCGCCTACCTCGGCACGGCAACGGTTTGACCGCCCCGCTCCTGGAGGTCGAGAACCTCGTCGTCAAGTACGGCGAGGCCGTTGCGCTCGACGGCGTCTCGCTTCGCCTCGAGCCGGGCGAGCGCGTCGCGCTCATCGGGCCGAACGGCGCCGGTAAGACCTCGCTGCTGTCGGCGATCTCGGGCCTCGCGCGGCCGGCAGAGGGGCACGTGCGCATCGACGGCGCCGACGTGACGCGCTGGTCGCCGGGGAAGATGGTCAGGCTCGGCGTGAGCATGGTGCCCGAGGGCCGGCTCGTGTTCGCGAGTCTCACCGTCGAGAAGAATCTCCTGCTCGGAGCCTTCGGCCGGGTCGCACACCGCGAGCCGCTGACGGCGCTCGTCCGCTACGCGCTGGCGCGACACGAGATCATGGAGCGGCTCGACGGCGTCTACGAGCTGCTGCCGAAGCTCCGCGAGCTGCGCGAGCGTCCGGCCGGCCGAACGTCCGGAGGGGAGCAGCAGATGGTCGCGATCGGACGCGCGTTGATGGCGGATCCGCGTCTCCTCGCGATCGACGAGCTGTCGCTCGGGCTCGCGCCGGTGGTCGTTCAGGACCTGACGGCCTTCCTGCGCAAGCTGAACGAGGAGCGGGGCGTCGCGCTCCTGCTCGTCGAGCAGAACGCGTATCTCGCGTTCGAGCTGTGCCCGAGGGCGTACGTGCTGGAGGCCGGGCAGCTCCGCCTCGAGGGGCCGAGCGCCGAGCTGGAGCAGAACCCGCTCGTCCGCAGCGCGTATCTCGGCGGCGGGCTCGAGGTCGTGGAGGCGCAGTGACGGCGTTCCTCCAGTACATCGTGACCGGGGTGAGCGACGGGGCCGCCTACGGGCTGGTCGGAATCGGCCTCGTGATCGTGTTCCGGACGACCAACGCGCTCAACTTCGCGCAGGGCGTCTATGCGGTGATCGCGGGGCTGACGACAAGCGTGCTCTCGACGCACATGCCCATCCTGCTCGCCGCTCTGATCGCGATTGCGCTCACGACCTCGATCGGCGTCGTGACCGGCCTCATCACGATCGGCATTCGTGGCGACACGACGCCTCTGCACAGCCTGATCGTGACCCTCGGTCTCACGCTGATCGCGGAGTCGGCGGAGCTGTTGATCTTCGGCGACGCCCCGCACAGCTACGCGTCGATCGCGCACCGCGCGTGGAACGTGCACGGCGTGCGGGTTCAGCCACAGTACGTGTTGCTCCTCGGCGTGACGCTGGCGGTCACGCTGGGCCTGACCCTGCTGCTCCGGTACACGGTGGTCGGAAACGCGCTCGTTGCCGCGTCCGACTCGCTGCGGGCGGCGCGCCTCGTCGGCATCGACACGGTCACCTTCGGCGCCGTCGCATTCGGCGTGGCGGCGCTGCTCGGCGCCATCGGCGGGGTCCTGCTGACGCCGCTCGTCCCCGTGACGTACGACTCCGATCTGAACATTGCCGTGAACGGGTTCGCAGCCGCGGCATTCGGCGGGCTCATCAGCGTGCCGGGTGCGCTCGTCGGCGGTCTCGTGCTCGGAATGGCCGAGAACCTCGTCGTCGGCTACGTCAACCCGCAGTACGAGCTGACCATTGCGCTCGTGATCATGCTCGCGTTCATCGGGTGGCGGGCGCGACGAGAGGCGATAGCGGCGTGAGCGCCACCGGGCTCCGCTGGGCCGGGCGCGCAGCGCTGGCCGTCACGGGCGTCGTTCTCGTCGCGTTGCCCTGGCAGCTCTCGCTCGCGGACCAGTCGCTCTACACGCAGATGGGCCAGTACGCGATCGTCGCGATAGGCCTCTCGTTGCTGATGGGATTCGCAGGGCAGGTGTCGTTCGGCCAGGGCGCCTTCTACATGCTCGGCGCGTATGTGGCGGGCGTGATGGCGATGCGCTATCACTGGCCGACGCTCGCCACGCTCGTGCTCGCACCGTTTGCGACCGCGGCGGTCGCATACGTGCTGGGCTTGCCGCTGCTGCGGTTGCGCGGCCACTACCTCGCCTTCGCGACGCTCGCCGTACACCTGATCTTCCTCTCGCTCGTCTTCACCTGGGAAGGGGTCACCGGCGGCCAGATCGGTCTGATCGGCGTGCCGAAGCTGAAGATCGGAGGTGGGTATCCCGCCGGCGCGACGTACGCGTCGATCGTCTGGGTGCTCGTCGTCGCGGTCGCACTCGTGTCGCTCGCGCTCGTGTCCTCGCGCGCGGGTCGCGCTCTGCGCGCGATCGCCGCGAACGAACGCGACGCCGCCGCAGCCGGCGTCGACGTCGGCGCCTTCAAGCTGCGCCTGTTCGTGCTCTCCGGCGGCTACGCCGGCCTCGCCGGAGGCCTCTACACGTATCAGCTCCACTACCTGTCGCCGGATGCATTCCCCATCGTGCTCAGCGTCCAGTTCGTCGTGATGATCGCGATCGGAGGGATGGGCAGCATCTACGGCGCGGTGTTCGGCGCGATCGGCATCACCCTGCTGCAGCACGAGCTGTCGATCCTGGGCACGCGACCGGGCATGCCGTTGCAGGCGCCGAAGGTGCTCGCGATCGGCGCCTTCGGACTGATCCTCACCGTCGTGATCCTGTTCTTCCAGCGCGGGCTACTGCCCGCCCTGGTCGACCTGACGCGGCGGCTCGTGCCGCAGCTCGCGGGGGTAGAGCCCCTGACCGCCGCTCCGTCGGCGCCCGGCGAGGCAGAGCGGGCCGCGGAGCTGCGTTCGCTTCACGGCCCGCCCGAGTCCGACGGCTGAGGGTTACTTCTTCTTCGGGCTCAACAGCGCCTGCCCGGGAACGGGTGCGTAGGCGCAGTTGACGATCTTCGAGATCACGAGGTCGTTGACACCGAGGCCGGCGTGCTTCGAGCCCCTGAAGATCCAGGTTCCCTCCGCACCGACGTACTTCACGAGGCCCTCGAAGCCCGAGATCAGCTTCTGGCGGTCGGTGGTCATGTTCGTCTTCAGGAGGCCCGCCTTGAGGATGTTCACGGCGGAGTAGCCGTCATAGAAGAACTGGTTACCCTGCTGGCCCATCAACGCGTCGACGTGCAACGCGATCGCCCGCGACGGGTTCGACTTCGGCAGGAACTTCGCCACTTGCGCGACGGGCGAGTTGATCAGCGCGCCGTTCGCGTCCGGGCACGCCGCGGTGGACGAGAGGTACTGCGGCGTCGCATTGCCGCCCGTCAGCACGAGCTGCTTGTTGATGCCGAGCTGGCGGTACTGCTTCGTGACGGCGACGGCCTGCGGCAGGTTCCAGAGCCAGATCGCCTGGGCATCGGTCGACTGCAGCTTCGTCAGGATCGCGGTGAAGTCGGTCGTGGAGAGCGAGAACGTCTCGTCGTCGACGATGTTCAGGCGCCCGTTGGAGGCGTACTCCTTCACGTTCCTCGTGCCCTCCGAGGGATACGCGCCGTTGTCGTGCAGCAGCGCGATCTTCGTGAGGCTGTGCTTCCGCAGGTACGCCGCAAGGTTGTACGCGAAGAGGCGGCTGTTCGGCGGGACCATGTAGATCGACGGCTTCGCCGGCTGCACCTGCGCGACCGGGGCGGCCTCGCTGATGTAGAGGATCTGTCCCGACGCCACCTGCTCGTCCGGCAAGGCCGCCGAGCCGAAGCCGGTGCCGATCAACGCGATGTACTTCGAGTCGGAGAGCACCTGTTGCGTGAGCTGGACCGACTGCGACGGCGAGGTCGCGTCGTCGAAGACGTCCATCACGAGCTTGTGCCCCTTGATCCCGCCCTGAGCGTTGATCTCCGCGACGGCCTTCACCGCGGCGTCGCGCTCCGGGCCGCCGACGAACACGTACGGCCCCGTGAGCGGCGCGATCATCGCAATGTGGATGTCGGCTGCGCTCTTGTGGACGGTGAAGCCCGCCGCGACTGCGACCACCACGGCCGCGGCGGCGAGCGCGACGAGCGCTCCGCGCCAGCTGAACCTTTTCATGCGTCCCTCCCGTTCGGTTTACAGCACCGCCGGGAGCACGTCCCGGCCCAACAGCTCGATCGCACGCTCCGGATCAGGGCCGAGACGGCCGGAGAACGTCACGGTGGACGGCCCGGCCTGGAGCAATCTCTCTAACCCTGAGACGACGTCCGAGACGTTTCCGTTAGCGACAAATGTGTCAAGCGTTCGGTCCGAGATCTGCCTCGCAGCAGCGGCGACGTCGCCGGCGGCCATCCGGTCACCGACGGCGGCGACCTCGGCCCGGTCGATCTCGAAGAACGCGACGTGCGGCTCGAAGACGCGCAACGGCAGGAACTGCGCGAGGATTCTCCGCCCGAGCGCGCGCGCCTCGTCCCGATCGTCGCCGATCGAGATCCAGACGTCGCAGCCCACGCGGAAATCGTCGCGCGCCGCCGCCGCCAGCGCACGGCGCTGCAGGTCGAGGAAGAACTCCGGCGCCCAGATTCCGGGGGGGCGCAGCTCGTCGGCCCACCGCGGCGCCTCCGCCACCATCCGCGGCGCGAATGCGCCGACGAAGGTCGGCACGTGGGCGCGCGGCGGCTCCCAGAAGAACTGCGCCTGCGGTTCTGCGGAGAAGAGCGCGCCTGCGTACGGCTCGCGGCTGCGCGCGAGCAGCCGTTGCGTCAGCTCGACCAGCTCGCGAACGGCGACGAGTGGTTGCGAAGACTTCACGCCGAGGGGCTCCAGCATCGAGCCGGCGCCGACGCCGAGGATCGCGCGCCCGTTTGAGAGCTCGTCGAGCGCGGCGACGCACGCCGCGGTCTCCGCCGGGTGGCGCAGGTATGGATGCGTGACGTCCGGCCCGACGAGCACCCGCTCGGTGTGCTCGGCGAGCAGCGTGAGGATCGGCCACACCGGACGCCACCAGACGATGTCGTGCACCGTCAGCTCGTCGAAGGGGTACGACTCGACGGCCCGTGCGAGCTCCGGGTAGCGGCGCATCGGGGACGTCCCATGAAGTTGGATTCCGAAGTGCGTCATCCGTGGCGCAGCCGCTCCTTCAGTTCGTCCACCGACAGCGCCGCGAGGTGCAGGTTCTCGAGCGTGCGGCCCGTGGTGCGGTAGTCCTCGTCGTTCACCGTCGAGGCGAGCGTCAAGAACACGTCGGAGAGCGGCGTCGGAACCCCGAGCTTCCGTCCGAGCGACGACCAGAGTGCGAGCCCGCACGCCACGTCCTCGACCACATACCGGTGGTGGAAGTCGATCTTCTCGCGCCAGACCGACTGCCGCTCCATCCGGTCGCGTGTGATGACGCCGTAGAATGTCTCGCCGGCGCGTGAGTAGAGATCCTCGAGCGGCCAGTGGTGCGAGGTGTACCCGAGCGCCTCGCGCAGCGCGATCCGCTCGCGGTCGAGGGCGACGCTGACCTTCACGACCGAGGGAGGGTTGCCGTCGACGTGGATGTCGAACTCGTCGGAGCGCTCGATCGGCCCTGCGTTCATGAACACGAGCGGCGCGTGGAGCGCCCCGTCGAAGTTGAGCAGCCCTGCCGAGAGCGAGTCCTCGACCGGCTCGGTCGACGGATACAGTTCGTGGACCGGTTCCAGCGCGACGTCGCTGCGATCGGCGGGATAGACGCCCGTCGGCAGGTGCGACGCGAGCAGGCCCACGCGCACCGACGCGTCGCCGGAGATGCGGGCGCCGTACGGCAGCGTCGCATTCTCGGCGACCGCGACGTCGGCGGCGCCCACCCGCTTCAGCGCCTCACGGAACACGTACGAGCCGAACGTCCCTGTCGTCAGGTAGACGACCTGTCCTGCACGGAGAGCCGGTGCGATCCGCAGCGCCACGTCCTCCTGCGCGTACGCGGGCAACGGGACGAGCACGACCTCGGCGCCCGCGATCGCGCGGGCGGGGTCGTCGGTGACCTCCGCCACCTCGGCCACGCCGTCGAGTTGGCCCTCGAGCCGGATGCGGCGGTCGGTGAAGATCCGTGCGAAGCGCTCGCGGTTGCGCAACGCGAGGCGCACCTCATGACCGCGCAGCGCGAGGTCGCCCGCGGTCGCCACGGCGCCGTGGCCTCCTCCCAGGACCGCGACCCTCACGTCACACCGCCCGTTCCATATCTTCTGCCGCCGTCTGGCGTCAGAACGCGCTTCATCGGGAGTCTCCCGGAGCTTCGGCAGTTGTCACTCACGAGGGTGGGTGGTATCTTCACCGACGGGATGGCTGCTGTCAAGAGGGAGGCCGCCCGCCGCGCCGACGAGGGGCTCGGCGCGCTGGTCGAGCTGGGCCTGACTCTCAACGAGGCTCGCGCCTACGCGGCGCTGCTCGAGCGCGGGGCGTCGACGGCCGCCGAGGTCGCCCGCGCCGCAGGCGTGCCACGACAGAAGGTCTACGAGGCCCTGCGCGCGCTCGAGGAGCGCGGCTTCCTGCTGCGGGCCGCCGCCACCGGCGTCACGGTGCACACCGCGGTGAACCCCGGCGAGGCGCTGCCGGCGTGGATGCGCCAGCGCGAGCACGAGCGGCGCCTGGAGGCCGAGCGCGACGAGTTGCTCGCCGAGCGGCTGGCACGCGCCCTACCCCGGCCGCAGCGCGCGCACCGCACGCAGGCGAGCCACGAGGAGCTTCAGGCGATCGTCGGCCGTGCGCGCACGAGCGAGACGCTCGAGCGGCTCGTCGGTCAAGCGACGCAGACGCTGCACATGCTGCAGCAGCCGCCGTTCCTGCAAGCGCGGTCGCGCTGGAACCAGGCCGAGGCGGCTGCGGCGCGGAGGGGTGTCGAGGTGAGGGTGCTCTACACTGAGGAGGCAGTGCTCGACGAGCGGCGCTGGCGGACACTCGTCGATGCGGGCGGCGACGTGCGCGTGAGCGACGCCGTGCCGATGAAGCTCCTTGTCCGCGACGGCGTCGAGGCGATGATCTCCCTGCGGGACCCGGCCACGGGGGAGCAGGGGCTGACGAGCGCCGTGATCCGCCATCCCGACCTCGTCGGCCCGCTGCAGCTCCTGTTCGACCGGGAGTGGAAGCAAGGCCGCCGCCTCGCGACGGCGCCGCCGGGCCGGTCGCGCGGCCGGCGCTGATCTCTCGCTCGCTCAGGCGGAGGCCGCCGGTGTCCCCGCGGCCTCGAGCACGGCGTCGATGATCTTGTTGTAGCCGGTGCAGCGACAGAGATTGCCGGCCAACGCCTCTCTGATCTCCGCCTCGGTGGGAGCCGGGTTGCGCTGGAGCAGCGACTCGGCGGCGACGATCATCCCGGGCGTGCAGAACCCGCACTGCGCGGCGCCGTTCTTGACGAAGGCCGCCTGCACGGCGCCGAGCTCGCCGTTGCACTCCAGGCCCTCGACGGTCGTCACCGCACGGCCCCGCACCTGCTGCGCCAGCTGGAGACAGGAGACGACCGGCTCCCCGTCGAGCAGCACGGTGCAGGCGCCGCAGTCGCCCGTCATGCAGCCCCACTTCGTGCCGGTGAGCCCGAGGACGTCCCGGAGGAAGGAGAGCAGCGTGATGTCGGGCGCCGCCTCGCGACGGTAGGGATCGCCGTTGACCGTGAGGTCGACTCTCATGCCGCATCCCGCGAGAGGACGCCGTTGATCGGGGCCGGCACTCCCGCAGGCCAGCTCCCCGTCGCCCGCAGCCAACTGATGTGCAGCGCGCGGGGCACGAGCACGGCCACCACTTGACGGCGGTACTCGGCCGTGCCCCGCGCGTCGGTGATCGGGGAGCAGGCCGCCGCCGCGCGGGCGCCTGCCTCCTCGGCGTCGCCTGCGGACAATTCCGTGCCCACGACGGCCTCGGCGGCCTCGCCGACGAGGAGGGGCACGGGCGCGACGGCGCCGAGCGCGACCCGGGCCCGCGTCACCGTCGTCCCCTCGACCTCGACCGCGGCGGCGACGCCGACGCCGGCGAGATCCATCGACCAGCGGACGGTCTGGCGGAGGTAGCAGGAGCCGGCGGCCACGGCGGGCACGCGCAGGCTGACGGCCGTGAGCAACTCGCCCGGCTCGAGCGTCGTGCGGCCCGGGCCCGCGAACAGTCCGGCGAGCGGCAGCGAGCGCTCGCCGCCGGGACCTGCGATCTCCGCCACCGCGTCGTGGACGAGCAGCGCCGGCGGCATCTCCGCCGACGGGGTGGCGTGGCAGAGGTTCCCGCCGACGGTCGCCATCGTGCGGATCTGCACCGAGCCCAGCACCCGTGCCGCCTCGACGAGCGCCGCCGCACGGCGGGCGAGCACCGGGTCGAGCTCGATGCTGCGAATCGTGGCGAGCGCTCCGAGCCGGAGCACGTCGCCGTCGAGCGTCGTGCAGGCCAGGAAGCGGAGCGGAGTGAGGTCGACGAGCCACTCCGGGCTGAAGCGGCCGACCCGGGTGTCGATCAGCACGTCGGTCCCGCCGGCCACCGGCAGCGCGGAGCCGGCGTGCTCGGCCATGAAGCCGATCGCGTCATCGAGGCCCTCGGGGACGAAGAGCTCAGGCATCGCCGGACCGCTCGTTGCGGATGACGGTCGAGCGCTCGTTCGTGTCGATCCATTCCTTCACCTTCCACGGCCGCATCGGATAGCTGCGCGGGCGGATGCCGGTGGCGTCGGCGACCGCGTTGGCGATCGCGGCCGCCGGCGGGATGATTCCGCCCTCGCCGACGCCCTTGGCGCCGAACGGCCCGAGCGGGTCGATCGTCTCGACGAGGTTGACGACGATCCGCGGCACGTCCATCGCGGTCGGCAGCCCGTAGTCGTGGAAGTTCGGGGCGGCGATGCGGCCGTCGAAGATGACGAGCTCCTCCGAGAGCGCGAGGCCGATGCCCATCGCCGCTCCTCCTTCGATCTGGCCCTCGCACGACATCGGGTTGATCGCCCGGCCGACGTCGTGGGCGGTCCAGAGGTTGAGCAGCTTGACCATGCCGGTGCCCGGATCGACCTCGACCTCGGCGACGTGGGCGCCGAAGCCGTAGGCGGCAGAGATGTTGCCGCGATGTCCCTCCTGCATCTGCGTCGGCGGGTCGTAGAAGGCGCTCGCCATGACGACCTTGCCTCGCTCGCGAAGGAGCCCGCGCCGCACGAGCCGCGCGTAGTCCATGCGGCGCTCCGGCTCGCCGGCAACCTCCACCCACCCGTCGCGGATGGAGAGCTGCTCGATCGGCGCCCCGAGCACCTCGGAGGCCGTCTCGAGCAGCTCGTCGCGGACCTTGGCGGCGGCCATGCGCGCCGCGTTGCCCGCGACGAACGTCGTCCGGCTCGCGTGCACACCGACGTCCCACGGCTTGACGTCGGTGTTGGAGTTCACGACGTGCACCGCGTCGAGCGGGACGCCGATCTCTTCGGCCACGATCATCGCCAAGACCGTCTCGGAGCCCTGACCCAGCTCGGACGCGCCGGTGATCAGCGTCACCTGGCCCGAGTCGTCGACCTTGACCATCGCGCCGCAGCCGTCGGAACCGTAGATGCGGGCGCCGCCGCCGACGTGGATGTAGGCCGCGGCGCCGAGGCCGCGGTTGCGGTCGCGCATCCGCCCGCGGCGCTCGTCCCAGCCCGACTGCTCGCGCACGATCTCCAGGCATTCGGTCAAGCCGCACGAGGTGATCTCCAAGCCCTGCGGCGTGACGTCACCCGATTCGTTCGCGTTGCGCAGACGCAGGTCCATCGGGTCGATCCCGAGCGCGTCGGCGAGCTCCTCCATTTGCTGCTCGACAGCGAACGTCGCCTGCGGATTGCCGAATCCCCGCACCGACCCGCCGTAGTTCTTGTTCGTGTAGACGACGGCGCAGCGCACGCGGCTCGCCGGCACGCGGTACATGGAGGTGATGGTGTTCATCGCGACGAGCATCGCGTGCGAGCCCCAGCCGTTGTACGCGCCGTTGTCGGACACGATGTCTGCGTCGCGGAACAGGAGGTTTCCCTCGGCGTCGGCTCCGGTTCGCAGCCGGAAGTGAATCGGCTGCCGCGTCCTCGTGCCGATGAACTCCTCCTCGCGGCTCATCACGAGCCGGACCGGGCGGCGCGCTTGCCGCGCGAGCATGACCGTGATGAAGTCGTGCGGGTCAATGTCGATCTTGCCGCCGAAGCTGCCGCCGACCGGCGGCTGGATGACGGTGATGTCCTGCCAGTCCAGCCCGAGGCAGTCGGCCAGCCCCTTCCGGTACATGAAGACCATGTGGACCGGGCTCCAGACCGTCAGGTGCCCGTCGGCGTCGAACGAAGCGACGACGACGTGCGTCTCGATCGGCGCCGGTGCGGCCTGCGGCGAGGAGTAGTGCCCCTCGACGATCACGGCGGCGCGGGCCGCGGCGGCGTCGACGTCGCCGTCGTCGAAATCCCAGCGCATCGCCACGTTGCCGGTGACGCCGGGGAGCTCGTCGTGGATCCGCGCCGACGTCTCCTCGAGCGCCTCGTAGGGATCGAAGACCGCCGGCAGCACCTCGTACTCCACGCGGATCAGCGCGAGGGCGCGGGCCGCCGTTTCCTCGTCGATCGCCGCGACCGCCGCCACCTCGTCGCCGATGAACCGGACCTTGTCGGGCTTGAGCGGGATGTTGTCGTGGTTGTAGTCGAAGGGACGCTGCTCGACGTTCCCCGCGTGGATCACCGCGTGGACGCCCGGCAGTTGCTCGGCGGCCGACACGTCGATCGACACGATGCGCGCGTGGGCGTGTGGGCTGCGCAGGATTGCGCCGACGAGCAGCCCCGACATCCGGAGGTCGTCGGCGTACACCGTCGTTCCCGACACCTTCTGCGGCGCGTCGAGCTTGGGCAGGCGGCGTCCGACGACGCGCAGGGCTTCGACCGGCTCGACGAGCGTTTCTTTTTCTACGCCGATCGCGGAGCCTCCCCTCGATACTTCTGCTGCGCTTCCGCGCGTCTTGACCTGTATAGCCGATCGTCCGCCGGCGTGCCCGGACGCTCCCGCCCTCTCCGAGCGGGTGCTAGTCAATGAGCGCGTCGGCGACGAGCTCGACGAAGTCGCGCGTTCGCAGCGGCCGTTCCTCGGTTGCGACCGTGCGAGCGCCGCTCGCGAGCATCGTCAGGCAGAAGGGGCAGCCCGTCACCACGGTCGTCGCGCCCGTCTCCGCGGCCTCGCGCGCCCGGATCGCGTTGATCTTCTCGCCGTCGTCGGCGTCCTCGAAGAAGGCGTGGCCGCCGCCGGCGCCGCAGCAGAAGCTCTCGCTGCGCGTGCGGGGCATCTCCACCCGCTCGACTTGAAGGGCGTCGAGGATGCGGCGAGGTGCGTCGAACTCGCCGTTGTACCGGCCGAGGTAGCACGGGTCGTGGAAGGTGATCCGCTCGTGCGCTCCCGGCGTGAGGCGGACCCGGCCCTCCTCGATCAGCCCACTGACGAGCTCGCTGTGGTGCGCGACCTCGTAGCGGCCGCCGAAGGCGCGGTACTCGTGCCTGAGCTGCTGGAGGCAATGCGGGCAGTGCGTGACGATACGCGTCACCCCGGCGCCGTTCAGCATCTCGACGTTCGCGGTCGCGAGCATGTCGTAGTGGAACTCGTTGCCGGTGCGCCGCGCGACGTCTCCGTTGCAGCGCTCCTTCGACGCGAGCACGGCGAAGCGGACACCGGCATGAAGCAGCACCCGTACGAGCGCACGCGCGATCTGCTGCGCCCGCTCGTCGAACGCGGCCGCACAACCGATCCAGTAGACGACGTCGAGGCCTTCGGCCTCCTCGATCGAGTCGAGCTCGGGCACGTCCAGCCCCGCCAGCCAGTCCGTCCGGCTCGACGAGGCGCCGCGAAAGGGATGCTCGCGCGCCTCGAGGCTCGTCACCAGCTCGGCGACGCCCGCCGGCATCGACACCTGTTCCATCGCGAGGTTCTGTCGCAGGCCGACGATCGTCGACACGTGCTCGATCCCGACCGGGCACGCCTCCTCGCAGGCGCGGCACGTCGTGCAGGCCCACAGCGCCTCGTACGGCACCACGCCGCCGGCGAGCGGTCCGGCGTCCGCACCGGCGGCGCGGATCGCGTCGCGCAGGTCAAGGATGACGCGCTTCGGGGAGAGCGGCTTCCCGGCCGCTGTGGCCGGGCACGCCGCCTCGCAGCGGCCGCACTCCGTGCACGCGTCGAGGTCGAAGAGCTGCTTCCACGTCATGTCGGCCGGCGTGCGGATCCCGAGCCGGACCGGCTCGGCACCGAAGTCCGTCGGGGAGACGACGCCGCGGGCGGGGCCGGGGTCCGAGAAGAACACGTTGAGCGGGCCCGTGAGGCCGTGGATCGCCTTCGTGTAGGGCACGCACGCGAGCAGCGTGTGCCACATCACGACGTGGGCGCCCCAGAGCCAGGGATACGCGTCCTTCAGCGCGGCGCGGTCCCCGAGCGGCCGGAGCGCGTGCGCGAACGCCAGGCCGACCGGCGACCAGCCCGCCCAGTGGTCGTGCGTGACCGCGAGGCGCAGGCCCTCGAGCCCGAAGCCCGTGAGCACGATCAGGAACAGCGAGCCGAGCAGGACCGCGTCGGCCGGCTCACGGTGCTCGAGCATCACGGGTCGCGTCAGGTAGCGCCGGTAGACGGCGATCCCGAGCCCGACCAGGACGAGCAGTCCGAAGAGGTCGACGATCAGGCTCTCGAAGACGAGGTAGAACCAGCCGTGCATGATCCTGATGCGCAGGTCGGAGTCGATGAACACGACGACGGTCGCGGCGAACAGGATCAGGAAGCCGAAGAAGACGAGTGCGTGCATGAAGCCCGGCAGGCGCTTCCTGAAAAGCTTCACGTGGGCGATCGCTGCGAGCATCCGCCGCAGGCGCGCGCCGAAGCGGTCCAACACGACGGCGCGCCGGCCCAGGCGCCAGATCCGCAGGCGACGCCAGACGCCGTAGGCGAAGACGAGCAGGGCGAGCCCCATGCTCGCGTACATCAGGACGACGAGCGCCTGCGGCACGTCCCAGTGGACCTGCCGAGTCGCCGTCGCGCCGAGCAGGCTGCTCACGCGGCTACTGCACGTTTCGGAGCCGGTCGAGCATCGCCGCCACGAAGGTGCGGCAGTCCATGACGACGCCGAGCCGTGCGCGGTTGAAGATTGGCGCGTCGGGGTCGGTGTTCACGGCGACGACCGCCTTCGCGCCGCCGATCCCCGCCAGGTGCTGGCTCGCGCCCGAGATACCGAGCGCGAAGTAGACGTCGGGGCTGACGACCTTGCCGGTGAGCCCCACCTGCCGGTCGGGCGCGGCCCAGCCCGCGTCGACCGCGGCGAGTGAGGCGCCGACGGCGCCGCCGAGCAGCCGGGCGAGCTCCTCGAGGTCTGCGAAGCCGTCGCCGTTGCCGATGCCGTTGCCGCCGGACACGATCACCCGCGCGTCCTCGAGCTTGTTGCCGCCGGGGGGTGCCTCCGCGCCGATGAGCTCCACCGCGCCGTCGGTGGCGGGGGCGGTGCGCGTCGAGACGGCAGCCGTATCGCCGGTCGCCTCGGCGACCGCGAAAGCGCCGCGCCTGAGCGTCGCGACGACGGGCTCCGAAGCCGCCGCCACGGTGGCGAGCGCCTTGCCGCCGAAGACGGGCTTCGTCCAGATCGGGCGACCGTCGCTCACGTCGATGGCGGTGGCGTGCAGCACCGCGGTACCGCCGAGCCGCTCGGCGAGACGCGGCCCGACCTCTGCAGTGCGCTCGTCCGCGGGCAGCAGCACGACGCGGGCTCGGAGTTCGCGGGCGAGCTCCGCGAGGGCCGCAAGCGCGCCCTCGTTGCCCGACGCGGCGTGGTCGCCTTCAACGACGAACGCCTGCGCGGCGCCGTAGCCGCCGGCCTCCTCCGCGGCTCCCGACCCGCCCAGCGAGGCCAGCGCGACGTCCGCGCCGAGCGCGGCGCCGAGACGGGTGGCGGCGCCGAGAAGCTCACGGCTCGCGGGGCCGAGGCGTTCCGCGTCCCAGGTGGCTGCGAGGATCATGCGGGCCTCGTCAGGAGCTTCAGCTCATCGAGGCGGCCGAGCAGGCGTGCCGCGATCGCGGCGGCGTCCTCGCCCTCGATCAGCTCGCACTCGCGCTTGACCTCGGGCACCCAGACCCTCGTCAGCTCGAGGCGGCGTGCTGCCGCGAGCTGCTCGGGCGCAAGCCCGAGCTCGTCAGGCGTCCAGCGCGTGATCGCCTTCTTGTTCGCGGCCATCCGGTCCATCACGCTCCCCATCCGGAGCTTCAGCGATGGGTGGCTCGTCACCGTCAAGACGGCCGGCGGCCGCACGGCGAGCTGCTCGTCGGCGCCGACCCCGCTCCTCCGGACGAGCAGGCGGCCTTCGCTGCGCTCGGCGTGCCAGACGAGGCCGACCGCCGGCCACCCCAGCCGCTCGGCGACGAGGTAGCCGACCTGGCCGTGGTCCCAGTCGCCCGCCTGGCGCCCGGCGAGCACGAGCTCCGCGCCGTCGAGGCGGCGGATCGCTGCCAGCAGCAGCTCTGCGGTCTGCGACGGGTCGAGCGCTTCGGCCGGGTCCACCTCGACGTGCACCGCTTCGTCGGCGCGCAGCGCGAGCGCCTTGCGTAACGAGTCGGTGGAGTCGGCCGGGCCGACGACGAGCGCAGTGAGCCTGTCGACCGCGCCCGCATCCCTGAGCTGGAGCGCGAGCTCGAGGGCGTTCTGCTCGAACGGGCCCAGGAGTGTCGGGCCGAGGCCGTCGGGCGGCCGCTGCGTCTCCGGATCGATCCGGAACTTGCTCGGTGGCAGCTCCCAATCGAGGATCTGCTTCAGAAGAACGACTGCATGCATCCCGCGCCCGAGCATATAGCCCGGACCAGCGCGCAACGGACGCGGCGGAGATCGTTGTTAGAGTCGCCGTGTGTTCGAGCGCTCGAACGCCGTGATCGTCGGCGCCGCCGAATCTCCCTACACCCGGCACGCGCCGGAAGGCACGACGACCGAGTCGCTGCTCGCCGACGCGTTCGTCCGCGTGCTTGCCGGCACCGGGATCGGGCGGGAAGAAGTCGACGGCCTCGGCGTCGCCTCGTTCACGCTGGCGCCCGACCGCGCGATCGATCTCGCCTGGAAGCTCGGCGTCCGGCCGCGGTGGCTGATGGACGACGGCAACGGCGGCGCCTCCGGCATTCAGCTCCTGCAGCACGCGCTGCGCGCGCTGGACGCGGGCGACGCGAGCACGATCGTGCTGCTCTCGGGGGACCATTTCGGCGTCGACGACTTCCGGCAGCTCGTGGACAACTACAACCGGACGACCGCGCAGTACCTCGCCGGCATCCCGCACGGCGGGCCGAACGCGCTCTTCGCGATGCTCACCCAGCAGCAGATGGACGCGCACGGGCTCGAGCGCGCGGACTACGGCCGGCTCGTCGTCTCGCAGCGCCGCTGGGCAGGGCTGAACCCGGGCGCGGTCTACCGCGCGCCGATCACGCTCGAGGAGTATCTCGAGTCACCGGTCGTCGTCGAGCCGCTACACCGCCTCGACTGCGTGCCGATCGTGAGCGGTGCCGACGCGCTCGTGCTCAGGGGCGGCGGCGACGGCATCCGGATCCGCGCGCTGCGCGCGCTGCACAACCACGACGGCCAGGAGGGCGACGGCCTCCGGACGGGAATCGCCTCGATCGCCGGCGACCTGTGGCGCGACGCCGGTGCAGGGCCGGACGAGATGGATGTGATCTCCGTCTATGACGACTATCCGGCGATGGCGGTCGCGCAGCTGAACGACCTCGGCTTTGTCTCCGACGGCGACCTCAGCGGTTTCCTGCGCCGGCGGCTGGAAGAGGAGCAGTTGCCGGTGAACACGTCCGGCGGCCAGCTGTCGGCGGGACAGGCCGGCACCGCCGGAGGCATGATCGGCCTCGTCGAGTCGGTCGTGCAGCTGCTCGGGCAGGCGGGGGAGCGCCAGGTGGAGAACGCGCGGCTCGCCCTCGTCACCGGGTACGGGATGGTCCTCTACCGGTACGGCGCGTGCGCGAACGCCGTCGTGCTGGAGCGCGGATGAGCCTGCGCCTCTTCGTGTGCGGTTCCTGCGGCCGGGCCGTGTTCCCGCACCTGTTGCTCTGCCCGGACTGCGGCGGCACCGACTGGCGCCGCGAGCCGGTGGACGCCGGCGTGCTCGAGGCGGTCACCGACCGCGGCGAGGTCCGCCTCGGCGCCGTGCGCACGTCGTCCGGCCCGCTCGTGATCGTGCGCCTCGACGGCGACGCGCAGGCCGGCGCGACCGTGCAGCTCGACGAGGACGGCGACGTCCCGGTGGCGTCCGGATGAACTTCGACTTCGACGACGACCAGGCTGCGCTGAAGGAGTTCGGGCTCGAGCTCGCGCGGCGGACCGAGGACAATTACTGGCAGGAGGTCGACCTCGAGTACCGCTTCCCGCAGGAGTTCTGGGACGCGCTGGCCGAGCACGGAATGCTCGGCATCGCGCTGCCCGAGGAGTTCGGCGGAGGGGGCAAGGGCCTGCTCGAGCTGGCGATCGCGGTCGAGGGCGTCGCGGAGGGCGGCGGCGGCATGGAGGGCGGCTCGCTCTTCCTCGGCGGGCCCGTCTTCGGCGGTTGCCTGCTCGCCCGTCACGGAACGCGGGAGCAGCAGGAGGCGTACCTGCCGGGGCTCGCGAGCGGCGACATGTGGGCCGGCGCGTTCACCGAGCCCGAATCCGGGTCGAACATCACGACGATCAAGACGACCGCTGTCCGCAAGGACGATCGCTACGTCCTGAACGGCCAGAAGGTCTTCATCTCGCTCGTGCACCATTCGCAGCGGATCGTCGTGATGGCGCGCACGTCGCCGTACGACCCGCAGCACCGCACGCGCGGCATCTCGCTGCTCTTCGGCGAGCTGCCCGACCCGGCGGTGCGCGCGGCGCCGTTCAAGAAGCTCGGCAACCACTTCATGGACACGAACCGCGTCTACTTCACCGACTACGAGATCCCCGTGGAGAACGTCGTCGGCGAGGAGGGCAACGCGTGGGCGCCGCTGTATGACGTCCTCAACCCGGAGCGCATCATCCTCGCCGCCGCGGCCGTCGGCACCGGCAACCTCGTCATACGGAAGGCGGTCGAGTACGCGCTGGAGCGCAGCCCGTGGGGGCAGCCGATCGGGTCGTACCAGGCGCTGCAGTTTCCGCTCGCGAGGGCGCGCGTCTACCTGGAGACCGCGCGGCTGAAGGTCTACGAGGCCGCCTGGCTCTACGACAACGGGCGCGACTGCGGCGTCGCCGCGGCGATGGCGAAGTACGCGGCCGCACACGCGGCGCTCGACGCGGCGGACTGGGCGATTCAGGTGTACGGCGGCGCGGGCTACGTCGTCGATTCCGGGATCGAGCGGCACTGGCGGAACCTGCGCCTCTACCGGATCAGCCCGGTGTCGGACGAGATGACGCTGAATTATCTTGCCCAGCACGATCTCGGCCTGCCGCGGTCGTACTGACGTGACGCTGCCGGAGACGATGGCCGCGCTGCGCGTCCACGTGCTCGGCGAAGCACCGCGGCTCGACCGCGTCGCGGTGCCGGCGCCCGGCGCGGGCGAGGTGCTCGTCCGGCTCGAGGGGACGGTGATCGGCCACCACGACCTCGGCGTTGCGGCCGGCACGCTGCCGGCGGGCCAGCCGCTCCCATTCGTGCCTGGCCTCGAGGGCGCGGGCCGCGTCGCCGGCCTTGGTGCCGGTGTCGATCTCTCACTCGACGCTCGCGTGCGCGTCTTCGGGGGCGGGCTCGGCGCGGTGCGGCCCGGCACGTGGGCCGAGTACGTCGTCGCGCCGGCGGCGGCTGTCACGCCCGTGCCCGACGGAATGCAGCCGGCGCTCGCCGCCGCATGCGGCTCCGTCGCCAACAGCGCGTGGGCGGCGACGTTCGACCTCGGCGCCCTCGGCCCCGACGAGAGCGTCGGCGTCACCGGCGCGACGGGAGCCGTCGCGTCGCTCGTGATTCAGCTTGCCGGACGCGACCGCGCGCGCCGTGTCGTCGCCTGGACGCGCACGCCGGAGCGAGTGCCAGCCGGCGCGGAAGCGCTTCGTGACGACGAGGACCCGGACGAGCCGGTCGACGTGCTGATCGACACCGTCGGCGGCCCGCTGCTACCGCGGCGGCTCCGGTCGGTCAGGTCAGGCGGACGCGCCGTGCTCGTCGGGTACACCGCCGGCGAGCGCGTCTGCTTCGAGCTGCCGGCGCTGCTGCACGGCGACGTCTCGCTCCTGCCGCTGAACATGCAGCGCCGGCGCGTACCAGCCGACGTCACAGCGCGCCTGCTCGATGACGTGGCCGACGGACGGCTCGCCGTCGCGACGGACGTCGTCGGGCCCTCCGGGCTCGACGACGCAATCGCCCGGCTGGAGGCGGGGACCGCGGCGGGACGAGTCGTGCTCGCGTGGTGAGAGAGTTGTCGCCGCTCCAAGCGCGGCGTACCTTCGGCGAAAACGATCGAGAAAGAGAGGGTCGAGTCGAATGAGCATCGAGAGCACCACGACGCTTACCGTCGAGCGCGCCGAGACGGGCGTCGTCACGATCACGCTCGACCGCCCGCCGGTGAACGCCGTCAATCCCCAGTTGATCGACGAGCTGCTCGACGTGCTCGACATGCTCGCCGAGGACCCGAGTGCGCGCGCGATCCTGTTCAGGGGCGCGGGCGGGCGCTGGTGCGCGGGCGCCGACATCGGCGTGATGAGCGACCACACGCGCTCGACCTACCGCAAGATGCGCCGCCAGATCGAAATCGAGGACGCGCTCGAGCGGCTCGAGAAGCCGGTCGTCGTCGCGATCGAGAAGTTCGCGCTCGGCGGTGGCGCCGAGCTCGCGCTCGCCTGCGACGTCCGCGTAATGGGCGAGGGCGCGGTCTTCGGGCTGCCCGAGGCGTCGCTCGGACTGCTGCCGGGCGCAGGCGGGACGCAGCGGCTGACGCGTCTCGTCGGCACGGCGCGCGCGTTCTGGATGATGGCGACGGGTGCGAAGCTGCCGGCCGCTCAGGCGCTCGAGTACGGCCTCGTCAACGAGGTCGTCCCCGACGACGCCGTCGTCACGCGCGCGCGCGCGATCGCGGAGCAGTTCGCGGCCGGCCCGACGCTCGCCATCGGTCTGATCAAGCGCCTCGTCTATGAGAGCTGGGGCCGCGAGCTTCCGTCCGGGCTCCTGCGCGAAGGGGACGCCGTCTTCGAGCTGCTCGGCAGCGACGACCTCCGCGAGGGCTTCGAGGCGTTCCGGGAGAAGCGGCCGCCGCAGTTCTCCGGGAGCTGAAGATGGCGGGCCTCGACGTGCCCCCGGCGGCCGACGTAGGCCTGAGCGCACAGGATGCGGGCCACGTCGACGCCGGCATCCGCTGGACGGTGGCGCACGCCGCCGCCGGGTCGCCCTGGTGGCGCAACCGCTTCGAGCTTGCGGGCGTCGACCCGGCTTCGATCTCGGGCGTCGCCGACCTGCCGCGCCTTCCCTTCAGCACGAAGGAGGACCTGCGGGGCAGCTATCCGCTCGGGTGGGCCGCCGTTTCGGAGTCGTCCCTCGTGCGCGTGCACGCGTCGTCGGGCACCACCGGCAAGCGGACGGTGTGCGCCTACACGGCGCGCGACATCGAGGACTGGGCCGTGCAGTTCGCCCGCAGCTTCGCGACCGCCGGCGTCACGGCCGCCGACCGGGTACAGGTGATGGTCGGCTACGGCCTGTGGACGGCGGGAGCCGGTTTCCAGGCGGGGGCGGAGCGACTGGGCGCGCTGGTCGTACCGACCGGCCCCGGCAACCTCGAGCTCCAGATCGAGATGATGATCGACCTCGGCACCACCGTGCTCTGCGCCACCTCGTCGTTCGCGCTGCTGATCGCCGAGACGGTCGAGGCCCGTGGCCTCACCGGCTCGCTCGCCGCCCGCGTCGGCATCTTCGGATCGGAGCGTTGGGGCCCGCAGATGCGGGAGCGGATCGAGTCGCTCCTCGGCATCGAGACCTTCGACATCTACGGCCTCACCGAGCTCTACGGGCCCGGGGTCGGCATCGAGTGCCCCGAGCACGACGGGATCCATTATTGGTCCGACTATTTCGTCGTCGAGATCGTCGATCCCGAGACGGGCGAGCCTGTGGCGCCGGGGGAGCAGGGCGAGATCGTGGTGACGACCCTCCGCAAGGAGGGCATGCCGCTGATCCGCTACCGCACGCGCGACGTCTCGCGCCTCTACACGGAGCCGTGCAGCTGCGGCAGTCCGTATCCACGCCTCGCGCAGCTGACCGGGCGAACCGATGACATGGTCAAGGTCAAGGGTGTCGCCGTGTTTCCAGCGCAGGTCGAGACGATCCTCTCCCGCGTCGACGGGGTCGGGCCGGAGTATCAACTGCACATCCATCGCGAGTCAGGCCGCGGCGACGTGATGGTCGTGCGCGTCGAAGCCGATGACCGGCCCGGCCTGCGGGAGGCTCTCGCCCACCAGTTGCGCGAGGGGCTGTCGGTGCGACCGGAAGTCGAGCTGGTCCCGCCCGGCCGCCTGCCTCGCAGCGAGCGGAAGACGCGGCGGGTCTTCGACCATCGAGAGTGACAGCCGGTCGCGGCCGCTCGAGCATGGGTAGGGGTTCCTTCCGCTATCGCCTCTCGGCCGGGCGAGCCCTGCTCACGGTCGAGGACTATCGGCGCGCAGCCCGCCGGGCCGTCCCCGACATGGTCTGGGCGTACATCGACGGCGGTGCCGAGGATCACGTGACGCTGCGCCGCAACCTCGACGCGTTCCAGCGCTGGGGTCTCAGGCAGCGGGTGCTGACGGGCGTCGGCGAGCCCGACCTGCACGTCGAAATCGCAGGTGTGGGCCTCTCGCTGCCCGTGCTCCTCGCCCCGACCGGCCTGACCGGCATCGCGCACTGGCACGGCGAGCTCGGCGCCGCGCAGGCCGCGGAGAGATTCGGGACGCGCTCGGTGGTGAGCAACGCAGCGACCTACACGCTGCAGGAGGTTGCGGACGGAACCGCGGAGTCACACTGGTTCCAGCTCTACCCCTGGGGTAACAACCGGGGCCACATGCGGGAGATGCTGCGCCGCGCCGAAGCCGGCGGCTATCACGCCCTCTTCGTGACGGTCGACGTCCCGACGTACGGCCTGCGCGAGGGGGAGATACGCCGAGGCGTCGGCATACCCCCGCTTCTGACCCCGCGCCGGATCCTCGACGGCGCGATCCGGCCGCGGTGGGCCTACGGCTTCGTCCGGCACAAGCGGTTCTCCCTGCGCAACCTCGTCGACGAGGGAGGGATGGACGCTGCCGTGCGCTCCGTGCAGACGCAGGCCGAGTACATCTACCCGGACATGAGCTGGGCCGATCTGGACTGGGTGCGCGCGCAGTGGTCGGGCCCGGTCTTCGTCAAGGGGATCATGGATCCCGAAGACGCCGAGCTCGCGATGGCGATGGGGCTCGACGGGCTTGTCGTGTCGAATCACGGTGGCCGCCAGCTCGAGGGAACGGCGGGCACGCTCGACGTGCTCCCGGCGATCGTCGACGCCGTCGCGGGCCGGGGACAGGTGCTGCTGGACGGCGGCGTCCGCCGCGGCTCGGACATCGTCAAAGGGCTGAGCCTTGGCGCGGACGGCGTCCTGATCGGGCGCCCGTACCTCTACGGCCTCGCGGCAGGGGGAACGGGCGGCGTGACGGACGTGCTCGAGATCCTCCGGAGCGAGCTCCAGCGGACGATGGTGCTGATGGGCTGCCGCGACGTCCGCGAGCTCGACGCCTCGTGGCTGATACCGATGGACCCGCTCGTGCGGACGACGTAGCGCGACGCGAAGGCTGCGTTCGCTGCGCGCCGGATCGGAGGATGCGGTCGCCTGCACCGGCGGGCATACTTGGAGTCTGTGACCGCCGTCGACGTCGCCATCCCGAAGTACGACCTCGCCGACCGCTTCAGACCGACGAGCACGCAGGTTCTGCTCGGCGGCGTCCAGGCGGTTGCACGGCTCCTCGTCGAGCAGCACGAGCGCGACCTCGCGCGCGGCCTGCACACCGCGAGGT
>DATCOE010000192.1:0-8490 GCA_036564885.1 Gaiellaceae bacterium | reverse complement strand
CGCCGAGCGAGCGCGCCTGCGCCGCGAACTCGCCGAAGTACGCAGGCGTCGCGTGCGGGAACACGATGCGCTGCCCCGACATGCTCGCGAGGCCGACGTTCGGCAGCGCCGCGAGGACGGAGCCGTCGGCGCGCATCTCGGTGAGCGCCCGCAGCGCCGCCGCCGGCCCGGCCCCGTGATTCGCGCCGAAGGCCGCGAGCCCCAGCGCTCGCAGGCGCTCGCCCGCGGTATGCGCCGACACGCCGGCGAGCGTCTCGCCGTCGCTGCCGAAGGTCATGAGTGCGACGATCGGGAGGCTCGACACCGAGCGGATCGCGGCGATCGCCGTCTCGAGGTCACGGAGATCGAAGAACGTCTCGGCCATGAAGAGGTCGACGCCGCGACCCTCGAGAACGCCGGCTTGCTCCGCGTACAGCGCCGCGGGCTCGAGGTCCCGCAGCTCCGTGTCGCCGAGCGGCCCGATCGAGCCCGCGATGAAAACGTCGCGGCCGGAGACCTCGCGGGCCTCGCGCGCGAGGCGAACGGCAGCGCTGTTGATCGCAGCGAACTCGTCTTCGAGGAAGTGCTGGGCAAGCTTCGGGCGGTTCGCGCCGAACGTGTTCGTCTCGATCAAGTCGGCTCCCGCGCGGATGTACCCGAGGTGCACGTCGATGACGCTTTCGGGCGCGCGGAGGTTCGCCTCCTCGGGACAGCGCAGCCGGGAGACGGCGCTCGCGAGCAGCGCTCCCATGCCGCCGTCCGCGACGATCGGTGCGCCGGCGGCCAGCCGCTCGAGAAACCTGCTCATCGGTCGCCAGTGTAAGGAGGGCCAGGCGGGTACCCGAGGACGGAGAGCGGGGCCGCCGCCAGCCCACGCTCTCGGTCCTCGGGAGCGTCCGGAGTGGCCCCCGCCGCATCGGGGCCACTCGACGGATGCAGTGGGAGTATCGAGCGGGGCGCGGACTTCACCTATCCCTCGTACTCGGTTGACCCGGCTTGTTCACGACTCAAGGCCGCAGGGCTGCGCGCCGATACAGGCGTGGAACTCCGCGCCGGGGACTGACGGCAATCTTTCCTGCGGTCTGGACGTTCGAGGCGGCGCCGCAAGGCGCCGCCTTTCGTTTTCGCCAAACCCTTCTAAGGGTGGAGCAGGCGGCCTTCCATGCCGCCTGCGACCGTGACGAGCTCGCCGGTGATGTGCCCCGAGAGCTCGTCGGAGGCGAGCACGACGACCGCGCGCGCGATGTCGTCGGCGATCGCGACCTTCCGCAGCGGCATCGTGCGGGTGACGCGCTCGACGACATCGGGGTCGAGTGCCCCGCGCGTCATCGGCGAATACGTCCAACCCGGTGCGACGGCATTGACCCGGCCGAGCGGCGCGATGCGCATGATCTCGTTCTTCAGGCTGAGCAGGAGCCCGACCTGGATCGCCGACTTCGCCGCGGCGTAGTCCGCGTGCCCCGCTTCGCCGAACCGGCCGGCGGTGGAGCCGACGAGCACGAGGTTGCCGTGGCCCGTGCGCTGCACCTCGCGCAGGAACGCGCGCGAGGTGAGGAACGTGGCCGTGAGGTTCGCGCGCAGCGTCGCCTCCCAGCGCTCGAGCGAGAGCTCCCAGGCGGGCTCGTCGGCTGCCGGCCAGATGCCCGCCACTGCCGCGCAGACGTCGACCCCGCCGAGCTGCTCGCGCGCCTGCGCGAAGAGCGCGTCCACCTCCGCCTCGACCGTCAGGTCCGCGCCGATCACGGGAGCGCCACCGAGCTGGGACGCGAGCGCCTCCGCACGCTCCCGACCGCGGTGGTAGTGGACGACCACCTGCGCGCCCTCGGCCGCGAATGCACGCGCGCAAGCGGAGCCGATCCCGCCCGAGGCTCCGGTGACGACGACGCGCTTGCCCGCGAGCCCTGTGTCCACGAGAGGAGAGTAGTCTCCCGCCGTGCGCGTCCACATCATCAGCGACATCGAAGGCGTCGCCGGCATCGTCAAGTGGGCGCAGACGGGCGGCGACCAGACGCTGTACCACGAAGGGCGCAGGCTCTACACGGAGGAGATCAACGCGGCCGTCCGCGGCGCGAAGAAGGCGGGCGCGAAGGAGATCGTCGTCATGGACTGCCACGGCGCCGGCGGCGACTACACGTTCAACTCGCTGCTGCCCGATCAGCTCGATTCCGACTGCGAGTTCGTCATCCAGAACGAGTGGACGGAGTACACGGAGTTCCTCGAGGAGGGCTGCGACGCGGCGCTCTTCGTCGGCATGCACGCGAAGGCCGGAACGCCGGACGGCGTTCTCTCGCACACCGTCTCGGCGCAGGGCTGGCGCAACCTGCGCTTCAACGGCGTCTCGGTCGGCGAGACCGGAATCAACGCGGCCCTCTGCGGGCACTGGGGTTGCCCGGTGCTGCTCGTGACCGGCGACCGGGCGACGTGCGGAGAGGCGCGGGCGCTCCTCGGCGACGGCCTCACGACGGTCGAGGTGAAGGTTGGGCTCGGCCGCTTCAGTGCGCGCTCGAAGACGCCGAAGGAGGCGTGCGCGCTGATCGAGGATGGGGCGAAGCGCGCCTTGAAGGATCTTCGCGCCGTTTCGCCGTACGACCCGGGTCGCCCGTGCGAGATCGAGATCGAGTTCACGTTCGCCGACCGGCTCGTCGAGTACCGCAACCGCCGTGGCGTCGAGCAGACCGGCGACCTGACCCTCGTCTCGAAGGCCGATGACTGGTGGACGGCCTGGTCGCAGTTCTACTTCTGAGCCGGTTTCCCAATGGGGAACTACAGCCGCCGGTCGTGAGAGCCGATCCTGTGACAGGTGACCTGGCTCATTCGCCACTCGATCTCTGTCTCCGTCGTCGCGGTTGCCCTCGTGGTCGTCGGCGCGGTGTTCACGTTCGCGCGCCCTGGCTACCACCCTACGAGCTCGACGACCACCGTCTACATGACGAGTCAGGATCACTACACAGTCGAGCAGGTGGAGCGCGCCTTCGCGTCGCACGCGATTCGGCTCGGCGAGATGAGCCACGACGGGAACACGAAGCACGGTCTGATCATCCTCGGTCCGGCGAGGCGCGGTAAGCCCGCCCCCTCGGCGTTCACGGTCACGCTCTTCGGTACCGAGTCGAAGGTGATGTTCGGTCCGGATAACGCCATGACCTACAACGAGCGTTTCGGGAACGTCGACGTGAGCTACGGCTACCCGAATCCGGACGAGGCGCTTCTCGGGCGCATCAAAGCCGCGGTCGCGGATCTCCGGCAGTAGCTTGCCGCGTCGAGGTCGAGAACTCGGGCCCTAAAACTGTCTGGCGCGACTGCTGTAGTCGAGCCGGTACGACGACATCGTCTTCGGCTCGGGCTTCACCCAATCGGGGTGGACCTTCCGCCGGTGTTCCTCCATCGACGCCTTCATCTTCGCGGGCGACGAGACGGTCCACGTTGCCCCGCACCCGTCGATCGCGCATTTCAGCTGAACGGCTGCCATGTCCCGTCCACGGTAGCTGCCCCGCCGCCTGACCGCCTCGGTACATTCCCGCCATGAGCGGACGCGTGACGCAGATCTCGATCGCGCCCGTGAAGTCGCTCGGGCTCGTCCATCCGGACGAGGTCGAGGTCGGGCCTCGAGGCGTCGCCGGCGACCGGCGGTTCTGGCTCGTCGACGAGGAGGGGCGGCTGTTCAACAACAAGCGCTTCGGGCCGATGATGCGCATCCGGCCGGAGTGGGACGAGGAGAGCCGCACGCTCGCGTTGACGCTGCCCGACGGCGAGCGCGTCGAAGGCGTGGTCGAGCTCGGCGACCCGGTCGTGGCGGAGCTGTGGCGGCATCCGCTTCCGTCGCTCCGCGTCGTGGGCCCCTGGGAGGCGGCGATCTCGCGGGTTGCGGGGCGGCCGGTCACGCTGCTCTGGGCCGAGGATCACGCGACCGACCGCGGTTTTCGCGGTGGCGACATCTCCCTCGTCTCGGTTGCGTCGCTCGAGCGGCTCAGCGAAGAGGGCGGCGCCGATCGCCCGATCGACGGTCGCCATTTCCGGATGCTGTTCGAGATCGACGGGGTCGGTGCGCACGAGGAGGACGAGTGGCTCGGCACGAAAGTGCAGGTTGGCGACGCCGTCCTCTTCTTCAACGGCGACGTCGGTCGGTGCGTCGTCGCCACTCTCGACCCTGACACGGGCGTCACCGACTTCGACACGCTGGGTACGCTCGCGCGCTACCGGCGAGAGGGGCGCAACGAGCCCTTGCCGTTCGGCGTCTACGGCGCGGTCGTCGTGCCTGGGCGCGTGCGCATCGGGGATCCCGTACTGCCGCTGTAGGAGTCCTTGATTCCCGCGACATAGCACGAGTGCTATGCTTTGGGGCATGGCAGCACACGCTCGTCCCGAACCCGCCCGGCCGCTCGAGAGGCTGCGCGAGCGCATCGCCACCGGCGACCGCGGCTGGTTCTTCGCTGCGATCGCAGGGAAGGTCTCCGAGCGCCGCGCCGCAATCGGCATGTCGCAGCGCGAGCTCGCCGAGCTCGTCGGCACCACGCAGTCGGCGATCGCCCGTCTCGAGCGCGGCGGCCGGCCGCCGAGAATCGACACGCTGCTGAAGATCGCCGAGGCGCTCGAGTGCGAGCTGATCGTCGACCTCAAGCCTCGACCATCTCCGTAGGTTTTCCACCGCGTCGGCGTCTTCATGAGCATGCGCGGTCTCCTCACACTGCTCGCCTTCCTCGTCTTCGCGGCGCCCGCCGCGGCGAAGCTCCCGCCGTTGCCGCACGGCTGGCCGAAGACGCTTCAGGTCGGCCTCACCGACGCGCCGGGCGGCGCGGCTGCGCTCCGCACGTCGGCGCCGTTCGGCTTCCGCTATCAGTACCTCGCCGGAGGCGTGAACACCGGGCAGGGCTGGGCGACGTGGAACCTCGACGGCTCGTTCGCGTCGATGTACGTGCAGGACTCGTGGTCGCACAACACGACTCCGGTGCTCACCTACTACATGCTTCTGCAGTCGAATCCGCACGGCACCGACGAGGCGCAGACGGATCTCGCGCATCTCCGTGATGCGCAGGTGATGCAGGCGTACTGGCAGGACGTGCGCTTGCTGCTCCAACGGGTGCGCGGCACGAAGCCGGTCGTCGTGCACGTCGAGCCCGACCTCTGGGGCTACCTCGAGCAGGCGGGCGCGGTCTCGCTCGGATCCGCGTTCGCACAGCAGTGGGTGCGTCTTCGCGACTCCCTTGCGCCGAACGTGATCCTCGCGTACCACATGAGCGGCTGGGGCACGAGGCACGACATCGTCTTCGAGGATCCGGGCGACGCGACAGTGCGCGCCTACGCGACGGAGTCGGCGACGTTCTATCGCGCGTTGCACGCGAAGTTCGACGTCTCCTTCGAGGATTTCTCAGACCGTGATGCGGGCTTCTACGACAAGATCAACGGCAATCCGAAGACGTGGTTCACGCCGGCCGACTTCCATCGGCATCTGCTGTCCGGCGCGACCTTCGTGAAGCTCGCAGGCGTGCGCATGGCGGCCTGGCAGATCCCGCTCGGCAACACGCTCATGCGCGCGAGCGACAACACGTGGGGCCACTATCAGGACAACCGGGTCGAGTGGCTCCTGGGCAGCGCCGGCCGTTCGCATCTGCGCGCGTACGTCAACGCGGGCTACGTGGGTTTCCTCTTCGGCGGCGGGGCCGACGGGACCACGTGTGCGTGCGACGCCCGGCACGACGGGGTCACGAACCCGCAGCCGATCGGCGGAAACACGCGCGTCTCTCTCTCGGCCGACGACGACGGCGGCTACTTTCGCGCGCAGGCGCGCGCGTACTACCGCGCCGGCGCGCTACGCCTTCCTTGATGGTTGATGCCACCGTCATCGCCTGCCTCGGCGACTCGATCACCGCCGGCTCGCCGCTGTGGGATCCAGACCCGGACGTGCGTGCGCGCATCGGCCCGGCTCTCGACGAGCGCAGCCAGTGGGAATGGTGGGTGGCCCGGCTCGACCGGACGCTCGATTTCCGGAACCACGGCGTGTACGGCCAGCGCACCGACGAGATCGCGGCACGGCTCGACGCGGCGGCAGCCGGGGTCGGCGTGCTGATCGTGCAGGGCGGCATCAACGACGTCGTCCAGAAGCGGCCCGTCGAGGAGGCCGCTCGCAACCTCGCGGACATGGTCGAGCGCGGCCACGTTCTCGGGCTCGCCGTCGCGCTCGTCGACGTCCTTCCCTGGAACAACGGCGACGGTCGAGCTGCGAACGACATCGCGCGTCTCAACACGCTCATCGCCGCGGTGGCCGAAGACCTCGGCGTGCCGCTCCTTCCGTTCCACGACACGCTGGCCGATCCCGACCGGCCTCACCGGATGGGAGACGCGTGGACGGACGACGGCGACCACCCGTCCGTCGAAGGGCACCGCCTGCTCGGCGAGCGCGCCTTCAGGCTCCCCTAGACGATTGATGCCACGACAGTGCACGCCTGGATGGTGGCTCATGCACTGCGCCATGCGGCCGGCCCAGCCTTGGCAAGGCAACCAGCCTTGCCTTCGGCTGGCCCGACCACACGGCTTGGCCTGAGCCATCCCCAGACGCACCCCGCCGTGGCATCAACCATCTAGAGGCCGGCTCAGAGCTCGAGCTCGAGCCCGTCCCGGGCGCGTTCGACGCCGCCGCTCAGCGAGAGCTCGTCGGGGCGGTGGATCACGATGAGCCGTTTCGCTCCCGAGGCTTCGAAGGCGGCGACCGCCTCGTCCGCGCTCAGATGACCTCGATCGTCTGCCGGCTCCGGTTCCGCGAGGGTCGCCTCGCAGAGAAAGACATCGGCATCGTGTGCGAGCTCGGAGAGCTTGGGCGTGGGCGCGGTGTCACCCGAGTACGCGATCGTGGCGTGCCCGTCGGTCACTCGCAGGCCGAAGGTCAGCTCCTCGTAGTGGGTGAGGCGCACGGGCGTCACGTCGAAGCCGGCTGCCTCGAACGGGACGCCGTCCGCGTACTCGCGCAGCGCGAAGACGTCGTCGAGGCGCGCTCCGAAACCGAGCGTCCCGCCGAGCGCCCGGAGCGTCTCCTCGCCGCCGGGTGGTAGCCAGAGCTCCGGCGGCGCCGCATCGCGACCTGCCCCGAAGCTCGCGCCGAAGACCCACGGCACGAGGTCCCCCCAGTGGTCGAGGTGGAAGTGTGTGAGCGCGATCGCGTCGACGAGCGGCCACGGCTCCCGGTCGCGCAGCCGGGCCAGGACGCCGGGCCCGCAGTCGAGCAGGAGGCGCCCGCTGCTCTCGACGAGATATCCGGATTGCGCGCCGCCGGGATTGGGCCACGCGGGCGAGCAGCCGACGACCGTGAGCTTCACGGGCCGTATCGTGTCCGAAATCGCCGAGGCGTCGTGCGAAGAGCTCGCTGCGGTGTATAACTCCGCCGTGGCCAAGGCCTCGGTCGAGATGCTGAAGAAGGTGCCGCTCTTCGCGGGCCTCGACGCGCGCGAGCTCGAGCAGATCTCCCGCTCCATGCGCGAGCGCCGCTTCGCGGCAGGCGACACGGTCACGCAGGAGGGCGCGGGCGCCGCCGGCTTCTTCGTCGTCGAGAGCGGCCAGGCCGAGGTCAGCGTCGACGGCGCGGATCGCGGCACCATCGGCCCGGGCGACTACTTCGGGGAGATCGCGCTCCTCACCGGGTCGGAACGCACCGCGACGATCACCGCCACCTCCGACATGCTCTGCTACGGCATGACGCCGTGGGATTTCCGGCCGCTCGTCGAGAGCAACTCCGCGATCGCGTGGAAGCTGCTCACGGCCATGGCCGAGAAGCTCGGCTAGCACCCGCGAGGCGCGGCAGCGGTGGAGACTAACGCGCGCCGGCGAGGCGGCGCGCGCCGTCGAACCCGTTGCTGTACCAGCCGCCGAGCGACTCGATTCGGACGCGCGAGCCCGAGTGGGGCGCGTGGATGAACCGGCCGCTGCCGACGTAGATGCCGACATGCCCGAGGCCGTCGAAGAAGACCAGGTCGCCGGGCTTGAGGGCGCTGCGGCTGACGCGGAAGCCGCTCGTGAACTGCGCGAAGCTCGAATGCGCGAGGCGGACACCGAAGTGCCCGTAGACGTAGCGCACGAGGCCGGAGCAGTCGAAGCCGGAGGCGGGAGAGCTGCCGCCCCAGACGTAGCGGACGCCGAGCAGGTGCTTCGCGTACTTGACGACCTTGTCACCGAGGGGGACGCGCAGGGCGCGGTGGACGAGTGCCGCGGGCCTCCGGACGGGAGCTGCGTGGACGACGGGGAGCGGCGGGACGACCGGGTCGGTGTTCGTGGGAGCCGGGTCGGGAGTCGGCACGGGGTCCCCGGAGTCGGCGCGGCTCGGGAGCGGCTTCAGCAGCGCGACCGCGAGGGCAAACGCGAGCGAGCACAGGGCGAGGAGGAGATGAAGCTTCCGCATGAGGTGGCCCTTCGACACATGCGGGCGCGCATCGGCGACCGCCTGTCGTTGGGTACGGCGCATTGGAGCAGGGGCTTGCCGGCCCGTCACTCCCCCGTTCGGGGGATTCGTCTATCCGTTTCCACACACTG
>DATCOE010000191.1:0-13990 GCA_036564885.1 Gaiellaceae bacterium | reverse complement strand
CTGCGACCACGAGGCAGAACATCTAAGAGGCTTGATGTGGATTAGACGTGCGTGCGGGGATGGGCCAGACCAAGCGGTTCGGCTGGATCCGGCGCGGGGCATAGCGGTTCCTACGTCCAAGCCGGAGCCGGCCGAAACGCGCCGCGTCTGGCACACCAGCCGTGCGTGCGGCCAATTCACATCAGGCCTCTAGGACGTGCGCGTGCTCATCGTCGAGGACCAGCCGAAGCTCGCAGAGCTGCTCGCCCGCGGGCTGCGCGAGGAAGGGCATGCCGCTGATGTCGCGGACCGCGGCGAGGACGCCCTCTGGATGGCGCCTGCCGCGTCGTACGACGTGATCGTGCTGGACATCATGCTGCCGGGCATCGACGGCATCGAGACGTGCCGCGAGCTACGGCGTGCCGGCGTCTGGACGCCGGTGCTGATGCTGACGGCGCGCGACGCCGTCGGTGACCGCGTGACCGGCCTCGACGCCGGTGCCGACGACTACCTCACGAAGCCGTTCTCGTTCGACGAGCTCCTCGCACGGCTCCGTGCGCTCACCCGCCGGGTGCCCGCGGAGCGGCCGGTCACCGTCGAGGTCGGCGACCTGCGACTCGACCCCGCCGCGCACCGCGCCTGGCGCGGCGAGACGGAGCTCGAGCTCTCGGCGAAGGAATTCGCAATGCTCGAGCTGCTCATGAGACGACCCGGCAACGTGCTGACCCGCGAACAGCTCCTCGAAGGTGCGTGGGACATGTCGTACGAGCGCCGCTCGAACGTCGTGGACGTCTACATCCGCTATCTGCGCGAGAAGATCGACCGGCCCTTCGGCAGCGACTCGATCGAGACGGTGCGCGGTGTCGGCTATCGGCTGAAGGCACACGCGTGAGAGCTCTTCCCATCCGCTTGCGCCTGACGCTCGCGTTCGCGGTCGTCATGGCAGCGGTGCTCACGGGGATGGGCTTCTTCGTGTACGTCCGTGTCGGCAACGCGCTCGAAACGTCGGTCGACCAGGCGCTCGCCTCGCAGGCACGGGAGGCGGCCGGCCACGCACATGAAGGTCGTAACCTCGTCGATCCCGACAGCGCGGGCGGTGGTGCGACACTCGCCGAGCTCGTGACGCCGGCCGGCGTGGTGACGCGCTCGACCCCCGCGAACCTGCCCCTCCTCGTGCCGAAGCAGGACGTCGCGCGCATCGCGGACGGCCGCCGGCTGCGCGGATCGATCTCGCTCCGGCGCCCGAGCGGTGACTGGAGGTATCTCGCGGTGCCGGCCCCCGGCGGTGCGGTTGTCGTCGCACGCTCGCTCGATGCGCGTAAGGAGTCGCTGCACCGATTGTTCAAAGAGCTGCTCTTCGCCTCCCCCCTCGCGCTGCTGCTTGCCTCGCTCGCCGGCTACGGCCTGGCCGCTGCGGCCCTCCGGCCGGTGGAGGCGATGCGCCGCCGCGCCGCCGCAGTGTCGGCGACGGCGCCCGGCCGGCTCCCGGTTCCCGCCGGCCGCGACGAGATCTCGCGCCTCGCGACGACCCTGAACGAGATGCTCGGCCGGCTGGAGGCCGCGTTCGAGCACGAGCAGCGGTTCGTGGCGGATGCGAGCCACGAGCTGCGCACCCCGCTCGCCATGTTGCGCACCGAGCTCGAGCTCGCCCTGCGCCGTCCGCGCTCTCACGACGAGCTCGAAGCCGCAGTGCGCTCTGCCGCGCAGGAGGCCGACCGGCTGTCGCAGCTCGCGGAGGATCTGCTGCTGATCGCCCGAGCCGACCAGGGTGCGTTGCCGATCCGGTCGGCGCGCGTGAGGGTGGACGAGCTCTTCTCCACCGTCGGCGAGCGCTTCGCGCGGCGGGCCGACGAGCGGGGCCAGGAGGTCGAAACGCACCCGACGAGCGCAGCTGTCGATGCCGACCCGGTGCGCATCGAGCAGGCGCTTGCGAACCTCGTCGAGAACGCGCTCGCGCACGGCGCGGGTGCGATCGACCTCTTCGCCGTCGAGCGGGACCACATCGTCGAGTTGCACGTCACCGACGCCGGAGCCGGTTTCCCGGACGGCTTCCTCGAGCGCGCGTTCGACCGTTTCAGCCGCGCGGACGAAGCGCGAAGCCGAGGCGGCAGTGGGCTCGGGCTGTCGATCGTCGCCCTGATCGCGCAGGCTCACGGCGGCTCGGTAGGCGCCGCCAACCGGCCGGAAGGCGGCGCAGACGTCTGGCTGGCGCTCCCGCGCGCTCGCGTGGCCCAGCCGGCTCACGCCCTCATCTGACCTTCATCTCGCGCTGCTCCACTGAGGGCATGCGCGAGACCAGCACGAGCGACCGAGACCGGGCGCTCCGGCGCCTGCGGCGCACGACGTCGGTCGCGCTCGCCGCGGCAGGCGCTCTCGTCGCTGCCTTCGCAGGGCTCGCCGCGAGGGCGCTGCCCGGCCAGCACACGGTGCAGCCATCCTCGACGCCCGTGCGTGCGACGCAACGGAGCGCATCGCCGCCGCCACTCGTGCCGGCACAGAGCGCGGCCGTGCAGGCCGCGTCGTCCGCGCCTGCCTCGCCGCCCGTGCAGACGCAGGCGCCTCCTGTCGCCGTCTCCGGAGGCACGTGACCCTCTCCTTCCGTGCCCTCGGCACCACTGCCGTGATCGTGGCGGCCGACCGGGCGTGCGAGGGCGCCGCGTGCGCCGCCGTCGAGCGAGAGCTCGACGCGATCGACCGCGCCTGCAGCCGCTTCCGGCCAGACAGCGAGCTCTCGCGCGTCAACCGCGCAGGTGGGGAACGCGTCGCGATCGGTCCGCTGCTGCTGGAGGCGTTGCGTGTCGCGCTCGACGCGGCGCGCAGCAGCGGCGGTCTCGTCGACCCAACGGTGGGCCGCACCTTGCGTACGTCCGGCTACGACTCGACGTTTCGCGTCGTCGCAGCGCGGGACGGCAACACGTTCCGCGCCGAGTTCTGCGCCGTGCCGGGCTGGCAGACCATCGAGCTCGACGAGGACGCTGCGACGGTGCGCGTCCCCGCGGGCGTCGAGCTCGACCTCGGTGCGACCGCCAAGGCACTCGTGTGCGACCGCGCAGCGACAGCGGCGGCCGCGGTCGCGGGCGGAGCGCTCGTCGGGCTCGGCGGCGACATCGCAGTCGCCGGCGCAGCACCCGCGGGCGGCTGGCCCGTGCGGATCGCCGACGATCACGCGGCTCCGCTCGACGCTCCCGGCCCGACGGTGGCACTCGAGGCCGGCGGCCTCGCGACGTCGTCGACGACGGTGCGCCGCTGGCGTAGCGGAGCCGTCGAGCTGCACCATCTCGTCGATCCACGCACCGGACGGCCGGCAGAGTCGCCGTGGCGGACGATCAGCGTGGCGGCGAAGACGTGCGTGGACGCAAACGTCGCGAGCACCGCATCGTTCCTCCTCGACGACGCACCGGCCTGGCTCGAAGCCCGCCGGCTACCTGCACGCCTCGTGACCCTCGACGGTGACAGCATTGCCGTGGCCGGGTGGCCGGAGGATGCAGCGTGAGCTCGCACGCGTTGTGGTTTGCGACGCGCGGCGCCGGCGTCGTCTCCCTGCTGCTGCTCACCGCGATCGTCGTGCTGGGCGTGGCAGGCGTGACGCGCTGGCGGAGCACCCGCTGGCCGCGCTTCGTCGTCGCCGGCCTCCACCGCAATCTCACGCTGCTCGCGCTCATCTTCATCGCTCTGCACGTGATCACGACGGTCGCCGACGGCTACGCGCCGATCTCCTTGCTCAACGCCGTCGTCCCGTTCACCTCGCCCTACCGCCCCGTCTGGCTCGGTCTCGGCGCCGTCGCGTTCGACCTCCTGCTCGCGTTGACGATCACGAGCCTGCTGCGCGCGCGTATCGGCTACGGCAGATGGCGCGCCTTGCACTGGCTCGCGTATGCCTCGTGGCCGATCGCACTCGTGCACGGGCTGGGCACCGGCACCGACGCGCGCGTCACCTGGCTGCAGGTCCTGACCGCGACCTGCGTCGCCGGCGTCGTCGCCGCGGTCCTCTGGCGCGTCGGGGCGAGTCGGGCGACGCCGGGCGTGCGCACGGCGAGCACCGTGGCTGCGCTCGCCCTCCCGCTCGTGATCGGCGGCTGGTATCTCGCAGGGCCGGCGCGCCTCGGCTGGGCGGCACGCGCAGGCACGCCGCGGGCGCTGCTTCTCCGCAAAGTCGCCACCGCCGGCTCCCGCCGTGCCGTGGCGGCGCCGGCCATCAAGCTCCCGACGAGCGCGTTCACGGGCACGTTCAGCGGCCGGGTCCGGGAGTCGTCGCAGGACGCGAACGGCCGCGTGCTCGTGAACATCTCCGGTCGCACGAGCGGCGGCAACTCAGGGGTGCTCTGGATCCGCCTCCAGGGCGAGCCGGCCGAGGGCGGCGGCGTGGCGATGACCGCGAGCGGCGCGAGCTACGGGCCGGCGGCGTTCCCGAACGCCTACGTGGGCAAGATCGTCGGGCTGGAGGGCAACCGCATCCTGCTCTCCCTCAATGGACAGACGAGCGGGCTCTCGCTGCGCGTCGACCTCCGGCTCGATCCGGCGACGGGCACGGCGACGGGCACGGTGCACGGAAACCCGACGAGCCTCCAGTGAGCGCGGTCGAGACAATCGCGACCGCGGCGGCACCGCGCTTGCTGAGCGGGTTACGCCGAGACGGTCGTCCGGTTTCGCTCGCGGCGCACGTCGAGCGGTACGGTCCGCTTCCCCTCGAGCTCCGCCCGGCGGAACTGCGCGACCGGGTCGCCGAGTCGGGACTGACCGGTCGCGGGGGAGCCGGTTTTCCCACGGCCGCAAAGCTCGAATCGGTGCTCGGCACACGGACGCGGCCGATCGTCGTCGCGAACGGCACCGAGGGAGAGCCGCCGTCGGGCAAGGACAAGGTGCTGCTCGCCTACGCTCCCCATCTGGTCATCGACGGTGCGGTGCTGGCAGCCCGTGCGGTCGGCGCGAAGAAGGTCGTGATCGCGACGACGTCCGCGGTGCACGCCGCGGTCGCGGGCGCACTTGCGGAACGCCGCAAAGACGGCGGGATCGTGGTGCAGACCGCGGTCGTCCCGGACCGCTTCGTCGCCGGAGAGGAGACCGCACTCGTCCAGTTCCTGAACGGCGGGCCGGCCCTGCCGACGTTCACGCCGCCGCGCCCGTACGAACGTGGTGTCGGCGGCGCTCCGACGGTCGTCCTCAACGTCGAGACGCTGGCGCATCTCGCGCTCATCGCGCGCTTCGGCGCGACGTGGTTCCGTGCGGTCGGAACCGCCGACGAGCCGGGGTCGGCGCTCGTGACGGTGTCCGGGGCGGTACGCACTCCCGGTGTGTACGAGATCGAGCTCGGCAGCCCGTTCGCGGACCTGCTGGCTGAGGCGGAAGCCGACCACAGTGCTCAGGCCTATCTCGTCGGCGGCTACTTCGGTACGTGGGTGAGCGCGCCGGATGCGACTCGCGCCGCGCTCTCGAACGCCGGCCTCACCCGCGTCGGGGCCGCGCTCGGCGCCCGAGCGATCGTCGTCCTGCCGGCGGATGCGTGCGGCGTCGTGGAGACGGCGCGCGTCGCGCACTATCTCGCGGAGCAGAGCGCAGGGCAGTGCGGGCCGTGCGTCCACGGTCTCGCGGCGATTACCGACAGCCTCGAGCAGTTGGTGCGACGCGACAAGCGCACAGCCGACGTCGCGCTCCTGCAGCGCCGCCTCGCACAGATCGCCGGGCGTGGCGCATGTCGCCACCCCGACGGTGCGGCTCGGCTCGTTGCGAGCGCGCTCCGCGTCTTTGCCGACGAGGTCGACCGACATCTGCACAGGCAACCGTGCCTGGGGCACGGCCGTCCGGTCCTCCCGATTCCATGAGCGATCTCGTCCTTCGCGTCAATCCGATCCTGTGCGACGCGCACGGCCTGTGCGCGGAGTTGCTGCCCGAGCGGATCACGCTCGACGAGTGGGGCTATCCGATCATCGACGCAGCCCCGGTGCCGCGTTCGCTCGAGCCGCACGCGCGGCGCGCCGTCGCGGCCTGCCCGTTGCTCGCGCTCCGCCTCGAACGTCGACGCGCCGTCAGCGTGCCGGCCGGACGCGCTGCGAGGTAGCTCAGCGGCTCTGCAGCTGCTGGACTGCGCGCGAGAGGTCCTGCTCGGTCGGTGGACGGCGGAAGTAGTACTTCAGCGCCTGCACGACGACCAACAGCGCCCAGACGACCGACATCCTCGGCGTACGGCTTTAATTGCGTCGTGGATCACGCACAGCTGCGTCACGACATCGTCACGGCCTGCCGTGTCCTCGAAGCTGCAGGCCAGGCGGACATGGTCTGGGGTCACGTATCGATTCGCGATCCCGAGGGTCGTGGCGTGTGGCTGAAGGGAAGCAATCTCGGCTTCGACGAGGTCACCGAGGACGACATCGTCCTCATCGGCTGGGACGGAGAGGCACTGGAGGGCTCAGCGGGAAGACACGTCGAGTACCCGATCCACACCGAGATCATGGCTCGCCGCCCCGACGTGAACGCGGTCGTGCACACACATCCGCTCTACTCGATCGCGTTCGCGGCGACCGGGTGGCCGCTCAAAGCGCTCTCGCATGAGGGGAGCCACTTCGTGCCGCCCGACATCGCGCGCTTCACGAAGACAGGCGACCTCGTCCGCACCGCGGAGTTGGGGCAGTCGCTGGCCGACACCCTCGGCGAACGACTCGCCGTGCTCATGCCCCACCACGGGATCACGACCGCCGGCAGCGACGTGGGGCAGGCGGTCGCCGCTGCGACACACCTCGAGCGCGCGTGCCGGATCGCGCTGCTCGCCGGCGAGCACGCGATCGCGAGCAGCGACGAAGAGGCGCTCCTGAAGCGTGAGCGGTCGGCACGCCACCTTGCGATGGCGTGGACCTACCTCGCCCGCTCGGTCGGCCGCGGGACCGTGTAGCGCGGCCGGCTGCGCACGAGCGCGGCGGCGACGACGAACGCCGGGATCGCCATGATCGCGGCGGCGGCACGGGCCCCGAGTGTCCCCGCGAGCGCGCCGTCACAGATGCTCGCAATCGGTCGCACCCCGAGGAACGCGATCGACCACAGCGCCATGATCCGCCCGCGCTGGCCCTCGCCGACCCCCAGTTGGAGCCGTGCCGTCGCCGAGGTGTTCGAGCTCAGGTAGCCGAAGCCGGCGATGCCGAGAAACACGCACGCGAGCGGGAGCCACGGGCTCGCGCCCGCGAGGGCGATGCCCGCGCCGAGCAAGCCGAGCGTTCCCGCCATGCGCCTGCGCGAGCCGGCGACGCGGCCGGCGACGAGGAGCGCGGCAAAGACCGCTCCCGCTCCGAAGAAGCCGACGATCGCCCCCGCCCAGACCGTCGCGTGGCCGAACTGATGCGCGAGCGCCGGCGACTCGGTGTTCACCGGATCGGAGGCGAAGCTGACGGTCATCACGATCGCGAGGTAGGCGGCGAGCTTCGGATCCGCGCGCAACAGGCCGAAGCTCTCCCGCAGCGACGCCTTCTTCGCCCGCGCGTACGGCTTGGGTCGCACGACCGCGAGCGCGCCGACGAGCAGGAGATACGAGAACGCGTTCAACGCGAAGGCCGGCGGCGCACCGAATGCCGCGATGACACCTGCGGCACCTGCGGGGCCGATCGCACGCGCGAGGTTGAACGTCATCGAGTTCAGGGCGATCGCCTGCGGCAGGTCCTCCCGTGAGACGAGGGAGCCGATCAACGCCGTCTGCGCCGGGTTCGAGAACGCCGTGAGGATGCCGAGGCCGCCCGAGCAGCCGATGATGACCCACTGCGTCGCGAGGCCGTGCCAGGCCAGCGCTGCGAGCACGCCGCTGAGCACGGCCGCAAGCGTCTGCGTGATGAGGAGGAGACGCCGGCGATCGAAGCGGTCTGCGACACCGCCTGCCCAAGGCGCCAGCACGAGCACCGGCGCGAACTGGCAGAAGTTGAGCAGACCGAGCAGGAACGCCGAGTGCGTCAGGCGGAAGATGACGATCGACGCAGCGAGGTTCTGGAACCACGTCCCACTCGCGGAGGCGGCGTTCCCGACGAAGTACGGCCCGAAGTTCCGTGACCGCACGACGCGCCACGCGACCGCGGGCCCGCGTACGGCAACCGTCATGCCGCCGCCGTGGTGGCGAGTACGACGAGCCTCAGATGCTCTCTGCTACCGGGGAATCGTTGCCGCGCAGCAGGTGGCCCCACTTCTTGCGCGTCTCGGTCTTCGTCTTCGCGTCCGGCCCGAGCGCCGCGGGAAACCGGTCCTTCCATTCCCACGGTTTCGTCGCGTCGATGAGCAGACGAGAGTTGTAGCGCTTGTCGTCCGGATGAAGAGCCGGGTCGAGCGGGCCCGAGAGCATCCGCGTGACGATGTCGACCGATCGCTGCGGATCGGCGCGCGTCAGCATCGCCCAGATCACGTCCTCGAGATCGGTCACGTCGATGTCGTCGTCGACGACGACGACCAGTCGTCCCATGTACGACGCAGCGTTCAGCGATGCGAATGCGTGCAAGGTCTGACGTGAGTGCCCGGCGTACTTCTGCTCGATCGAGACGACATTGAAGAGACGCGTGCCGCCGACTGCGAAGCAATGGACGTCGGCGATGCCCGGAATACCGGTGCCGCGCAGCTCCCGAAGCAGGAGTGCCGACCTGAGGTACTCCCGGTAGAGGTACGGGTCGTACGCAGGCGGCTTGTTCGGCGGGACGCCGAGCATGATCGGGTCGTTGCGGAAATAGACGCCCTCGACCGTGAGGACGGGCTCGGCCTCGCGTCGGTCGCCGTAGTACCCCGTCCACTCGCCGAACGGGCCTTCGGGCGCCATCTTGTCGGCATAGATGTACCCCTCGAGCACGATCTCCGACGACGCCGGCACGGGCAACCCGGTGATCGGCGCCTTGACGACCTTGTACGGCTCGCCGCGGATCGCGCCCGCCCACTCGTACTCGGAGATCCCGAACGGGACCTCGATCGTCGACGAGGCGAAGATGAGCGGGTCCATCCCGCAGACGACTGCGACCGGGCACGGCTCGCCCCGGTCGAAATACTTGTCTCGCATCTGGCGTCCGTGCTTGCCCGGGGAGATGTAGAGACCGACGTTCTTGTCGTCGTGAATCATCACTCGGTAGCAGCCGAGATTCAGCCAGCCGCTGTCCGGATCCTCGGTGACGATCGCGACGCCGGTTCCGATGTAGCGCCCGCCGTCTTCGGGATGCCACTGCGGGGTCGGGAACGTGTAGACGTCGACGTCGTCTCCGCGCTGCACGTTCTCGAACAGCGGGGCGTCGTCGACGAGCTGGGGCTCGACCGCCCGGTCGCTCTCCGTGAGGCGCAGGAACTCGTCCATCAGCGGCCGCCGGTCGATGTCGGTCGGGAGGCCGAGCGTCAGAGCGAGGCGGCTGCGCGTCGCGTTGGCGTTCACCAGAACCCGCTGGCCCGTCGGGTAGCCCGGGATGTCGTCGAAGAGGACAGTCGGCGCGCCGAGCGTGTGGACGAGCATCTCGGAGATCTCGCCGATCTCCTGCTCCCACGTCGCACCCTTGACGACGCGCAGCTCGCCGAGCTCGTCCGCGCGCGCGATCCAGTCCCTGAGGTCGTTGTACTCCATCGTCTCCGTTCCTAGCTGGTTGATGCCATGGCGGGGTGCGTCTGGGGATGGCTCAGGCCAAGCCGTGTGGTCGGGCCGGCCGAAGGCAAGGCTGGTTGCCTTGCCAAGGCTGGGCCGGCCGCACGGCGCCGCGCATGAGCCACCATCCAGGCGTGCATTGTCGTGGCATCAACCATCTCTAGTGCCGACGGCGGTTCAGGGTGCTCCACGGCGTGAGCCGTGCCTGGGCGAAGTCGGCCATGGCCTGGATCGTTACCGCGATGAACATGATGAAGAGGATCGGGACGTACATGTCCGCGGTCAGGAAGAAGTTGCTGTAGTGCGTGATCAGTCCGCCGAGCCCGTCCTGGGTGGCGAGCACCTCGGCGACGACCACGCCGACCCATGCCGACGAGAACGCCTGTCGTGCGCCCGCGACGATGTACGGCGACGCCGACGGCAGGATGATCGTGCGCAGGACACGCGTTGTGCTCGCGCAGAGGCTCCTGCCGACCGCGAGCAGCTCCGGGTCGACGTTCTTCACGCCGGTCATCGTGTTGATGATCACGGGGAAGACCGCGGACAGAAGCACGTATGCGAGCCGGAACTTGAGCTCGAACCCGAACCACACGATCATCAGCGGCACGAAAGCGACGTGCGGCAGCGCATAGAGGAACGAGATGTACGGATCGAGCACGTGCTCGATCGGCCTCCACCGGCCCATCGCGATGCCGATCGGGATACCCACTGCGAGCGCGAGGACGAAGCCGAGCGAGAGCGCGATCATGCTGCTCTCGAGGGGCTGCACGATCGAACCGCTCGAGATCTGGTGCCAGGCCGCCGACGCGATCTCGGACGGCGGCGCCCCGAGTGCGCGGGGGAGGTTACGCGCGTACAGCTGCCACGCGCCGAGAATGGTCGCCGCGGTGACGATGCGCACGCCCCAGATCCCGCTCGCGCGGTAGAGGAAGGGCGCCTTCGCCTGAGGCGGCTTCGGCAGGGTCACTGCCACAGCCTCGTTGCTTGCCCGCGCTACAGCCATCCGCGGATCCTCCTCGTGCGCAGCCACGGCATCGTCGACCAGCGCTCGGCCCATTTCAGGCCCGTACTGAGCAGGATGCTCACGACGCCGAGGCTGATGATCGCAACCCACATCGCAGCCATCTGCAGCGATCCGGCGTCGGAGCTGATGAGATTGCCGATTCCGATCGCCGACGTCTCGATCTCGGCGACGATGATCCCGATGAACGCACGGCCGAGCCCGATCCGTATGCCGGCGAAGATGTACGGGAGCGAGCCCGGGTACACCACGGTCCGCAGGATCTGAAAGCTGTTCGCGGAGAAGGCCGTGCCGACGTCGAGCAGGTTGGGGTCGACCTCCCGGCCGCCGAGATACGCGTTCAGCACGATCGGGAAGAGGCCCGACACGATCACGACGGCCATCCGGAGCTGAAAGTTGACGCCGAGCCAGAGGATCAGGACGGGGATGAGCGCCAGACGCGGCGTCGCATAGAGCGCGCTGACGTAGGGCTCGAGCACGAGCTCCACGAGACGCGACCGGGCCATCAACAGCCCGATCGGGACACCGGCGACGATGCAGATCGAGTAGCCGACCCCGAAGCCTTCGAGCGTGTCCTTGAACGCGGGAACAACGTCGCTCCACAGCGTCTTGATCGCCGAATGGAAGATCGACGACGGGTACGAGGTCGAGTAGGCCGTGCCGAAGAGCTGCCAGCCGACGAGCACGACCGCGACCGAGAGCAGCCGCAGAACGACCGGTTTCGCGAGCCACCCGCGCACCCTCCGCGCCCACGCGGCAGCGGTGGGAGGCGTCGTCGCGATCGCCTCTCCTCCGACGCTGCTCATGCGGCCGCAGGCGCCTCGATGTTCTCGAGCTCGACACGCAAGAGACGCCACACCTCACCGCGCATCTCCGCGTACGCACTCGTCGCGCGCCAGTCGTACTCGTTGCGCGGGCGCGGCAGGTCGACGGCGAACTCGCCGATCACCCGACCGGGAACGCCCATGACGACGATGCGGTCGGAAAGGAAGATCGCCTCGTCGATCGAGTGGGTGACGAACAGCACTGTCAGGCTGCGCTCGGCGCAGATCTTCTGCACCATCTCCTGGAGGTGCTCGCGCGTGAGCGCGTCGAGCGAGCCGAAGGGCTCGTCCATGAGGATCAGCTTCGGCTCGATCGCGAGCGCGCGTGCGAGTCCGACGCGCTGGCACTCGCCGCCTGAGAGCTGTGACGGATAGTGGTCGAACCGGTGGCCGAGACCGACGAGCTCGAGGTACTCCGCCGCCGCGTCCAGCCGCTGCTTCTTCGGCACACCCTGCACCTCGAGGCCGTAGGCGACGTTCGCGAGGGCGGTGCGCCACGGAAAGAGGTTGAAGAGCTGGAAGACGATCGACTTGTCGCGGGACGGCCCGGTGCTCAGACGCCCGTCGACGTAGACCTCGCCGCCGGACTGCTCCAGGAGCCCCGTGACGATCCGCAGCGCCGTCGTCTTGCCGCAACCGCTCGGACCGATCAGCGAGACGAACTCGGCGGAGTCGACCTTCAGGTTGAAGTCGGCGAGCGCCGGTGTGGGCGAGTCGCCGTAGGTCTTCTGGAGATGTCGGATCTCGAGCAGCTCAACCCTTCCGTTTCACGAACGAGCGCGGCCGGGCTGGATCCCACCCGGCCGCGCGTTTTTTCCAGGCGATCTAGCAGGTTCCAGGCTTGCGGTGGTGCGCTTTCAGGTAGGCCTGGACGAACGACCGGTTGATGTACGCCGACGGCGGCGGGCTCGAGGCCGGCAGCGAGCCGAGCTTCTGGTTCAGCGACACCATTGCATTGACGTACTTCGCGCAGATGCCGCCGTTGATGCCGAAGAACGCGGCGTCGCGGTAGAAGTCCCAGACCTGCGTCATCTGCTGGCCGGTGAGGCCCTGCGTCAGGTTCTGCTGCTGCGCGAACGTGATGTAGTTGAACTTGTTCGAGTTCGCCCACCGCTCGGCGTTGATGAATGCGTTCACGACCTTCTGGGCGAGCGCGCGGTTCTTCGCGAAGTTGTCGTTCGCGATCAGGCCGGACTGGATGTACGGACCGATCTCCTTCCCGACGTTCACGAGCTGGGTCACCTTGCCGGTGGCGATCGCCGCCAGCGCGCCCGGGTAGTGGAGAGGCGCCAGGTCGATCCTGCCCGCCAGGATGGCGGTGAGCCGTGCGCTCGAGCCGCCGATCGTGACGTAGTGGATGATCGACGGGTCGACGCCCTTCTTCTGGAGGCCGAGCTGAGCGGCGACCTGACCTGCCGATCCGGGCGTGTCGATGCCCATGGTCTTTCCGTTCAGATTGCTGAGCGTGATGCCCGACTTGGCGACGAGGACGTAGTCGCTCGCCTGGTCGTTCGCGGCGATGACGTGGATGCTCGCGCCGCCGTTCGCGACCGCGAGGATGGCGGTCGGCAGCGAGCCGATGAACACATCCGCCTGGCCGGAGATGACCGTCTTCAGTGCGGTCGCCGCGTCGCTGATGATGTTGAAGTTGACGTTGATGCCGTTCTTCTTCAACAGGTTCACCCAGAAGACGACGTCGAGGCTGCTGAAGTCCTGGGATCCCGCTTCGACGATGTTGACCGTGTCCGCAGCGCGCGTTCCGGTCGTGCCCGCAGTCTTCGGCGAGGCGCCGGCGGCGGAGACGCCGATTGCGATCGAGGCCGCGAGGGCCACGAGAATGAGCGCCACCTGCCTGTGAGATCGCTTCATCGTGCGCAGTTCACCTCTTCCATGTTGAGCCGCGCTGCCCGACCGAGCGCGAGGCCGCGACTGTAACAGCATAATTTGTTGCTGTCACGGGTTTTCCTCCGTCATCTTGGCGTCCGGAGTTTGGTAAATGGCTCAAAATCTAGGCTCAGAGAGGCCCAAAAGGTCTGCAACAAACTTTGTATAGTGATGAGGCCATGGCCGTGATGCCCGATGATATCGACTGCACCCGAGGCTCGGATGGTCTGCTGCCGTCCAATCTGCGTCGCGGGAGCGTTCGTGACGACTGCTGAGCCGGTCGAGGTGATTCCGCCCGGTAACGACCGCCGCCCGATCGCCGTCACCTACCACGCGCTCGAGGCCGAGTACGAGCAGGCCGTCGAAGGAGCGCTCGCCGCCGAAGAGCCGCTAGCAGCCCTGGTCGCGTACGAACGCTCGGCCGCCCTCCACGCCGTCAGCCGCGGCATCCTCGACCGCGCCGACGAGCTCTCGCGGCAACTCGCCACCGAGGCGGGAAAAGCCGATTCGCGATGCGCGCACCGAGGTCGAGCGCGGTGCCCTCACGTTCCGCCTCGCCGCCGAAGAGGCGCACCCCACTGCGTTGAGCCGATCAATCCGCCCATCCGGGATGCAGGGCTCAAGGCGCCTTCGCGATTGCTACGACCTACCTCCGCCGCCTCGTGCACTCGCTAGCTCAAACGCCAGTGGAACAGAGGCCGGTCGTGC
>DATCOE010000190.1:0-2291 GCA_036564885.1 Gaiellaceae bacterium | reverse complement strand
ATGTGGATTAGACGTGCGTGCGGGGATGGGCCAGACCAAGCGATTTGGCCGGATCCGGCGCAGGGCATGGTGGTTCTACGTTCAAGCCGGATCCGGACGAAGCGCGCCGCGTCTGGCACACCAGCCGTGCGTGCGGCCAATCCACATCAAGCCTCTAGGTCCGGTCGAGACTGCGGATTCGCGTTGGGATGGTTTTCGGGCACAGCCGTTGCCTGAGCAGGCGAAGGGCTGGAACATCTACGGAGATGACGGCGATCTTCGAAACCCGGCGCTTGAGGCTGCGCGAGTTCCGTCCGGACGACCTCGACGAGCTCGCCGCGATGGTGGCGGACGAGGAGCAGATGCGGTTCTACCCTGGCCCCAGAACGCGAGCTGAAGCGTGCGCGTGGATCGGTCGGAACCTTTCCCTGTACGAGGAGCGTGGGTTCGGCTTCTGGCTGATCGAGTCTCGCCCGACGTCGGAGTTTCTCGGGTACTGCGGGATCAGGCCGCTCGTACTCGAAGGCGCTTCGGCGACGGAGATCGGCTGGCACACGATGAAGACGTCGTGGAACCGGGGCATCGCCACGGAGGCCGCGGCCGGCGTTCGCGACCTCGCGTTCGCCCGCTTCGCGCAGACGCGGCTGGTCGCCATGATCTATCCCGACAACCTCGCGTCCCGCCGCGTCGCTGAGAAGATCGGGATGCGCGAGGGAGCGGCGATCGTCTTCGACGGCGATCCTTACGTGACCTACGTGAGCGAACGTGCGTAGGGGTAAAGGCGTCGAGGATCTCTTGTAGTTCTGCAGTCTGGGCGCGGTCTAGCAACAGGTGTAGGCGCCGGGCGGCGCGGCGCCCTCGTCAGGCAGGGGCAGCTCGGCTGCTGCGAACGCGGCCCCGTCGAGGATGTCGCGCTCGCTCACCTCGATCGCGTCGAGGCCGAAGTAGTCGAGGGTCTCGGTGAGGATCACCGCGCCGGCGACGATCACCGGTGCGCGCTCGGGCTCTATCGCCGGCAGCTCGCGGCGCTCGGAGACGGGCAGCGACGCGAGCCGTTCGAGCTGCGCACGTGCGGCATCGCGCCCGAGCCGGTGTCCGTGCACGCGCTCGCGGTCGTACGCGGCGAGCTCGAGGTCGAGCGCGGCGAGCGTGGTGAGGGTCCCGGCGACGCCGATCGCGTCGGTGACGCGCGCGCGCACGTCGTCGGGCACATGCTCGGCGAGCAGTGAGCGCACGGAGCCGGCGCATCGGGCGAGCTCGCGCGGCTCGGGCGGGTCGACGTGGAGGAAGCGCTCGGTGTGCCGCACGGAGCCGAGCTCGAGGCTGCCGTGGAAGTCGTCGACGATCAGCTCGGTGGAGCCGCCGCCGATGTCGAGGATCAGCGTGCCCGGCGAGAGCTTGCGGCCGCAGCTGACGCCGCGTACCGTCATCGCCGCTTCGTCCTCGCCGCTCAGCAGACGCGTTGCGAAGCCGTAGCTCCATTCGATCTCGCCGAGGAGCGCCTCGCCGTTCTCTGCGTCGCGTACGGCGCTCGTCGCGACGAGCAGCGTGCGCTCGGAGCCGAGCGACTCGAGCGTGCGCCGGTAGTCGGAGAGCGTGTTGCGCACGCGCGCGATCGCGACGGGGAGGAGGCGGCGCCGCGCGTCGACGCCTTCGCCGAGGCGCGTGAAGCGGGTCTCGCGGTGTACCTCGTCGAGCGTGCCGTCGACGATGTCGGCGACGAGCAGGCGCGTCGTGTTCGTGCCGAGGTCGACGGCGGCGACCCTCACTTGCGCGGGTACACGAGCGCGAAGCGCTTGAACGTGTCCTGCGCTTCGTCGAGCGCCCGGCGCAGGACGGCGAAGCGTGCGAGGCCGACGCGGAGGCCGGAGAGGCTCGACTCGAGCTTCGCGCTGTCGGTTGCGGCGCCGAGCTTGTCGGCCGTCACCTCGCCGAGGTCGGCGAGCTGTTCGAGCTCGCGGCCGAGACCGCGGCGGAACCGCTTCAGGGCGCGCCATCCCTCGAGCGCACGCACGACGAGGTACGCGATCGCCACAGAGCCGGCGAGAAAACCGACGATCAGCGCCCCGTAGATCGCCCAGTTCCACACGCCGGGATCGTAGCCGTGCGGAAAACCGGTGCTACAATTCCGCTCAGCGTCGCGGGGTGGAGCAGTCAGGTAGCTCGCCGGGCTCATAACCCGGAGGTCGCAGGTTCAAATCCTGCCCCCGCTACTTCAAAGGCCCCGGTAACGGGGCCTTTCTGTTTCGATTGCAGAGATCGCGCCGGCGAACTTTTGCCCAACTTTTGCCTTTGTCTAGCCTGTGAGTCGC
>DATCOE010000189.1:0-12948 GCA_036564885.1 Gaiellaceae bacterium | reverse complement strand
AGGCCGATCAGCACGTCGAGCGCGTCGTCGGATCGAGAGAGGAACGTGCCCGGCTCGCAGCGCTCGAGCAGCAGCGCGTTGCGCGCGTCGTCTCGTTCGAGCAGCCGTACCGCTCCGTCGCCGTCCCAGCGCTCCAGCGCGTCGGCCTCCTGCAGCGACTCTCGATGCGGATAGGCGAGCTTCAGCACGGCTGGGGTGCCGTCGGGGCGCTGTGCCCGGACGGCATGGCCGGCGGCGCCCGGCGGATACGCCTCCCCGAGGGTCAGACCCCAGGACTCGGCCGTCTCGGCCAGGAGGGCGGGAACGCCCACGAGCCACTCGGCGTGCGTCAGAGGCTCGGGCATCCGGCGAGGATAGTGCGGGAATGGACTACGTCGAGGACGCGTGCGCCGCGATCGTGCCCCGGCGTCTCTGAGGCTTGGGTACCCTAGAGCGCTGTCCGGGGTGTAGCGCAGCCTGGTAGCGCGCTCCGTTCGGGTCGGAGAGGTCCCGAGTTCGAATCTCGGCACCCCGATAGGAAAAGAGCCGCGGCGCGCGCGCCGCGGCTCTTTCTTTTTCCAGTGTCGTGAGGATTCCCGCTCTACGCTCGGGTGGTGGCGCGCAAGCTCCGCGATCAGTCGGAAGGCATGCGGCATATCTGGTGCCGCGGCAACCGCAAGCAGCCGATCTTCGTCGACGACTTCGACCGCGAGCGGTTCATGGTCCTTCTTGGCAAGGTGTCGCGCAAGCTCGGCTGGCGGTGCGTCGCGTACTGCTTGATGGGCAACCACGTCCATCTCGTGATCGATGTGCCGGCATTCACGATCTCGCGCGGCATGCAGCTCCTGAACGGGCAGTACGCGCAGGCGTTCAACCGCCGCCACTGCTATGTCGGGCATCTGTTCCAGGGACGGTTCAGCGCGTCGCGCGTCGACGACGACGGGTACAGCCTCGAGGTGGAGCGATACGTCGTACTCAATCCCGTGCGAGCCGGGATGGTCGAGGAGGCGGTCGAGTGGACATGGAGCAGTCACCGCGCGATGCTGGGAAAGGTCGCTCCACCGCCCTTCCTCGATGTCGAGTGGACGCTCGGTCAGTTCGCCCGCAAGCTCGACCAGGCACGCGAGGCGTACGTCGCCTTCATCGCCGCAGGAGAACGAGCGCTCAAACAAGCACGGCTCGAAAGCAGGGGTCAGGCCCCGGGTCATGGGCCGCGGGGACATGCGCCGTACGACTAGCGCGCGTGTCCGCGAAGGGCTAGCCGAAACCGTACACGCCGGGGAAGTGCTCCGCGAGCAGCCGCACGAGCAGCGCCCCGGGCAGGCCGACGACGTTCAGATAGTCGCCTTCGACCCGCTCGACGAGCGCGGCGCCACGCCCCTGGATCGCATACCCGCCGGCACGCCCCTCCCACTCGCCGGACGCGACGTAGAGGCCGAGGTCCCGCGGTGTGAGCGCGCGAAACGTGACAAGCGTCGCGGCCGCCTCGACCACCTCCCACCCGGGAGCGATAAGACACAGGCCCGACACCACCGCGTGCGTCCGCCCCGCCAGCTCCTCGAGCATCCGCTCGGCGTCGCCGGCGTCGGCCGGCTTGCCGTAGGCCCGCCCGCCGAGGACGACGGTCGTGTCGATCCCGAGCACCGGGCGTTCGCGCGCCTCGCCCGCGACCGACTCGGCCTTGCCGCGCGCGTGCTCGCAGACGAGCGCCGTCGCATCCACCTCGGACGGGTCGTGCTCCACGTAGCGCGGCGCCACGACGTCGAAGGGAATCCCCAGCTGGGTCAGGATCGCACGCCGCTGCGGCGACGTGGACGCCAGGAGCAGCGGAGGCGCGGGCGGCGCGCTCACCGCGAAGCCTTGCGGGCGACCCAGATCTCCTCGCTCGGCCACTGCTTCGCCCAGTCCGCCTGAACGTAGTCGTAGAACTCGTGCGTGACCGCCTCCGGCGGCGCCTGGATCTCGATCAAGTCGAGGATCTCGAAGCCGTTCGCGCGCAGCAGGCGCACCCAGTCACCGTGACCGAGATGGAACTCGATCCCGCCGTCGTCCGAGCGCCAGTCGAACCGGTGCATGCCGAACTGCGGCCGCACGAGCTGCTCCCCCACCGACCCGACGTCGGGCCCGCAGAGGATCGAGAGCGTCGAGTTCCGGAGGAACACGAGCAGCCCTCCCGGCCGCACCAGACGCGCCGCCTCCGGGATCCAGCGATACGGGTCGGCCCAGATCGACGCGCCGTACTCCGAGAGCACCAGGTCGAACGCCGCGTCGGGCAGCGGCACGGCTTCTCCATACGCCTCGACCAATGGGAACTCGATGCCGGTCTCGTGCTGGCAGCGCCTCGCCGTCTCGAGCTGTGCCGGCGTCGGATCGACGCCGACCGGTCGCGCGCCGCGCCGTGCGAGCCAGGCGGAGAAGTACGCGACGCCGCACCCGAGCTCGACGACGTCGAGTCCGGCTAGATCGTCCGGCAGCGCATGCAGCTCGGACTCGGGAACGGACCACGTGCCCCACGTGATGTCCGGCGCACGCCACGAGTCGAGCGCCTTCGCATCGCCCCAGCGCTCGTTCGAGCGCGTCCAGACCTCGCGGTTGACTCCGACGGAGTCGGGCTCAGGCGAGCTCATCGGCGGAGAACCAGAGCGCAATCTCGCGCTCGGCGGATTCCGGCGAGTCGGAGCCGTGGACGAGGTTGTCCGGCATCGACATCGCGAGGTCGCCGCGGATCGTCCCGGGATCGGCATCGGCCGGATTCGTGGCGCCGATCGTCTTCCGCAACGTCGCGATCGCGCCCTCCCCCTCGACGACGAGCGCCCAGGTGGGACCGGACGTGATGAAGTCGACGAGCTCTCCGAAGAACGGCTTCTCGGCGTGCTCCGCGTAGTGCGTCTGACCGAGCTCGTGGCTCGCCGTCAGGAGCTTGCCCGCCCGCACCATGAAGCCGCGTGCCTCGATCCGGCCGAGGATCTCGGCGGCGAGCCGGCGGCGCACAGCGTCGGGCTTGATCAGGATGAGTGTCTGCTGGACTGCCACGGGGCGGCAGTGTAGTCGGCGCCGCTTCCGAGCTTGCCGAACTACTCAGAGCGCCGTTTACCACGCCCCGGCCGCAGCGACGGCATCGCGACGGCCGCCGGCTCGATCGGCGTCTCGCAGAACGGGCACACCTGCCAGAGCGCCTCGAGCGGCGCCTTGCAATTCGAGCACGACTGCTTCAGCTTCGTCGTGCAGATCGGGCAGACGAGGAAGCTCGAATCGACCTCGCTCCGGCAGACCGGGCAGTGCAGGTCGCGCTTCGAGAGCCGGTCCTCCATCGCCTTGATCTCGAGCTCGCGCTCGCGCACGTCCTCGACGTACTCGGGCGGGCGGAAGAGCATGTAGATGAACGGCCCGACGTACGGCGGCACGAGCCCGAGCAGCGTCGCCATGCCGACAAGCCACGGATCCTCGATCCGGCGGCGGGCGTCCTTGTAGACCCAGTACGCGAACGCGATCCAGAAGACCGTGGCGAAGAACAGCATCAGGTTCCGGATCACGAGCCACGTGCCGGAGCTGAAGAAGTCGTGCGTGCTGCCGAAGGTGCTCGCGATCACAAGAGCATCCTGCCTATCAAGTACCCCGCAGCAAACGCGCCGCCGACGATCGCGAGCAGGACGAACGCGGCCAGGGCGAAGACGCTGGCCTTGTCGCTCACAGTGTGGGGTCTAGCGGGAGCCACTGAGGTCGGTAAGAAGATAGAGGGAGCCTGAGACGAGGACGGCGCCGTCTGGGCCCGCCAGGGCCAGCGCGCGCCGCCGGGCCTCGGCCGGATCGACAACGGTCTCGACATGGTCGAAGTACCGTTTCGCGCAGGCGGCGAGTTCCCCTGCGGGCAGCGAGCGGGTATTCGAGGACTGCGTGGCCACGAGCGTGCCCCCGAGCACCGAGAGCGCCTCGAGCATCAGCTCGGGCCGCTTGTCCGCGAGGATCGAGCTGACGAGCACGTACTCGCGGTCCGGCACGCGCGGCAGGAGGTAGGCGACCCCGGCAAGGTTGTGCGCGCCGTCCCAGATCTCGAGCGGATGCTCGCTGCGCCGCTCGAGCCGGCCCGGCAGCGCGACGTCGGCCGCCGACCCGGCCCCGACGCCAGCCTCGAGAAAAGCATCTTCGCCGAGGAAGGCCTCGGCGGCCTCGAGCGCGAGCGCGAGGTTGCTCGGCGCGGTCAGCACCACCTTCGCGGCGCCGTTCTCCTCGGCGAGCATCTGCCATTCCGGCTCGGCGAGGACAACCGTCACGCCGGGGCGAACGACCGCGAGCTTTTCCGCCGCGATCGCCTCGCGCGTCTCGCCGAGCACGTCCATGTGGTCGAGCGCGACGTTCGTGAGCACGACGACGCGCGACTGCAGGACGTTCGTGGCGTCGTGGCGGCCGCCGAGCCCGGCCTCGACGACGGCGACGTCGACGCCGGCGTCCGCGAAGGCGAGCAGGGCCGCAGCGGTCAGGGCTTCGAACTGCGTGGCCCGCAGAGCCGTGGCCCGGGGTCTGACCCCGGCGAGCGACCGCTCGAAGTCGGCCTCCGCATTGTCGATCCGGATCCGCTCGCTCCACCCGCGCACGTGCGGGGAGACGTACGCACCGACCGAGAGCCCTGCGTCGGAGAGGAGCGCCTCGGTCATCCGCGTCGTCGTCGACTTCCCGTTCGTGCCGACCACGTGCACGGCCGGGTACGCGAGCTGCGGGTCGCCGAGCTCCGCGAGCAGCGCGCGCATCCGCTCGAGCCCGAAGCCGTCCGCCGGCCACGGGCTGAGCGAGGCGACCCAGTCAGTTGCGGATCGAGTCAAGCTCGCGCCGGTAGCGCTCGAGCTTGTCGCGCTCAGCCTGCACGACGTCCGCGCGCGCGTTGGCCACGAATCGCTCGTTCGACAGCATCTTCTCACCGCGCGCGATCTCGCCCTCGAGCCGCGCGACCTCGTCCTCGAGCCGGCCGGCGCCGTCGCCCTTCGCGCGCTCCGGTTTCACGACCGCGTCGAAGATCCGCTTCTCGTCGCCCTCGAGTGGCGTCAGAACGCCGCTGCGCCGGAACCGCTCGGCCGCCTCCTGCACGCGCACGAGCGCATCCGCGTCCGCGGCGAACGATGCGTCGGCGGCCGGCCACGGCGCGACCGTCAGGCGCGACTCTCGCGCCGGCAGATGCGACCAGATCTCCTCGGTCACGTGCGGCATCACCGGATGCAGCAGCGCGAGCAGCCGCTCGAGCGCGGCGAGCGCCGTCGCCTTGGCATCCTCGTCGCCCACGTACAACCGCGGCTTGATCGCCTCGGCGAACCAGTCGCAGAAGTCGTCGAACGTCAGGTGGTACAGCCGGTCGACCGCGTGCGCGAAGTCGTACGACTCGAAGTCGGCCTCGACCTCGGCGCGCGTCGCGTCGATCCGCGCCAGGATCCACCGTTCTTCGAGCTCGCGCGGCCGCAGCTCCGGCGCGACGCCCTCGCCCTGCGCGAGCAGCAGGCGCGACACGTTCCAGAGCTTGTTCGCGAGCCGGCGCCCCTCCTCGACGCTCCCGTAGGAGAACCGCACGTCCTGCACCGACGACATCTTCAACAGGCCGTAGCGTGTCGCGTCGGCGCCGTGTCGCTCGATCACGTCGAGCGGGTTCACGCCGTTGCCGAGACTCTTCGACATGCGCCGTCCGTCGGGCGCGAGCACCGTCGAGTGGATGATCACGTCGTGGAACGGGATGTCGCCCATCAGCTCGAGCCCGGCCATCAGCATCCGGTTCACCCAGAGGAAGATGATCTCGCGCGCCGTCGAGTTGACGTCGCCCGGGTAGAACGCACGCAGCTCCGCCGTATCGTCGGGCCAGCCGAGCGTCGCGAACGGCCACAAGGCCGACGAGAACCACGTGTCGAGCACGTCAGGGTCGCGCTCGAGCTCGCGCAAGCCGCACTCGGCGCACGCTTCGGGCGCGCTCTCCGCACACGTCACGTGGTCGTCGGGGCAGTACCAGATCGGCAGCTGGTGCCCCCACCAGAGCTGCCGCGACACGTTCCACGGCCGGATCGCCTTCAGCCAGTCGAGCGCGACGCGTCCGTGCACCGGCGGATGGAACGTCACACGGCCCGACTCGATCGCCTCGATCGCGGGCGCCGCCATCGCCTCCATCGAGCACCACCACTGCAGCGACACGAGCGGCTGGATCCGCGTGCCGGAGCGCTCGCAGTGGCCGACCGCGTGCCGGTAGCTCTCACGCTTCACGAGCTGGTCATGCTCCTTGAGCCACGCGACCACGCGCTCGGCGGCCTCGTCCTCGGTCAGGCCTTCGTAGCCCTCGGGCACATCGCCCGTCATCCGGCCGTCGAAGCCGATCACGGTCAGCTCGGGCAGGCCGTGGTCGCGGCCGATCTCGAAGTCGGTCGGGTCGTGCCCCGGCGTGATCTTCAGCGCGCCGGTGCCGAAGCCCGGCTCCACGCGCTCGTCGGCGATCACCGGCACGGTGCGCCCCACCACCGGCACGATCACGTCCTTGCCGATCAGCGAGGTGTAGCGCTCGTCGTCAGGGTGCACAGCCACCGCCACGTCCGCGAGGATCGTCGCGGGACGCACCGTCGCGATCGTCACCGTTCCCCCGCCGTCCGCGAGCGGATAGTGCGCGTAGGTCAGCGCATCGTTCACGTCGATGTGCTCCACCTCGAGCTCCGAGATCGACGTGCGGCAGTCGGTACACCAGTTGATGATCCGGTTGTCGCGGTACATCCAGCCGCGCTCGTACAGGTGCACGAAGAAGCGCATGACGGCGCGCACGTAGCCGTCGTCCATCGTGAACCGCTCGCGGTCGTAGTCGAGCGAGCAGCCGAGCCGCCGGAACTGGCCCATGATCACGCCGCCGTACTCGTGCAGCCATTCCCACACGCGCTCGACGAAGGCCTCGCGCCCGATCTCCTGGCGTGTCGTCCCCTGCTTGCGCAGCTCCTTCTCGACCACAGCCTGCGTCGCGATGCCGGCGTGGTCGTACCCGGGCTGCCAGAGCGTGTTGAAGCCGCGCATCCGGTGCCAGCGGATCAGCGCGTCCTGCAGCGTCCCGTTGAGCGCGTGACCCATGTGCAGCGCGCCGGTCACGTTCGGCGGCGGCACCGCGATCACGTAGCTCTCGCCGGGCGCCTCGGGGTCGGCGTGGAAGAGGCCTTCTTCCTCCCACGCACGCTGCCAGCGTTCCTCGACGCCGTGTGGCGTGTAGAGCGGCTCCATCTCCATCAGGAGCCGATCCTAGCCAGGGTCAAACGGATGTGATCAGGCAGCGACTATCGAGCAAGTGTGCCAGAACGCCGATAGAGCGACCATGAGCTTCCTACGCAGACCGGACGAGTTCCCCACTCCCGCCTTCAAGATCACGGTCCCGCTGCTCGTCGCCGCGGCGATCGCGCTCGCCGTCTGGCTCTTGGTTTAGGAGCGGGAGCGGGCGCCGCGGGCGCGCTGCCAGTCGCGCGGCTGGGCGCCGACCTGCTCGAGGATCGTCTCGAGCAGCGTGAAGGAGGAGAGCACGTGCTCGCGTGCGAGCACCCTCGCGCCCGCGGCGCTGCCGGCCGCAAGCGCATGCTTGATCGCGCGGTGCTGCTCGGCGTTCTTCAGATAGAGCCCGTCGATCGAGTGATCGCCGGGCGCCCACACAGCGGGCCCGGAGAAGGTCCGCCGGGCGCTCTTCGCCATCTGCTCCACGAGAGGAAGCCCGGCGACGCGGTAGATGATGTCGTGGAACGCGTGGTTCCCGCGCACCCAGTCGCCCATGATCGAGCGCCGCCCGTCGCCCGGCTCGCGCGAGCGAAGCTCCTGCGAGATCTTCGAGAAGCTCTGCTCGCACCGGTCGAGCTCGTCGAGCTCCTCCGGCGTGATCTTCGTCGCGGCGACCTCGGTCGCGAGCGACTCGAGCTCGGCGCGCACCATGAACGCCTCGTGCAGCTCGTCGCGCGAGATCGTCCGCACGCGGACGCCGCGGTTCGGCACGAACGACACCAGGCCGAGCGCGGCCAGCCGCCGCAGCGCCTCGCGCACCGGGGTGCGCGAGACGTTGAACTGCTCGGACAGCTGCTCCTGCCGGAGCACCGTCCCCGGGGCGAGCTCCCCGGAGACGATCGCCTCCTCGATCACGAGCGCGATGTCGTCGGCCTTGGTGGTGTCGAGCATCATTTCCGGACGAGTGTACGCCCCCTCAAGCGGCTCAGGCAGGCGTTCCCGCCTGGAACTGGGCCTCTTCCGTGGAGCCCTTGAGCGCGAGCGTTTCGCTGTCCGGCGAGACGGCCCGCGTGACGAGGTCGAAGTACCCGGCGCCGACCTCCCGCTGGTGACGCGTCGCGGTGTAGCCCGACTCCTCGAGCGCGAACTCGTGCTCCTGCAGCTCGACGTACGCGGTCATCGAGTCGGCCGCGTAGCCGCGCGCCAGCTCGAACATCGCGGCGTTCAGCGAGTGGAAGCCGGCGAGGGTGATGAACTGGAACTTGTACCCCCATTCGCCGAGCTGCTGCTGGAAGCTCGCGATCGTCGCGTCGTCGAGATGCTTGCGCCAGTTGAAGGACGGCGAGCAGTTGTACGCGAGCAGCTTGCCGGGGAAGCGCTCGTGGATCGCGTCGGCGAACGCCTTCGCCTCGCCGATGTCGGGCGTCGAGGTCTCGCACCAGATCAGGTCGGCGTACGGCGCGTACGCGAGGCCGCGCGCTATCGCGGCGTCGATGCCGTCGCGGATGCGGAAGAAACCCTCCGACGTGCGCTCGCCGGTCACGAACTCGCGGTCGTACTCGTCGACGTCGCTCGTCAGGAGCGCAGCCGAGAGCGCGTCGGTGCGCGCGACGAGCACCGTCGGCACGTCGAGCACGTCGGCCGCGAGCCGCGCAGCGTTCAGCGTGCGCACGAACTGCGCGGTCGGCACGAGCACCTTGCCGCCCAGATGCCCGCACTTCTTCTCGGACGCGAGCTGGTCCTCGTAGTGCACGCCGCCGGCGCCCGCTTCGATCATCGAGCGCATCAGCTCGTACGCGTTGAGCGGCCCGCCGAAGCCGGCCTCGGCGTCCGCGAGGATCGGCGCGAACCAGTGCGTGCCGTTGCGGCCTTCGGACCAGTCGATCTGGTCGGCGCGCTGGAGCGCGTTGTTCAGGCGCTTGACGAGCTGCGGCGCGCTGTTCGCGGGATAGAGGCTTTGGTCGGGATACGTGCTGCCGGCGAGGTTGCCGTCGGCGGCGACCTGCCAGCCGGACAGGTAGATCGCCTCGAGCCCGGCCTTCACCATCTGGACGGCCTGGCCGCCCGTGAGCGCCCCGAGCGCGCGCACCGGCTCCTCCCGCTGCAGGAGCTCCCACAGCCGCTCCGCACCGTTCCGCGCGAGCGTCTGCTCCGGGACGACCGAGCCGCGCAGGCGCACGACGTCCGCCGCGCCGTAGCTGCGCGTGACGCCGCTCCAGCGGGGGTCGTCCCGCCAGCGAGCCTCGAGTTGGTCTGCCTCTGCCTGGATTCGTGCGTCCGGTGTCATGTCGTCTCCCTGGGCGTGAAATGGACGGGCGGCGTGCTATTTCGGATCCTAGATGAGCTTTAGGATCCTGCGCAAGGCAAGTTTAGCGGTTTCTGGGACCCGAACTGTCGTGCTATGGATCCAAGGCCCGACCTAGCGGGCCGACCAGCCGAGATCCATCACGAGCGGCGAGCCGGTGACGGAGCGGCCGTCGGGCCCGAGGAGCCAGGCGGCAGCACCGGCGACCTCGGACGGTTCGAGCAGCCGCTTGACGGCCTGCTGGGCGAGGAGCACGTCCTCGAGCACCCGTTCCTCGGGAATCCCGTGGGCGGCGGCCTGGTCGGCGATCTGCGCCTCGACGATCGCCGTGCGCACGTAGCCGGGGCAGATCGCCGAGGCCGAGATCCCCACCTCGGCGCCTTCGAGCGCCAGCACCTTCACGAGCCCGAGCACGCCGTGCTTCGCCGCGACGTAGCCCGCCTTGAACGGGGACGCGACGAGCCCGTGCACCGACGCCACGACGAGGAAGCGCCCGTCGCCCGACGCCGCGAGCGCGTCCCACGCGTACTTCGCGAGCAGGAACGGGCTCGTGAGTAGGAGCGCCTGCAGCTTGTCCCACTGGTCCTCGGGAAAGTCGCGGACCGCCGCGACGTGCTGGAAGCCGGCGTTCGCGACGACGGCGTCGAGCCGCCCGTCGAACCGCTCGAGGGCGGCGTCGACGACGGCGCGGTTTCCCTCCCGCGTCGTCAGGTCCGCGTCGTCGATGTCGACGGCGTGCGTGCGCCAGCCGTCGGCTGCGAGCCGCTCGGCGATCGCCGCGCCGATGCCGCGGGCGCCGCCCGTCACGAGAACGCAGCGATTGTCGACCGAGGTCAGGCGCCCCACCGTACGACACTCGCGGCCCACGTGTAGCCCGTGCCCGCCGCGAGGAGCAGCACGAGCTCACCGTCGTGCAGCTCGCCGGCGCGTGCGGCACGGTCGAATGCGAGCAGCGGGTCGACCCCGCTCATGTGCCCCGTGTCGTCGAGATACGCGGCGCGCGACTCGTCGAGCCCGAGCTCCGCGGCGAGGGCGCGGTGCATCGAGGGCTTCATGTGGATCCCGCAGAGGTAGCCGACGTCGGAGAGCTCCGCGCCGCTGCGCTCGACGGCGCCGCGTGCGGCGGCGACGAAGTTCGCGAGGCTCACCTTCTCGAGGCCTTCCTTCATCGCGACCGGGTCGGCGACGTCGAGGAAGCGGTAGCCGCCGTTCGGCGACACGCTACCGCCCGAGGGCACCTTCACCTGGAGTGAGAACGACCCGTCGGTGATGCCGTGGCAGCCGAGCAGACGGTTGCGGCCGCCGTCCTTGACGAGCAGCCCGGCGGCGGCGCCGTCGCCGAAATTGAACATGAAGCGCGACCGCGCGTTCGCGTAGTCGAGCAGGTACGACTCGCGACACGCAGCGACGATGAGGATCATGCGGAGCTCGTCTTCTGCGAGCAGCATGTCCCGCGCGAGACGGAGCGCGACCGGCGTCCCACACGAGACGTTGTCGTACTCGACCGCATACGCGCGGGTCGCACCGATGCGGTGCGCAATCCACGGCGCCGCCTGCCAGACGGCGTAGTCCTTCCACGTCGAACCGAAGTACATGACCACGTCGATCTCGAGCGGGTCGATGCCCGCCTCCTCGAGCAGCGCCTCCGACGCACGCACCGAGAGATCGCTGACGTGCTCGTCCTCGGCCGCGATGTGCTTGCCGCGCAGGCCGAACTTCTCCACGATCACCTGCTCGGGGATGCCGCTGCGCTCGCCGACCTCCGCGGCGGTCATCCAGCGCTCGGGCAGATACGTCGCCGTGGCGGCGAGGGAGACGTGCGTCACGGCGTCCCCAGCACGCCGCGGATGATCCGTGCGAGCTCCTGCTCGACACGCTCCGGCATCACGCCGTCACCCCAGAGAATCCAGCGCATACCGATCATCTCGCCCGCGGCCATCAGTGCCCACGCCGTCACCTCGGGGTCGAGGTCCGCCGTCTCGCCGCGCGCCATCGCGTCACGTAGCCCCTCGATGTAGCCCTCGGAGAGCTTGTCGTAGTGGTAACGGAGCATCTCGGGTGAGACGAACTCCGCCTGGCGGATGATTCCGTAGAGCCCCGGGTGCTCCGTCGTGAAGCGGAAGTACGCACCGAAGCCGAGGAGCTCCGCCTCGAGCCTCGTCGCTCCCTGCGAGGACGCCCCCTTCATGGCGTGGCGCACACGGCGGTTCAGATCGCGCACGAGCTCGTCGAAGATCTCCTTCTTCGACGAGAAGTACAGATAGAAGGTGCCTTGCCCGACGCCCGCCGCCTCCGTGATCTTCACGATCGACGCGTCGTGGTAGCCGAGCTCCGCGAACACCTGCTCGGCAGCCCCGAGCAGCTTCTGGCGCGTCGCGACGCCCTTGCTCGAGAGCGCACGCCCGGAGACGCCCGTGACGACGTCGGTCACGAGGCCACCTCGGTCGCCCGTAGATCCTGCTTCTGCACCTTTCCCATTCCGTTGCGGGGAATCTCGCTGATGAACCGGAAGGACTTCGGCACCTTGAAGCGCGCGAGCCGCGCACGGCACCACTCGCGGAGCTCGTCTTCACCGACCCCGCCGGCCACGACGAACGCGACGCCCACCTCGCCCCAGCGCTCGTCGGGCACGCCGAGCACCGCCGCGTCCGCGACCTGGGGATGCTCGTGCAGCACGGCCTCGATCTCGGCCGGGTACACGTTCTCGCCCCCTGAGATGAACATGTCCTTGAGGCGGCCCTTGATCCGGTAGAAACCCTCGTCGTCACGCTCGGCGATGTCGCCGGTGCGCAGCCAGCCGTCCGCCGTGAAGGCAGCCGCCGTGGCCTCTGCGTTCCGCCAGTAGCCCGGGAAGACGTTGGGCCCGCGCACCTGCAGCTCGTCGTCGCCGGAGAGGCGCACGTCGACGAACGGATACGGCTTGCCCGCGTAGCCGAGCTTCCGCACCGCGTCTTCGGGCGGGAGGCAGAGCACGTTCGGCGCCGCCTCGGTCAGCCCGTAGCCCTGGACGATGGCGACGCCGCGGGCGGCGTAGGTCTCGAGCAGCGCCTCGGGCATCGGAGCGCCGCCGACGACGGCGCGCTCGAGGCTCGACAGGTCTGCGGCCGCAAACCCCTCCTGCTGCGCCATGAAGAGGTACGTCGCGGGCACGCCCATCATCGTGGTGACCCGCTTCTCCTCGATCAAGCGGAGCGCGCGCGCCGGGTCGAACTCCCGCTCGAGGACCACGGTCGCGCCCTTCCACCAGCCGAGCAGCGCCTGCACGTTCCAGCCGCCGACGTGGAACTGCGGTAGCACCTGCAGCACGACGTCGTCCTGGTTGACGCCGGTCGTGAGATCGAAGGAGAGGTTCGTCCAGAAGCAGTTCGCGTGCGTGAGCAGCGCGCCCTTCGGCTTGCCGGTCGTGCCGGACGTGTAGATCAGCAGCAGCCCATCCTCGTCCGACACCTCTTCTACGGGCA
>DATCOE010000188.1:0-45428 GCA_036564885.1 Gaiellaceae bacterium | reverse complement strand
CCGAGCGCCTTGAGCAGCTTGTCGAGCTCGTCCTGCCGCACAGCGACGGTGCCACGGCCGATCGTGATCTCCGTGCGGGGGACTGCTGCGGCGCGCATCATGCTCAACGGATGCGGTACGTGATGCGTCCGCGGTTGAGGTCGTATGGAGAGAGCTCGACCTTCACCTTGTCGCCAGGGGCGATGCGGATGCGGTAGCGGCGCATCTTGCCGCAGGTGTACGCCAGGGTCTCATGGCCGTTCTCGAGTCCGATGCGATACATGCCGGCGCGGAAGGACTCGAGCACCTCGCCCTCGACCTCGATCTTCTCTTCCTTCTCGGCCATCTGTTCTCCCTGCTGTGAAAAATGGACGGGGGCGCAAGCGCCCCCGTTGACGTTCGAATGCCTCTACTACGAAGAGAGCGAGACGTTCTTGGCCTCAGGGCCTTTTGCGCCCTCGGCCTCTTCGAACTCGACCTTCGCACCCTCAGCGAGGGACTTGTGGCCATCGCCGCTGATGGAGCTGAAATGGACGAACACGTCCTTGCCACCGGCGTCGGGGGTGATGAAGCCATACCCCTTTGCATCGTTGAACCACTTAACGGTTCCGGTTGCCATAGAAAAACACCTCCTCTACCAAGTAAGAACGGGCAGTGGAGGCGCGATGCGCAACCGATACTCGCTCGTGTACCCTTGGACCGTAGCACGGATCCGCGCTCGTTCGCGACTTTTCGAGCCGGAATCCCGCTACTGGCGCGGGTTTCCGCTCGCGGCGATCTCGGCGAGCAGGTCCGTCTTCTCGACGGTCTTGGTACAGCCCGTTGCGCTCGACAAGGGCCCGCCGCGACGGCAAGAAGCGTACCGATCTACGTGCGCTACGCTACGACCAGCGGTCCGGCGGCCGGTCTAGCTCCCTCCGCCGGAGGCGCCATTTTCGCCCCGCGCCCTGGAGGCGCCATTTTCGCCCAGCGCTGAGGCAGAGCGGGGCTCTCCCGAAGGGAACGCCCGAATGATCGAGGGATCGAGCGCAGCGGTACCGCCGAAGGTCAAGCCGCGCCTGCGCGGCGTGCTGCACGAAGCGGCGTTCTTCGTCGCCCTCGTCGTCGGCGTGCTGCTCGTGATCTATGCGGACGGCACGCGCGCCTCGTTGGCAGCCGCGGTGTTCGCAGGCTCGGTGGTGGCGATGCTCGGTGCGAGCGCCCTCTACCATCGGGTGACCTGGAGCGTGCGCGCGCGCCCGTGGATGCGGCGGCTCGACCACGCCGGCATCTACCTGCTGATCGCCGGGACGTACACGCCCCTGGGCCTGCTGACGCTCCGCGGGACGATGCGCGAGGTCGTGCTCGCCGTCGTGTGGATCGGCGCGGCTGCGGCGATCCTCATGAAGTTCATCTGGGTGGGCGCGCCCAAGTGGCTGTCCGCCGTCACCGGCGTCGCGCTCGGCTGGGCCGGAGTCGCGGCGATGCCGCAGGTGGCCCGCCACGCGGGCGTCACTGCCGTCGTGCTGCTCGGCATCGGCGGCCTCGCGTACACCGCGGGCGCGGTCGTGTACGCCCGCCGGCGACCCGATCCGGTGCCGGCGGTGTTCGGCTATCACGAGCTCTTTCACGCACTGACGCTCGTCGCCGTGACGTGCCAGTACGTCGCCATCGCGTTCTTCGTCGTTAAGGTGGGCTGAGATGAACGGGAAGATGCTCTGGTTCAACAGCGAGAAGGGCTACGGCTATATCCAAACGGAGAACGACGAGCGCCTCTACGTCGCGAGTGCCGGCTTTCTCCCGAAAGAAGAGCCGACGTCCCGCTGCGCGGGCCGGCACGTGACATTCGAACGAACGGACGAGGTGGGCGAGCCACGCGCCGTCGACGTCGCGTTCGTCCCGGAGTCCGAGCTGCCGAATCGTGCCCGCCTGCGCACGCCGCGCAGCGGCTCGAAGCTTTAGTGGTCTGACCCGCTCGGGGCGCGCCCGAGTATCAACCGCGGGGAAGGGTCAGCTCGAACCGGGCTCCGGCAGCCGCGGAGCTGTAGACGAGATCGCCGCCGTGTGCGTTGGCATATGCCCTGGCGATGGCGAGGCCGAGCCCGCTCCCCTGGCCCTCGCTCCCGCGCTCGAAGCGTCCGAAGAGTCGCGCAGCGAGATCGTCGGAGATGCCGCCGCCGCAATCCTCGACCACGATCGTGAGCTCTCTGTCGGTCTGCGACGCTGCGATACGGATGGGCGGCCGTCCGTAGCTCCGTGCATTCGCCACGAGGTTCGTCACCACCCGGTCGATCACGAGGGGATCGGCCACCACAGCGAGCTCCGAGTCGACGTCGAGCGTAACGTCCGAGGAGAACGGGCTGGTCGCCTTCACGACGTCCTCGAGCACGCGCTGCAACGAGAACGCGCGCGGCTCGATCTTGATCGAGCCGGCGTCGAGGCGGGAGAGGTCGAGTAGCTGGTCGATGACTCGCCGCAGCCGGTCGGCCTGCTCCCAGGCCGTCTCCGACAGCTGCCGCTGGATCTCCGGGCTGAGCGCGTCGCCGCGCTCGCGGAGCGTTGCCAACGCGCCGTACACGGCCGTCGCAGGTGCCCGCAACTCGTGCGAGGCGACCGCAACGAAGTTCAGCTTCAGCTGGTCGAGGCGCACGATGTCGTCGTGCAGGCGCGCCTTCTCGATCGCGAGCGCCACGCGCTCCGCAACGAGTTGCAGGAGGTGGACGTCCTCGTGCTCGAAGGCTCGCGGGTCAAGCGTCCCGACGTGGAGGACGCCGATCGCCTCGCCGCGCACGGTGAGCGGTACTCCGAGCAGCGACTTGATCCCCTTGCCGTGCAGGAGCGGGTTCAGCACCTCCGTGCGCTCGACGTCGGCGATGATCACCGGCGCTCCTTCGGCGGCGACACGCCCGGCGAAGCCCTTGCCGACCGGGATGCGCACGCCCTGCTCGACCTCTTCCTCGATCCCGACGGCGGCGCGCGCGACGAGCTCGTTCTCGTCCGGGTCGAGGAGCAGCACCGCGGACGTGTCGACCCGAAGGATGGAGCAGATGCGCGCGAGCAGCTCGGCGAGCAGGTCGTTGAGCCCCAGATGCGCAAGGGCGACGTCGGTGACCGCCTGGACGTTCTCGAGCTGCAACCGTGCGCGGCGCTCGGCCTCGAACAGCTTCGCGTGCTCGATGGCGATCGCGGCGCGGTCGGCGACGAGCTGAAGCAGATCGACCTCCGATGCATCGAACTCGCGCGTCGTGAAGGCGCCGACGTGGAGCACGCCGATCGACCTCCCCGCGACGAGCAAAGGAACGCCGAGGAGCGTCTTGATGCCCAGCTTCCGCAGCAGCGGGTTCAGCACGTCGGCGTGGTCGACATCCTCCAGCACGATCGCCGCGCGCTCGGCGGCGACGCGCCCGGCGAAGCCCTTGCCGAGCGGGATACGGACGCCGCTCTGCTCGAACTTCCCCTCGATGCCGACCGCCGCCCGCGGGACGAGCTCGGAGCTCGCGTCGTCGAGCAGCAGGATCGCGGCGGTGTCGACCGCGAGGACGTCCCGGATTCGCACGAGCAGCTCGGCGAGCAGGTCGTCGAGATCGAGATGCGCGAGCGCGGCGTCGGTGACGACCTTGAGGCGCCGGTACTGCTCGTGTTCCCCCCGAAACGGCACCGCGGAAGCATAGGGCCGCGGGGCTTTTGGGAGAGTCGGCCGGGACAACTCCCGGGGCCTGGCCCCCGCGCTTACCAGTCCGTGGACTTGAAGTCCTTGAGGAACTGACCCCAGACGTGCTCGCCCGTGTTGAAGCCGTCGATGATCGGGTCGACGATCCGCGCCGCGCCGTCGACGATGTCGAGCGGTGGACGGAACCGGTGCTCCGCCGTCTTCCGCTCCGCGATGTGGAGTGGGTCCTCGTCGCTCACCCAGCCGGTGTCGACGCTGTTCATGTGGATGCCGTCGGAGTAGTAGTCGGCGGCGGACGTCCGCGTCATCATGTTCAGCGCCGCCTTCGCCATGTTCGTGTGCGGATGACGGGTCGTCTTGAACTTTCGGTAGAACTGGCCCTCGACGGCCGACACGTTGACGATGTGCTTGTCACGGTCGGGCATGCGCAGCATCAGCGGCTTCAGACGCGCGTTCAACACGAACGGCGCGACGGCGTTGACGAGCTGCGTCTCGAGCAGCTCGACCGAGGAAACCTCCGCGAGCAGCAGCCGCCACGAGTTGCGCTCGCGCAGATCGACCTGCTGAAGGTCCTGGTCGAGGCGGCCCTCCGGGAAGAGATCGCCCTGGCGGTCGAGATCGTCCGCGAGTAACGCGACCTGCGACAGCTCCGCCGAGTGCGTGACGCCGACGAACGGCGACGGCGCAGCCTCGGCGAGCGCAGGCACACCGGAGGGCAGCATGTCGGTGCGCCGGAGCCCTTCATACGCGCCGAGCAGCCCGCGAAGCTCCGCGGGCATCGTGCGCGCCGACGCGCGCTCGGCGTCGAGCATGTGCCGGTAGAACTCGGACGGCCGGCGCACGGTCTGGCACGCGTTGTTGACGATAAAGTCGAGCCGGTCGCGGGTCGTTCTCAGGTGCTCGCAGAAGCCTTCCACGCTCGGCGTGTGGCGGAGGTCGAGCCCGAAGATCTCCAGGCGGTCGCCCCAGTCCTCGAAGTCGGGCTCCTGCGCATACCGCGTCGCGGCGTCGCGCGGGAACCGCGTCGTGACGATCACGTGCGCGCCCGCCCGGAGGAGCTTGATGCCGGCCTGGTAGCCGATCTTCACGCGGCCGCCGGTGAGGAGCGCGACGCGGCCGCACAGATCCGCCGTCTCGGTGCGCTTGCGGTAGTTGAGCTCGCCGCAGGACGGGCAGAGCTGGTCGTAGAACGGGTGGATCTCGGCGTAACGCTCCTTGCACACGTAGCAATGCTGCGGCTCGATCAGCTCGCGGAGCTCGGGCTCGTCGCGGTCGGACTGCTCGAAGTTCAGCGGCGGCACGATGTTGGGCGTCGTGTACACCGGCTTCTCGCGCAAGACGCGAATGCCCGTGTCGGCGAGCGCCGACTCGTCGCGGGCGAGCTTCGCAGCCTTCTCCCTACGCCGGACGGCCTTGCCCCAGACGCGGCGCTGGACGAGGTCGGGGTTATAGACGTCGCCGGCGGCCGCGACGAGGCGCGTGCGTTCCTCGACCGAGAGCGTGCCGAGCAGGCCGCGGTCGCGGACGACCGACTCGAGCAGCTCGGTCGCCTCTTTCAGGCGCGCCGCGAGCTCGTCGCCCGCTGCGCCGTTCTGCTCCTCATGGTGGCCGTTGGACATCGGGCTGAGGGTAGCCGCCGCGATCGGAACCGTGGCCGCGCGTCAGCCTTCAGTCCGTCCACCAGCCCTGCACCATCTCGGCGTCCTGGTCAACCTTCGGCGCGCCGAAGAGGAGCAGTTCGGCCCCGTCAGGCCCGGCCTCGACACAGCGCATCACGCCGGGCGCGATCCGCAGCGCGTCGAACGGCGCCAGGTCGACGACGTCGTCGCCGAGCTTGACACGCGCGCTGCCGGAGAGCAGCACGTACACCTCTTCCTGCTGCTTGTGACTGTGGCCGAACGGCGTGCGGAAGCCGGGCGCGATCCGCTGGTAGCTCGCTCCCGACTGCTCGCACTCGAGCGCCTGACGCGCGGAGCGGAACTCGAGGCTCGGCGAGAGCCCGAACTTTGGCGCGAAGTCCTCAACGTCGTGCTTGATGTTGGCCTTCGTGTACTCGCTCATCGTTCACGTCCCTTCGTCGGATCGAGGAAGTATGAACGCAGAGGCGCACCTAGCGCGAGGCGATGACGAAGGCTGCGACGTCCTTGATCTGCTGCTCGCTGAGCTGACCGGCGAACGACGGCATCGCGCCCTTGCCGTGTGTCACCCGGTCGATGACGAGCGCCGGCGTGAGTTGCACCTGGTCGAGGTTAGGCCCAACCGTGCCGCCGGCACCGGCCGCTTTCAGGGTGTGGCAGCCGGCGCAGCCGGCGCTCGTGAACACGCTCTTGCCCGCGGCGGGATCGCCGCCGCCAGGTCCCGACGCGGCAGTCGTCGTCGGCGGCGTCGTGGTGGTGACCGGCGACGTCGTCGACGCGGTCGGACGAGCGGCCGAGACAGTGACGGTCCGAGTTCGCGGCGCCCCGGCGTAGCGGCCGACCACCCAGCCGACGACGCCGGCCGGGATGGCGAGACTGATCGCGAGCAAGACGATCAAGGCCTCAGCGGCGGCGTTGCTCATGCGCCTGCGCGGACGCGCCCCGGAACGGACAGCACGATTCACCCCTTTGGCGCGCAACGTGACGACGATGGTATAGGCGAACACGAGCTGGACCGCCCCGAGCGCGATCGTGATCGGAATCGCTGCCGGACCATCGGTTGCGACCGAACCGGGCTCTGCGGGAAAGCCGCACGCGGTTCGGTGGAGCCGCGGATGCCGCCGGTTCGGCGCCGGCGGCAGACTCGAAACGTGGGCACGCCACACACCTCCGCCGCGTTCAGCGCCACCCTCCGCGTGCACCTCGACAACCGCCCCGGCGCATTCGCGCGCATGGCCGGAGCGATCGGCGAAGCGGGCGGCTTGCTCGATGCGATCGACCTCGTCCGGCTCGAGCACGGCAAGAAGGTGCGGGACGTCACGGTCCTCGCCGTCGACGAGGCGCACATCGCCCGGATCACGGCGGCGGTGAGCGCGCAGGACGGAATCGAAGTCGAAAACGTCTCCGACCGCACCCTGCGGCTCCATCGCGGCGGAAAGCTCGAGATCGCCTCCAGGGTGCCGCTCAAGACGCCGGATGACCTCTCGATGGCGTACACCCCGGGTGTCGCGCGCGCCTGCCGCGCAATCGCCGACGATCCCGAACTGGTCTGGAGCCTCACGAGCAAGGCCAACGCGGTCGCGATCGTCACCGACGGCACCGCCGTGCTCGGGCTCGGCAACATCGGCCCGGAGGCGGCCCTGCCCGTGATGGAAGGCAAGGCGATCCTCTTCAAGGAGTTCGCCGGTGTCGACGCATGGCCCATCTGTCTCGCGACCACCGATCCTGACGAGATTGTGCAGGCTGTCGTGGCAATCGCCCCGGGGTTCGGAGGCATCAACCTCGAGGACATCGCCGCTCCGCGCTGCTTCGAGATCGAGGCACGGCTTCGCGAGCTGCTCGACATCCCGGTGCTCCACGACGACCAGCACGGGACGGCGATCGTCGTGCTGGCCGCTCTACAGAACGCGCTGCGTGTCGTCGACAAGCGGCTCGAGGACGTGCGCATCGTCGTGACCGGTGCCGGCGCAGCCGGCACGGCAACGGCCCGCATGCTGGCGGCGGCAGGAGCAGGCGAGATCATCTGCTGCGATCTGCAGGGCGCGGTCTACACAGGCCGGCCCGGCCTCGATCCTTTCGCTGCCGTCCTGGCGTCCGAAACGAATCCACGCTTGTGGCAGGGGACGGCGGACGAGGCGCTCGCCTCCGCGGACGTCTACATCGGGCTTTCGGCGCCGGGCGCGGTCAGCGCCGACGGCGTCCGCTCGATGGCCGACGACGCGATCGTGTTCGCCATGGCGAACCCGACGCCGGAGATCGCACCGGAGGAGATCGAAGGCCTCGTGGCCGTGATGGGCACCGGCCGATCGGATTACCCGAACCAGATCAACAACGTGCTCGCTTTCCCCGGCGTCTTCCGCGGCGCTCTCCACGTGCGCGCGACCGCAATCACGGAGGGGATGAAGATCGCCGCCGCCCGCGCGCTCGCGGACGTCGTCCCGCGCGACCACCTCGCGGCCGACTACGTGCTCCCGAGCGTGCTCGACCGCCGCGTCGCGCCTGCGATCGCAGACGCGGTGGCGCTCGCGGCGAGCGCCGAGGGTGTGGCGCGCAGCGGGCACGGCGAGACCGCAGTCGCAGGCACAGTCCGGAACCGCTGAGAGCGCTTTCGCGCCCTCAGCAGTCCACGCACCGCGTGGGGAGACGACAGCGAGCTACCAGCGGCGCTTGCCGCCGGTGCGGCGGAACGCGCGGGTGCGCACCTGGCTCGGCCGCTCACGGCGGGCTTTGCGCACGAGCGTGCCCACGGCAAGCGCGGTAAGCGCTCCGGGCACGATCCGCTTCTGCTTGATCATCGATCCCTCCTTCGGGTCGGGTTTGGCTCGGCATACACCTCGACGTGCACCGAGTCGGGCGCAGAGGTGGTTCATCGCAGCCTCCTTCCCCCTATGCGGGGATCGGCTGGTGGCTGTGCCTGGCGACCGACGCCGCCCACAGCAGCACGAAGTCCGCCGTCAGCAGCGAGAGCGCCGTCAGTGACCCGGTCACCAGCGCGAGCACGGCGAAAGCTCCCGCCGCGATGCCGAGCACGGCAAGCACCTTGGTCGCCGCATCCTTGCCCGGTGAGCCGAGCCTGCAGGTGAAGGAGCCGAGAACCACGATCGCGCCCGCCGCCCAGCGGTGGCTGCCGCCGATGAGCCAGACGTTCCAACCTTCATGCGTCGCGGCGAACACGAGCACTGCGAGAGCGGTCAGCACGGTCGCCCCAAGGTCCTTGCGTGTGAGTGCCATCATCCGTCACCGTCCTTTTGCCAAGGTCGATCACCCGCAGCAGCGCACGCAGAATCGGTGGCCGCGCTGATCGGAGTTACGGGTTTCTCCGCAGCCACGCGGCGGCGGCACGCGGGCCGGCTCTGTGGTCTGCGCTGAACTACCGATGCCTCCCGCCGCCGACGGGAGGATGCTTCCTAGGCCGTGGCGGCTTCAGGTCGCCGTTTGCGAGACAATGGAGGCCTGATGGCGACGTTGTCGACCGCACAGATCGGACCGGCGTGCGAGACGCTCGAGCGGAGCGTTGCGCGATGACGCTCCTCGCCGCACTGCTCAGCGCGGTGGTCGTGGCGTCGCCGCAGGTGACGCTCGCGGCGCCGAGCCATACGCCGAAGGTCAGCACCCACTGGAACTACCTCGTCCGCGCCACCGACGGGGGCAAGCCGGCGTCGGCGAGGATCACCGCACAGATCATCGATCCGATCGGCAATGCGCACCCGGTGCAGTTCGGCAAGAGCACGAAGACCATCACCAACTGGCCGTTCAGGGGCGTCTTCCGCGACTACATCATCTGGCCGCCGAGCTCCCGCGGCGTGCCGCTCAAGCTGCGGATCGTCGTGCGCGTCGGCGGCATTCGGAGGACCATCACGTACCTGGTGACACCGCACGCGTGAGTGCGGGCTGCGCCATCGTCGTCTCGGGGGTGCGTAAGGCGTTCGAGGGCGGCCGGATGCAGGCGCTCCGCGATGTCTCTTTCACTGTCGATTCCGGTGAGCTCGTCGCCCTCACCGGCGCGTCCGGCTCCGGCAAGAGCACGTTGCTCAACCTGCTCGGCGCCCTCGACGTCCCCGACGGAGGCTCGATCGAGATCGACGGGCGGCCGCTCGACGAGCTCGGCAGCCCATCCGCGTATCGCGCCGAGACGGTCGGCTTCATCTTCCAGGCGCACAACCTCCTGCCCACGCTGACAGCCGGCGAGAACGTCCAGGTGCCGATGTTCGGCAGACGTCCGAGGCGCGAGCGGGCGGCACGGGCGCGGGAGCTGCTGCACGAGGTGGGCCTCGAGAGCCGGCTCGATGCGCGACCGGCGGTCCTCTCAGGCGGCGAGCGGCAGCGCGTCGCGATCGCGCGGGCGCTCGCAAACGACCCGCGGCTGCTGCTCGCCGACGAACCGACCGGGGCACTCGACTCCGTCACCGGCAAGCAGGTCCTCGACCTCCTCGATCGGCTGCGCCGGTTGCGGGGCACGACGATCGTGCTCGTCACCAACGACGACGACGTCGCGGCGCATGCGGGGCGGACGCTCCGCCTCCGCGACGGCGTCATTCATGCCGGAGCGCCGCGACAGGTGCCAGTCTGACAGCCCGCCACGTCGGATAGAGCGCGCCGATCAAGCCGACCCCGAGCGCGAACGCGAGGCCCCAGGCAAACGTCGACGCCGTGTACGTGGGGCTGATGAACCCCGAGAGCGTGCTACGCGCGACGAAGAGGTGCGCGGCGAGGACGCCGAGCGCGCAACCAACACCGAGCGCGAGCAGACAGATGCAGAGCGCTTCGGACACGATCATCGCGCCGACGCGGAGAGACGACCAACCGACCGCGCGCAGGATCCCGATCTCCCGCGTCCGCTCGAAGACCGACATCGCCATCGTGTTCGTCACGGCGATCCCGCCCACGATCAGCGCCAGCAGCGACACGACCCAGCCCATCGAGACGATCAGCCGCGTCGACGTGTCCACCTTGATCGCCTGCCCCGGCTCGGTGATCGCCGCCACTCCCGGATAGCGCTGCTCGAGCCGCCGCGCGACCACCTTCGAGTCGTGTCCGGGCTTCGCAGTCACACCGATGGACGTGATCTCGCCCGGTCGTTGGGCGAGGGCCTCGACGGCGCGCAACGGCAGCACGATTCCGAGATCCTCGAACCGATCACCCGAGTGGTAGATCCCCTCGACGGTGAACGCGCGTCCCCCGAGCCGCACCACCTCACCGAGCTGCTTCCCCGAATGATCGCCGACCATCACCGGCGCCCGCCGGCCGTTGACCACGACGAGACGGCGATACGCGAACTCACGCCGGTCGAGACCGAAGACGAGCATGCCACCGGCGACAAGCAGCTTGACCTTCGCCACCGCGGCCACACCCGGATCTCGCGCAACCTTGTCTGCAAACGACTCGGGCAAGAGCGAGCGCGGAAAGTCAGAGACGTCAGCCTGAAAGAGGCCGAAGTCGGCACGACCGACACGCATCAAGTCCCCGGCGGTGCGATGCACGCCGTTGATGATCGCAAGCAACGCCACGATCAGCGCAACTCCGAGCCCGACGCCCACCGCGGTGAAGAGCGTCCGTGCCGCGCGCCGGAAGAGGTTCCTCCAGATCAGCGTCGCCCACCTCACCGGCCAAGCATCCCAGGCGGGTCGAATGGATGCAGGGTTCCCGCACATTCTTCGCGGATCTCCGACGCTGAGCGGCGGACGAACACGGGAGATCGGTCGCTTCAGCCATTGTCCTACGATGTGCTGCTGCGCGTCCCCGGAGCTGAGGGTGGCCTCATGACTGTCGGCGGTACCGGACAACCACTCACCGCTTCGGCCGAGGCCGAGGCCGAGCCGACGGCCGACGTGCACGCCGATCCGCTGCAGCCCGAGGAGCAGCTATTCGCGGATCTGCGCTCGCGGCCCGAGGGTCTGTCGGGCCGCGAGGTCGAGCGCAGCCTGATCCGCTACGGCGCGAATGAGATCGTCCGCCGCGGCCGGCGCCGCTGGTGGCGTGACGTCGCGACGCAGTTCACGCATCCGCTCGCTCTCCTGCTGTGGGCCGCCACCGCGCTCGCCTGGTTCGCCGGAACGCCGATCCTGGCTGGGGCAATCGTCGGCGTCATCCTGTTGAACGCGGCCTTCGCGCTGCTCCAGGAGCGGCAAGCCGAGCGTGCCGTCGAGGCGCTCGCTGCGTTCCTGCCCGAGCACGTCGCCGTTCTGCGTGACGGTCGCCGCTGTCTCGTCGAGGCCCGCCAACTCGTTCCCGGCGACGTCGTGGTGTTGACGGAGGGCGACCGCGTCCCCGCCGACGCGCGGCTGATCGCGGGCTCCCTCCAGATCGACACGTCGGCGCTGACGGGAGAGTCAGTGCCGGTGACGCGTGAGGCCGGCGAGCCCGAGACGGACATCCTGCTCGAGGCCAGAGACCTCGTCTTCAGCGGCACGAGCTGCACCGGCGGTGAAGCGCACGCACTCGTCTACGCGACCGGGATGCAAACCGAGCTCGGCCGCATCTCGGCCTTGTCGGAGCGGATCGGACGCGATGAGAGCCCACTCGAGCGGCAGGTTCGCCGTGTCGCGAAGCTGATCGCGCTCGTCGCCGTCGCCGTCGGCGTGGCCTTTCTCCCACTCGGCCTGCTCGCTGGGCTGCCGTTCAACGACGCGCTCGTGTTCGCCGTCGGACTCCTGGTCGCCAATGTGCCCGAAGGACTGCTGCCGACGATCACGCTGGCACTCGCCGTCGGCGTGCGGGCACTCGCGAAAGAGGGCGCGCTCGTGAAGCGGCTGAGCGCCGTCGAGACGCTCGGCTCGACGACGGTCATCTGTACCGACAAGACGGGAACGCTCACGTTGAACCGGATGTCCGTCGTCGAGACGGCCGGCGACGCCGACGCCGTCTCCGCCGTCGGCGCCTCGTGCAACACCTCCGACGTCGACGCGCGCGGCAACCGTGTCTCGGGAGATCCAACGGAGGTGGCCTTGCTGGCGTTCGCGCAGTCGCGCGGCCTCGACGTCCGCCTGTCGACGCGCGAGCACCGACGGCGTGCGCTGTTCGCATTCGATTCGGCGCGCAAGCTGATGACGGTCGTCGACGATCAGCACGGCGAGCTCGTCGCCTATACAAAGGGCGCCCCCGAGTACGTCCTCGAACGCTGCACGCTTGAGCCCGAGGCGCGCGCCGCCTCTCTCGCCGAAGCCAACACATTCGCAGCCAACGGTCTGCGAGTCCTCGCATTCGCGCGCAGGAGCGTCACCGCCATCGCTGATCGAGACGACGTCGAGCGCGACCTCGACTACGTCGGCCTCGTCGCGCTGCTCGACCCGCCGCGGCCCGAGGTGCCGGCGGCTGTCGCCGCATGTCACCGCGCGGGAATCCGCATCATCGTCGTCACCGGCGACCACGCGCTCACTGCGCTGGAGGTTGCCCGCCGCGTCGGGCTGGACGTGGGCAAGGACGACCTCGTCGACGCGGAGAAGGTCGCCAGGATGTCCGACTCCACGCTCGACCGGCTGCTCGGTGAGCGGCGCGAGCTCGTATTCGCGCGTTCGTCGCCGGAGACGAAGCTGAGAATCGCCGACGCGCTACGCGCACAGGGCGAGGTCGTCGCCATGACCGGGGACGGCGTCAACGACGCACCGGCACTCCGGCGCGCCGACATCGGCATCGCGATGGGAGTCGCCGGGACGGAGGTGGCCCGCGAGGCTGCGACCATGGTCCTCACCGACGACAACTTCGCCTCGATCGTCGCCGCGGTCGAAGGCGGCCGGCGTGTCTACGCCAACATCCGCAAGTTCGTCTTCTACATCTTCGCCCATGCCACGCCGGAGGTCGTTCCGTTTCTCGCCTTCGCGCTCTCGGGTGGTCTCATCCCGCTCCCGTTGACGGTGATCCAGATCCTCGCCGTCGACCTGGGAACGGAGACGCTCCCCGCGCTGGCGTTGGGTCGTGAGCCTGCCGAGCGGGGCCTGATGGAGCAGCCTCCGCGCCCGCGGGAGGAGGGCGTGATCCGCCGGCAGATGCTCGTTCGCGCCTGGCTGTTCCTCGGCGGGATCTCGGCCCTCCTCGTCATGGGCGGTTTCCTCTACGCGCTGCTGCGCGCGGGCTGGTCGCCGGGCGACGCGACCGGAGACCGCGCGCCGCTCCACCACGCCTACCTCCAGGCGACGACGATGACCTTCCTCGGCATCGTCGCCTGTCAGGTCGGCACTGCCTTGGCCGCGCGCACCGAGCGCCGGTCGCTCCGCGAGGTCGGACTGACGACGAACCGACTCCTGCTGTGGGGGATCGCGTTCGAGCTCGCGTTCGCCGCGATCGTCGTCGCGACTCCTCTCAGCGCGTCCCTCGGGATGGCACTGCCGCCCTGGGACGCACTCCTTCTGCTGCTCCCATTCCCGGTCGTCGTCTGGGGCGCGGATGAGCTGTGGCGGGCGCGCGGGCGCCGCGCTTCGGCGGCTGCGGAGCTGAACGATGAGGGGCCCGTTGTTCACGAGCCCCCTGACCTTCGTTGAGCCGGTCTCGCTTTCGTCCCCTCTGCCGTCGAGCACCGGCTGCGCGAGATCGGCGCCGGCTACGACGGTGCTCGAGTGCTCGAGCACGAGCCGTAGCCGATAGCCGACAGTTCGTTGCTCAGACGAGGGCCGGGACGAGCATCCTCTGTGCGAGCTCGACGAGCCGGTTCGAATAGCCCCACTCGTTGTCGTACCAGGCGATCACCTTCACCTGGGTCTTGTCGATGACGCTCATGAGCGGTGCGTCGTAGATCGACGAGTAGGGGGACTTGACGATGTCGGACGACACGAGCGGCCCAGTGCTGTACGCCAGAATGCCCGCGAGCGCGCCCACGTCAGCGCGGCTGCGGAACGCCTCATCGATCTCCTCGACGGAGGTCTCGCGCAGGGTCTCGATCGTCAGGTCGACGATCGACCCGGTCGGGATCGGCGCCCTGACCGCGATGCCGTGCAGCTTGCCGGCGAGCTCCGGGATCACGAGCCCGATCGCCTTCGCTGCTCCGGTCGAGGTGGGAATGAGATTGACGGCTGCCGCCCTGGCGCGCCGGTAGTCCTTGTGCGGCATGTCGACGAGACGCTGGTCACCGGTGTACGCATGGATCGTCGTCATCAGTCCGTGACGGATGCCGACCGTCTCGTGGAGGATCATCGCGACCGGCGCGAGGCAGTTCGTCGTGCACGAGGCGTTCGACAGGACGTCGTGCTGTGCGGCGTCGTACGTCTCGGCGAAGTTGACGCCCAGAACGACGGTGGCGTCAGCGTCCTTTGCCGGAGCCGAGATGATGACCTTGCGTGCCCCGGCGTCCAGATGCTTCGCCGCTTCGCTCCGCGTCTTGAATCGTCCCGTCGATTCGATCACGACATCGACGCCGAGCTCGCCCCACGGGAGAGCACTGGGATCCGCCTCCGCGAACACGCGAACCTCGGTGCCGTCGATGTCGATGAAGCCGTCGCCTGCCTCGACCGGTGCCGGGAACCTGCCGTAGACCGAGTCGTACGCAAGCAGGTGCGCGAGCATCGCGGCGTCCGTGATGTCGTTGATCGCGACGACCTCGACATCGGCGTCGCCTTCGAACGCCGCGCGGAACGCCGCCCGTCCGACCCGGCCGAAACCGTTGATTGCAATGCGAGTGGACATGCTTGCCTCCTAGGCTCGAGCTCTCCGCGGGTCTCCGCGGAGGTAGATGAACGAATAGATCGCGCCGAGGAACGCGAACCCGGCCGGGACGGCCGGTACAAGGGTGTGGGCGAGACTCCCGCCCGCCTTCACGATCGGCCAACCTCCGCCGGCTCGCGGAAGCGCAGCGCGTCGAACGCAGCACGGACGCCTCGGGTCGACGAATCTCTCATGCCCAGCCTCGCCCGAGGAACTCGTGTACGCCGCGCGCAGCGATCTTCGCCTCGCGCACGGCGTCGACGACCGTCGTTCCGCCGTTCGTCGCGCCGCCCGCAGCGAAGGTCGCCGGGCTCGTCGTCGCGCCGGTCGCGGCATCGACAACGATCGCTCCGTGCTCCATCTGGAGCCCGTCGATCCACGAGAGGAACTCTGACCGCGGCCGCTGGCCGATCGCCTTCACCACCGTGTCGGCGCGCAGCAGGAATTCGGAACCGCGGATCTCCTCCGGCCGCCGCCTGCCGCTCTCGTCGGGAGGGCCGAGCCGGGCACGCCGGCACTCGACGGCTTCGAGGCGCTCGCCCCCGACGAAACGGAGCGGCACCGTCAGCCATTCGAGGTGCACGCCCTCCTCCTCGGCCTCGACCACCTCGTGCGGATACGCCGGCATCTCCGACCGGGTCCGCCGGTAGAGCAGGGTCACCTCTGCAGCACCGAGACGACTGGCTTCCCGCGCCACGTCGACCGCGGTGTTGCCGCCGCCGACGACGACGACGGACGCGCCGACGTCCGGCGCCCGCCCGGTCTTGATCGCCTCGATGAACGGAAAGGACTCCCACACGCCCGGCAGGTCGTCGCCGGGATAGCTGACGTCGGCGTCGGCGCCCATGCCCACCGCCAGCACCACCGCGTCGGCGTCCTCGACGACCGCTGCGAGCGCATCGGGCGTGTCGATCGCGACACCGAGCTCGAACGAGACACCGAGCTCGACGAGGACGCGTGCCTCCGAAGACAGAGGCTCGGCGAGAAGGCGATCGGAGGCGATCGCGTACCGAACGAGCCCGCCTGGCTCGAGCCGCTCGTCGAACACCGTGACCGCGTAGCCGAGCGCCGCTAGCTCGCCTGCGCACGCGAGGCCGGCAGGGCCGGCACCGATCACCGCGACGCGCAGCCAGTTGTAGGGCGGGCGCGTTCTGAGGGTCACGCCCGATGCGAGCGCGTGGTCGGTGGCAAACCGCTGGAGCCTTCCGATGGCGACCGGCTTGTGGCCCTCGTGGCGCAGGACGCAGGCGCCCTCGCAGAGCAGCTCGACCGGGCAGACGCGGGCGCACGTTCCGCCGAGCAGGTTCTCCGCGAAGATGATCCGCGCCGCCTCGTCCGGCTCGCCCCGCGCGACAGCCGCGACGAACGCGGGCACGTCGACGTTCGCCGAACACGCGACGACGCACGGCGCCGCCGCGTTCGGCCCCCCGCACTCGAGACAGCGGTCGGCTTCGACGAGCGCCGCCTCAGCCGCGAGCGGCGGCGTCAGCTCCTGAAAGACCGCCCGCGAAGGTTGCGCAACCGTGGCCATTACATCCGACTCTCGCCACGAGCCCGCCCGAGCACATCGGGGGGCACGCGGAAGTGCGTTGCGGGAAGTGCGCAGCCTCAGCCGGCTACGACCGCGCTCTCAGCACCGACCCGCCGCTCACACCCATCCGGACTCCATGTGCCTGCTGCGACGAGAGTCGCCGGGGCTCCAGCGGAGATCGGCCTCCACGTCGAGCACCCCGGGTATGCGTCGAACGCAGCGTTCGAGGATCTCGGCGTCCTCCCGCGTGGTCAAACGCCCGCTCAGGACCACTCGGCCGTTCTCCACCGAGACGTCGACGTCGCCGGGAGCGAGCAGCATGATCTCGAGCAGCACGTCCTCCCGGATCTCGCGCTCGATCTCCTCGTCAGAGCGGGTGAAGGCTCGCACGAGATCGGCACGGCTCACGATGCCGACGAGTCGGTCGCCGGCGACGACCGGCACGCGGTTGATCGAGTTGTCGACCATCAGGCGTGCGACGTCGGATGCGCGCTGCGTCGGTCGAACGGTGAGCGCCGGCGCGGTCATCGCTTCGCCGGCAGTGCGGGCAAGGATCTTGTCGAGCTCTCCGTCGAGCTTGCGGGCCAGCCACGCAATCGGCCGGGACAGATCCGGAGAGACACCCTCCTCCTTACGGAGGATGTCGGCCTCCGAAACGACCCCGAGCACCTCGCCGTTCGGACCGCAGACCGGAAGGCCGGAGATGCGGTGGTCGACCAGCAGCTGCGCAACGACCTTGAGAGGCGTATCGGGAGCGACGGTGATCACGTCGCGGGTCATGATTTTCTCGATTCTCATGATGTAATGATTGGCAACTGCCGGCGCGCGGACATCCGTGCCGACACCGATCTGCCACGCGGCGAAGTACGGAGCGCCGCGCGTGGGCCGGCAACCGATCGACCGGGGCGGCGCAGAGGATGCTCGACTGCGCCCGCTGCAAGCCCTGCACGCAACGCGAGCGGCGGGCGCCTCAGCGATGCTCGGCGGCCGGAGCTCGCGGTTCCCGCGCCGACCGTTTAGCGTTCATTCTCCTCGGGATCGCCACGAACGATGAGAACCGGGCACGGCGCGTGATGGAGCACGGCGGTCGAGACGCTCCCGAAGAGGATCCGCTTCACTGTTCCCCATCCGTGCGCGCCGAGCACGATCATGTCCGCCGATGTCTCCTCGGCCGCCGTGCAGATCTCATCGGATGCGTCACCCTGGCGGAGCTCCGAGGTCACGTCGACGCCGGCGGTCTTGGCCGCCGCGACAGCTTGCTCGACTGCGTTCCCTGCACCTTCTCGCTGCGCGTCGACGAGCTCCGGCGCGTACTGGAGCGGCACGTAGCCGTAGTCGTATACCGGCACCTGCCAGACGGAAACGATCCGAAGCACCGCGCCCAGCGCTCCCGCGAGCTCGATCGCCGCGTCCGTCGCCTTCTTCGCCGACGGCGAGCCGTCGGTCGCGAGCAGGATGGTCTTCATGCCGTCCTCCTTACCTCGAGGCATCGACCTTACCTCGAGGCATCGACCGGAGCGTCTCCTGACCTGGCGAACTGCGCATCGGTGAGAAGCCTGATGCGACTTCAGTAGTTCGGAGCAGCGCACCCCAGCGCGGCCGGAGGTTCGGTAGTTCTCCGCGCCGAGTCCGGTCCTTCACTGAGCCGCCACGGCCCCGCCGGGGAGATCGGAAGGCCCCAGACAAAGGAGAAGCCATGCCCGCCATGCGAGTCGTCGGCACCGGCCACCAGCTTTCGGAGCACGCTCACGTACGGAGAGATCCCGCCGAGTACGTGATCGAGCTCGACGTCTCGGACTTCAGCGAGCACGAGCTGTCGATCGAGGCGCTCGGTCCGTGCATCACCGTGCGCGGCGACCAGCTCGAGCTACCGGACGACGACGGCAAGACCTTCCGGATCCACGAGCGCCTCGAGGAGTCCTTCCGCCTTCCCGACGATGCCGACGTGGAACGGATCACGGTCTTCCACGCGCATCGTGCGCTCGAGATCCACGCGCCGCGGACGACGCTCGAGCCTCGCCGTCTGCCGATCCTGCGTGTGCCCCATCACTTCTTGAACCCCGACGCGGAACCGTGCTGAGAGGAGACGTGATGTTCGTGTACTCCGTCTGGGCGATCTGGATCGGCTCTCACTGAAAGGAGAACGGAGATGCGCAAGCTCATCATCATGGGTGCCGGCGGGCGCGACTTCCACAACTTCAACGTCGCGTTCCGCAACGACGCAAAGACCGAGGTCGTCGCGTTCACGGCGACACAGATTCCGGGGATCGACGGCCGCGTCTACCCTCCGGCGCTCGCCGGGCCGCTGTACCCGGGCGGCATCCCGATCCGGCCCGAGGAGGAGCTGACACAGCTCATCCGCGAGCACGGCGTCGATGAGGTCGTTCTCGCGTACTCCGACCTGAAGCACGAGACCGTGATGCACAAGGCGTCGACGGTGCTCGCGGCAGGCGCGGACTTCCGTCTCCTCGGCCCCGACGCGACAATGCTCGGCTCGATGAGGCCCGTCGTCGCCGTCTGCGCCACCCGCACCGGCTGCGGCAAGAGCCAGACCAGCCGCAAGGTCGGCCAGACGCTGCTCGAAGCAGGGCTCAAGGTCGCTCTCGTCCGGCACCCGATGCCGTACGGCAATCTCGAGGCGATGCGCGTGCAGCGCTTTGCGACACTCGAGGACATCGACGAGTCGCAGCCGACGATCGAGGAGCGGGAGGAGTACGAGGAGCCCGTTCGGATGGGCATGGTGATGTACGCAGGCGTGGACTACGACGCGATCCTGCGCCAGGCCGAAGAGGAAGCCGACGTCGTCATCTGGGACGGCGGTAACAACGACTTCCCGTTCTTCGCCCCCGATCTCCTGATCGTCGTCGCCGACGCGTTGCGGCCCGGCCATGAGCTGCACTACCACCCCGGTGAGACGAACGTCAGGATGGCCGACGTCGTCGTCATCAACAAGGTCGACTCCGCGGAAGCCCACAAGGTCGAGCAGGTGCTCGAGAACGTCGAGTCGGTCAACCCGCTCGCGACGGTGATCTTCGCGAAGTCGCCGACCACACTCGATCCGGGCCCGAGCCTGCTCGGCGAGCGTGTGCTCGTCGTCGACGACGGCCCGACTCTCACGCACGGCGAGATGCCGTTCGGAGCCGGCCTCGTCGCTGCCCGGACCGCCGGTGCCGCGACGATCGTCGACCCGAGGCCCTTCGCCGTCGGCTCCATCAAGGAGCTGTACGCAAAGTGGCCGCAGCTCGCGAACGTCGTGCCGGCTATGGGGTACAGCGAGGACCAGCTGCGGGAGCTCGAAGCCACGATCAACGCGGCAGACTGCGACGTCGTCGTGACCGGGACGCCGATCGATCTCGGGCGGCTGATCACGTCACGACACCCGATCCGCCACGTTCGGTACGAGCTCGAGGAGGTCGGATCGCCGACGCTGGCAGACGTGCTCGAGCCGATCGTCGCGCAGGCGAAGACGGCGCACCCCGAGACGGTCATGACGAGGTGATCACGATGTCGACCGTCTGCCCCACGAAAACCCGTCGCAGCCTCACGCGGGTGGCCGACCTCACACCGATCGGCCTCGTCCGGCTGCTGGAGCTCGCCGAGGCGATGAAGGACGACTCGGCACACTACGACGACGTGCTTCGCGACAGGGCGATCGCCTTGATCTTCGAGAAGCCGTCGACGCGCACGCGGGTGTCCTTCGCGGCCGCGGCCGCGCGACTCGGCGCAACGCCGATCGCGCTCACTCCGGAAGAGCTCCAACTCGGGCGTGGTGAGTCGATCGCCGATACCGCGCGCTCGCTCTCCGGCTACGTCGACGCGATCGTGATTCGCACGCTCGCTCAGGCGACGGTCGACGAGCTCGCGCGGTGGTCGACCGTCCCGGTCGTGAACGCACTCTCCGACGAGCATCATCCGTGCCAGGCGCTCGCAGACCTGCTCACGATCGAAGAAGAGTTCGGCGACCTCGCAGGGAGGAAGCTGACGTTCGTCGGCAACGGTGGCGACAACGTCGCCCACTCGCTGCTCGAGGCGGGAGCGCTTGCGGGGCTCGACGTGACGATTGCGTGCCCGCCGGCCTACGCGCCCGATCAGGGAGTGCTCGACGCGGCGCTCCGGCTCGCAGAGGCGAGCGGCGCCGAGCTGCAAGTGCTGCACGATCCACGTGCAGCAGTTGCAGGCGCGCACGCGGTGTACGCCGACGTCTGGGCATCGATGGGCGACGAGGCGGAGCACGAGACGCGACGGCGTGCCCTCGCCCCGTACCAGGTGACCGAGGAACTGATGTCGCTCGCACAACCGGGCGCGATCTTCCTGCACTGCCTCCCGGCAACGCGCGGCGAGGAAGTGGCTGCGGCCGTCATCGATGGACCGCAGTCGGCGGTATGGCGTCAGTCGGCGAATCGCCTGCCGACCGAAGAGGCGGTGCTGATGATGCTGACCCGCGGAGTCGACCGGTGAGCGGCGTTCGAGTGGTCGTTGCATTGGGCGGCAACGCCCTGCTGCAGCGTGGCGAGCCGGCGGAGGCGGAGACCCAGAGGCGCAACGTCCTCGAGGCGGCCTCCGCCCTCGCCGCCCTCGCTGACGAATACGAGCTCGTCGTCACGCACGGCAACGGGCCGCAGGTCGGGCTCCTCGCGCTCGAGGCCGACGCCTACAAGGCTGTCCCGCCGTATCCGCTCGACGTCCTGGGCGCGGAGAGCCAGGGCATGATCGGGTATCTGCTCGTGCAGGCTCTGCGAAACGAGCTGCCCGGCCGGGCGGTGGTCGCGGTGCTGACGCAGGTCGCCGTCGCCGCCGGCGACCCGGCGTTCTCCTACCCGTCGAAGCCCATCGGACCGGTGTACTCGGAGCGCGAGGCCCGGGCGCTCGCCGCCGAGCACGACTGGGCGATCGCCGCCGACGGGATCTACTTCCGCCGAGTCGTGGCCTCACCTGCGCCGGCGGAGATCGTCGAGGCCGACTCGATCGAGCTCCTCGTCGGCTCCGGCGCGGTGGTCGTGTGCGCCGGCGGCGGCGGGATCCCGATCGTCCGCGACGGCAACGGTCTGCGCGGGGTCGAAGCTGTGATCGACAAGGACCTGACCGCCGCGCTCCTCGCCGAGACGCTCGACGCGGACCGTCTGGTGCTCGCCACGGACGTACCGTACGTCGAGCGCGGCTGGGGCACCCCGACGTCGGAGCCCATCGAGACCGCCACACCCGCGGAGCTCCGGCGGTCGTCGTTCGCTCCCGGCTCCATGGGACCGAAGGTCGAGGCGGCGTGCAGGTTCGTGGAGCGCACCGGCGGAAGCTGTGCGATCGGTGCGCTCTCCGATCTCGCCGCGCTCGTTCGCGGTGGCCCAGGGACGCAGATCGCATCCGAGCGGCTGGCGCTGGCCACTCCGTAGTTCGAGGAACGTACGCTGCGCAGAAATCCGGATGACCGCCACGAAGGCCGGCGTTACCTTCGTGGAAGAGGGCAACGTGACAACGCGACACGAGGACGCGCAGCTTGTCGAGGCCGCGAGGCGGGGTGACCCCCGCTCGCGCGAGTGTCTCGTCGCGGAGTACCTGCCCCTCGTTCGGTCGATCGCTCTCCGTTACCGGGACCTCGGCCTCCCGGTCGAAGACCTCGTGCAGGAGGGCTCGCTCGGCCTGCTCGAGGCGATCGACCGCTTCGAGCCGGACCGCAGCGCCGACTTCGAGTCGTACGCGCGGTTCCGCATCCGGCGCACGATTCGCAACGCCCTGACCGAGCAATCGCGGCTGATCCGGCTTCCGAAGCAGATCGTGGAGCGTCGACGCACGATCGAACGCGCGGAGGCGAGCCTCAAGAGCGAGACCGGTCGCACGCCGACGCCGGTCGAGCTCGCCGAAGCGACGGGCCTGTCCCCGACGGCCGTGATCGCGACGCGCGGCGTCGGGACGACGCCCGTCTCACTCGACGAGACTGTCCTCGACGACGGCTCGACCCTGGAAGCCCTCGTCGCCGACAGCTCGGCCCGCGATCCGGAAGACGAGACCGTCGAGCACGAGCGGGTGCAGGAGGTCGACCACGCCGTCGAGGGGCTGCCCGCGCGCCAGCGTGAGATCCTCAGCCGGCATTTCGGACTTGGCTGTGACGCCCAACAGATCGCAGACGTCGCGGCGGCGCTTCACGTGTCGCAGCAGCGCGTCCGAGCGATCGAGCGCGACGCGTTGTACGCGCTGCGTGATCAACTCGAGCCGGTGGTCACTCCTCCTCCGACTCATTGAGCAGCTGGTGGTACAGGTGCCGTGCGCGGCTCTCTTCGTCACCCGATGCCGCGGCGTCGAGTTGCTCACGCAGGCGAACCAGCTCCGCGACGAGGGCGGGACGTCCCGCGAGGTCGAGCCGCTCGAACGCGCAGCGGCCCGCGAGGACGGCTCCTCCCGGCTCCCAGAAGGGGCAAGTCGACTCCGGGCAGAGCTGCTCTCGCCCGGTCAGCGCGTCGAGCCGACACAGCCTGCTCATGCGGTCATCATTCGCCGCGTCTGCGTGCGCCCGCATCGGTGGGAACGCGCAGATCGGCTGCGGTCAACTCCGGACTCGGCGGCCGGGAAGCGGCGTTCGAGCCCCGGAGCTGCGGGGATCCGTACTTTCTCCGCTCGCCGATCGGCGGCAGCCCCGATGCCCGCGCAGTCGTTGCGCCGGATCATCTCGTCGAGTTCCCTTGCAACGGTACGCACGAAGGGACTGCGACGATGCGCACGATCTTGATCGCGACCGACGGCTCGGCCGAATCGCGGGAGGACGCGCCGGCAGAAGCGAGCTGATTCGACAGTTTCCCCGCCGCGGCGCGGGCAGGAAGGAAGGCAAGGAGGCACACGATGTCCGGAACGATTCTCGTCGCCTACGGGACGAAGCACGGCTCGACCCGCGAAGTGGCGCACGCCGTGGCCGAGACGCTGGAGGAGCACGGGCTCGACGTCGACACGCTCCCGGCGGCACAGGTCGACGACCTCTCGCCGTATGCAGGCGTCGTCGTCGGCGGCGCGATCTACATGGGCCGCTGGCATCCCGATGCCATCGGGTTCCTCAAGCAGCATCGGAAGGCGCTCGCGGTGATGCCCGTGGCCGTTTTCGGGATGGGCCCTCGTACGATGGAAGATCACGACGCGGAGGAGTCGCGAGCGCAGCTCGTCAAGGCGCTGGCGAAGGTGCCCGAGGTCGACCCGTACGCCGTTACCGTCTTCGGCGGCGTCATCGACCCTCGTTCCCTCAGGTTCCCGTTCAACCGCCTGCCGCCAAGCGATGCACGCGACTGGAGCGAGATCCGTGCCTGGGCGACCGACGTCGCCGGCACCTTCGACTTCGGGAAAACCGCATCCGATGCGAGGGATCCCCGCAGCGAGCTTCAGCAGACCCCCCGATGAACAGCGGGCGCCACGCGGCAAAGCTTGCATCACAAGGTCAGAGCTCGAAGAGGAAGACTCGGCCGCGACGCAAGGGAGTTTGAGATGCGCAAGGTAAAAGAGCTCGAGTTGCGCCAGGTATTGGAGATCGGTGGAATCGTCGCCGCGGCAGTCCTCGTCGCGTTCGGCGTCGGAGCGATCTTCATGGGCGTCACAGGACGGACCACGGTCCGCGACAGCCTCAAGCTCGAGCAGATCGTCGGCTCGTCCGACATGACGCCGGCCGCCATCAAGGACGAGGCAAAGCAGGCCGGCCTCCCGGCCGACTTGACCCTGCCGACGGTCGCCGTCGCCAACCAGAAGATCAACACCGGGGCACGGGCCCGCGCGTTTGCGAGCTACATGCGGATCCACACGCTCGAGGCGACGGGCGACCTGACCTACTCGCAGATGGGCCGCTACCTCGCAAAGCCCGGAGCGCCCAAGAAGTTCACCGACGGTCACGGCGGAACGAACGACGCCGCGTACGCGGCCCTCGACCCGAAGACGCAGCAGCCCGCCGACAACGCGGCCCGCAACCTCTGGGTCACCGAGACGGCGCTGACCACGGCGCTCAACACGAGCTACATGGCAGAGCAGCTCTCGCTGTTCGGGATCGTCGTCGGCTTCGCGTTGCTCCTCGCCGGGATCGGGTTCGCCATCCTCTCGATCGGCGGCGCGCTCCGCGATCCCGCCACGGCCGTGCCCTTCCTCCGCAGGTCGAAGAAGGCGAGCGGCATCGAGACCACCCTCCCGACCGCGTAACTCTCCTCCGCCACCACCCCACCGACGAGCCGCCTCCGGGCGGCTCATCGGCATTCTGGGTCACTGCTCGAGCACACCCTGCTCGAGCGCATAGCGCACGAGCTCAGCCCGGCTCGAGAGTCGAAGCTTCTGCATGATGTGTGCGCGGTGCGTCTCGGCGGTTCGCACCGAGATGAACAGCTGCGCCGAGATCTCCTGGTTCGTGTGACCGAGCGCGAGCAGGCGCAGCACCTCGCGTTCTCGGTCGGAGAGCGGATCCTCCTCGGCGCGTCGCGCCTCGGCGGTCTCGGCTGCGACGAGCCTGGCGCCCACGGTCGGGTGCACGTAGCTGTTCCCGCCCGCCACTTCCCGGATCGCCGCCACCACCTCGGTGTCGGCTGCCTCTTTCAGGATGTACCCACTCGCACCGGCACCGAACGCCTGGCGGACATACGACGGATCGTCCTGCATCGACAACACGAGCACCTTCGTCTCCGGCCTTTCGTGCAGCAGCGTCGGGACGACGTCGAGCCCGCTCTGGTCGGGCATGACGACGTCCATGAGGATCACATCGGGCTTGAGCGCCCGTGCCTGGAAGACGGCGTCGCGGGCGGTGCCGGCCTCACCGACCGCCTCGAGGTCGGGCTCGGCGTCGATCAGCAGCCGAAGGCCGGCGCGGAAGACCGCGTGGTCGTCGACGATCAGGACGCGCACGGTCATGCCAGGGGAACCTCGGCGACGAGAGTCGTCCCCGATCCCTCGATCGACTCGATCTGGAGCCGCCCGTCGAGCAGGCCGACACGTTCCCGCATGCCCACGAGACCGAAACCGCCCGCGCGAACGGCCGTCGGGTCGAAACCCTGCCCGTCATCTTCGATTACCGCTGCGACTGCGCTGGGCTTGCGGACGAGCACAATGCTGATGTTGCGCGCACGCGAGTGCTTGACGATGTTCGTGAGAGACTCCTGAACGATGCGATAAAGAGCGGTCTCCACCTCGGCGGGGAGGCGCTCGTCTGCGAGGCCGGATTCGAAGCGTATGCCAATACCCGTCTGCCCGCCGAACGTCTCGGTCAGGCGCTCGAGCGCAGGCACCAGGCCGAAGTCGTCGAGCACCTTCGGCCGGAGCTCGATCGCGAGCCGCCGGACGTCGCGCAACGTGGCGACCACGAGCTCACGTACGGTGGAGACCGCCTCGCGCGCGTCGTCGCTCTCGACCTTCTCGTCGAGCGCCTTCAGACCGAGCAGGATCGACGACAGCGCCTGACCGGTCTCGTCGTGCAGCTCACGTGCGAGTCGCCGTCGCTCGAGCTCCTGCGCATCGACGATGCGTCGTAGCGCGTCGCGCGCGATCCGCTGCGAGAGATCGACCGCGACGGCAGCGCGCGAGGCGAAGGCCTCTGCGATGCGGAGGTCGTTGTCGTTGAAGCGGGCGTCGGACCCGAGCTTGTCGTGCACTGCGATCAGGCCGATCGTCTCGGATCGGGCCACGAGCGGAACCCATAGTCCGGTTCGCGCGCCGAAACCGCGCGCGACGTCGCGGTCCACCTCGGGATCGTCGAGCACCGAGTCGCTCCGCTCGCTGCGCCCACGATCGAAGACGCGACCGCTCTTCGACGACGAGCGCGGCATGATCTGGCCCAGGACCTCCTCGCCGCCTTCACCGGCGACGGCGACGAAACGAAGCTCGTCGTCTCCCGCCGGGAGCATGACCGCGACCAGGCGTGCGTCGAGCAGCTCGCGCAGGCGCCGGGCGACCAGATCGAGAAGCCGCCCGAGGTCGGTCTCCGTCGCAAGCGCGTTGCCGATCTCGATGAGGGACTCGAGCTGCTTCGACCACTGCGTCGTCGCCTCGTAGAGACGGGCGTTCTCGATCGCGACCGCCGCCTGGCCGGCGAGCAGGGTCGCGATCTCCTGGTCCTCGTCCGTGAAATCCTCTCCGTCCGCTTTTTCGGTCAAGTAGAAGTTCCCGTAGGCGACGCCGCGGAGCAGGATCGGAACGCCGAGGAACGTGTGCATCGGCGGATGGTTGGCCGGAAAGCCAACGGAGCGCGCATCGTCCCTGAGATCGTGCAGGCGCAACGGCGTCGCCTCGTCGATCAGCGCGCCGAGGATGCCTCTACCGCGGGGCGGACCGCCGATCGCGGCGTGCGTCTCTTCGCTGACCCCCGTCGTCAGGAAGCGCTCGAGCTGCCGGCCGCTGCGGTCGATGACTCCCAGGGCCGCATACCGTGCGCCGGTCAGCTCGGCGGCGGTCGTCACGAGCCGCTGGAGAAGCGACTCGAGCGACAGCTCCGAGGCGATCGCCGTGGTTGCCTCGAGCAGGGCTCGGAGACGATTGTCGCTCGGCGTCACGGCTTCCATGCGCGGCAGAATACCGGGAACCATGCGGGAAACCCACGTTCTGAGTCCGGTCTGCCCCCGATGCCGACGCCGCCCCGGCGGGCGCAGGATTGGGTGGACCGAAAGGAGTACGTGATGTTCAAGACAGTCCTCTGGGCAACCGACGGGTCCGAGACGGCGGCGCGGGCACTTCCGTACGCGCTCGGCCTCGCCGAGCCGGACAAGGCGAAGCTCGTCATCGCCCACGTGCGCGAGATCTTCGTCGGCCGTGGCGGCGGGTATCCGGTTCTCGCCGACGAGAGCGAGCTGCGCGAGCAGATCGGCCGACAGGTCAAGGACCTGCGGGACGACGGGCTCGACGCGACCTTCATCGTCCGCACCTGCACCTCGGGCCACGCCGCGCGCGCGATCGCGGAGATCGCCGAGGAGGTCGGAGCAGATCTGATCGTCGTCGGCACGCACGGCTACGGACGCGTCGCCGGCCTCCTGCTCGGCAGTGTCACGCAGGGCCTGCTGCACGTGGGCATCCGCCCCGTGCTCGCAATCCCGACAGGCGCAGTGGTCGAGGCGCCCGAGCACGAGCTCGCGACCAGCACGACGCAGTAATCCTGAATCCTGTGGGAAAGCCGCAGCACGGTTCCGTACGGGCGCCGATGCTGCGGCGCTTCTCGCGGGCGAACCTGGAGACGAGCACACAAGGAGACTCGCAATGGAGGGGCTCGCTCAACGGCGAGTCGCAAACGTCGGGGTCCACGGCCACTCGGCTACGCTCCACCTCGAGACGCTGTGGATCCGTGACCTGACGATCACGATGAGACTGATGGACACGTTCAGGTGAGTGCATTGCCATTCGCGACGCACGACCTCCCGCTCGGCGAGACGATGGGCGCCCACGACGCCTTCGCCGATGCACCGAAGACGCACACGCTCAAGGTCGTTCTGACGGCCGAGCCGGTCGGCGGGAAGCCGGCCTCGGCGCGCGAGGAGGCTCTTGCCGGCGCCGTCTAGCACCGCGGTGGCCGCCCCGGTGGACGTGATCCTCCGCGACGGCTCGACGCTGCGGCTGAGGGCGCCCACTCGCGACGATGAGGGCGCCCTCATCGCCTTCTTCGAGCGGCTCTCCGATCACAGCAGGTACCTCCGCTTCCACGGAGCGCGGCGAGTCGACGCAACGCTCGTGGAGTACTTCCTCGATCCCAACTGGGCCGACCGCGGCGCGCTGATCGGTGCGCTCACGGACGCAGAGGGCAACGAACGCATCGTCGCGCTCGCCGAATACGCCCGCCTGCGCGATCCGGTGGCGGCAGAGGTTGCGTTCACGGTCGCTGAGGAGCTCCAGGGCCGGGGCGCGGGGACACGGCTGCTCGAGCAGCTCGCGTTCCGGGCCGCTGAAGTCGGAATCGAGCGATTCGTCGCCGAGGTGCTCCCCGAGAACGCCCCGATGCTCGCGGTCTTCCGCGATGCAGGCTTCGAGGAGTCGCGCACGCTCGGGGGCGGCGAGATCGAGGTGCGCTTCCCGATCGCGCCGACGGAGCGCTTTCGGGCCCGCGTGGAGGAGCGCGACCACATCGCGGTCTCCGCGTCACTGCGACCGTTCTTCGCGCCGGCCGGGGTGGCCGTGATCGGCGCGTCGAAGCGCCGCGGCTCGATCGGCGGCGAGCTCTTTCGCAACATCCTCGCGGCGGACTTCGCGGGCGCGGCATATCCCGTCAACCGGGACGGCGAAGCCGTTGCCGGCGTGCGCGCGTACCGAACGATCGAGGAGATCCCCGACCCGATCGATCTCGCCGTCATCTGCCTGCCGGGAACCCGCGTGCTCGACGCGGCGGAGGAGGCGCTGCGGAAGGGCGTGCCGGCGCTGTGCGTGATCTCCGCGGGATTCGCCGAGATGGGCTCGGAAGGCGCGGAGCGCCAGGAGAAGCTGCTTGCGCTCGTCCGGGCGCACGGAGCGCGGCTCGTCGGGCCGAATTGCCTCGGTATCGCCGTCCCGGCGCTCGGTCTCAACGCCACCTTTGCGCCGCGCGCACTGCCGCCGGGCCGCATCGCCTTTTCGTCGCAGAGCGGCGCACTCGGGCTCGCGCTCCTCGAGAAGGCGTCCGAGCGCGGCCTCGGCTTCTCTGCGTTCGTCTCGATCGGCAACAAGGCGGACGTTTCCTCGAACGATCTGCTCGAGTGGTGGGAAGAGGACGAGGGCACCGACGTCGTGCTCCTCTACCTCGAGTCCTTCGGCAACCCGCAGAAGTTCGCGCGCGTCGCCGGACGCCTGGCGCGGCGAAAGCCGATCCTCGCGCTCAAAGCCGGGACGTCGCATGCCGGAGCGCGCGCCGCAAGCTCCCACACTGCTGCGCTCGCCGGGTCGGACGCGGCCGTCGAGGCGCTGTTCCGCAGCGCCGGCGTGCTGCGTGCTCGAAACCTCGAGGAGCTCGTCGACGTCGCAACGCTGCTGTCGAGCCAGCCGCTTCCGAGCGGCCGCCGCGTCGCTGTGATGACGAACGCCGGCGGGCTCGGCATCCTCTGCGCAGACGCCTGCGACGCGGCGGGGCTCGAGCTACCGGAGCTCGCGGGCGAGACACGGCAGGCGCTGGCAGCCATCCTCCCGAGCGAGGCGAGCCTCGCGAACCCCGTCGACCTGCTCGGCTCTGCGACGGGAGAGACGTACGCGCAGGCGCTGCCCCACGTCCTGCGCGATCCGGGGATCGATGCCGTGATCGCGCTCTTCGTCCCGCCCGTCGTTGCCGGCGCGGACGAGGTCGCGTCCGCAATCCGCGAGGCGGTGGAGCACGAGACGTCGGAGAAGCCGGTGCTCGCCGTCGTCGTGAGCGCCGACGGAACGCCACAGACCCTGCGGGAAGCGGACTCACCGGTCGCCGCGTTCGCGTACCCCGAGTCCGCTGCGCGCGCGCTCGGGTTCGCTGCAAGACGGGCCGAATGGTTGCGGCGCCCGACGGGCACCGTCCCGACGATCGACGGCATCGACCGAGCAACCGCACGACACCTGGTCGACACCGCACTTGCAGCCTCCGACGACGTCTGGCTCGATGCGGCGGCGGCGCGAACGCTGCTGACGGCGTACGGCGTACCGCTCGTTCCCGAGCAGGTCGCCGCAGACGCAGCCGGGGCGGTTGCAGCTGCCGGCGCGCTGGGACGTCCGGTCGTGCTCAAGGCGGCTGCCGCCGGCGTGCACAAGACCGAGAGCGGCGGCGTCGCACTGAACCTCGAGACCGACGACGAGATTCGAGCCGCTGCCGAGCGCATCGGAGGACCCCTGCTCGTGCAGCCGATGATCAAGGGGGGCACCGAGCTGCTGGCCGGGATCGTGCAGGACCCGCTCTTCGGCCCGCTCGTCGCCTTCGGGCCCGGCGGTGTGCTCGCAGAGCTGATCGGCGGCGCCGGATTCCGGATCGCACCGCTGACCGACCGCGATGCCGACGAGCTCGTCCAGGGTGGCAAGGCGGGGCAACTCGTACGCGGCTTCCGCGGCGCCGCAGCCGCCGACGCGACTGCGCTCGTCACGCTCGTCCATCGGTTGTCCCAGCTCGCGGTCGACCTGCCCGAGGTCGCGGAGCTCGACCTCAACCCGATCATCGCGCTGCCGAGCGGCTGCGTCGCAGTCGACGCCCGGATCCGCCTCTGCGCCCGGCCCGGGGATCGCTCCCTCAAGTCCTGGTAGACGCTTCGCTTCGCTCGCTTCACGGGGGAAACCATGTTTCCCCCGTGGGCCCCCTTCTTTCCTGCTGCCGCTGAGACGTCTCACTGCTGCGCGGAACAAGTTCCGCTCCGCGATGAAGACGGACGGTTCGACCGGGGCCGGCCACATGCCGGCCCGGCTCTTGGCATGTGGGTTTACCGCAGGGCGGCTACGCGCCGGGCCGGATGCCACACGCCCCGCGCCTGGGCGATGCTGCGGTCATGCGAACGAGCTATGGAGTGGTCTGGCGAGAGGGAGAGCATCCGCTGGCGCGGGGAAAGCTCGAGTTGCTCCCTCGCGTAGTGCGCCTCGACGGGATGACGGGCTCTAAGCCGACGACGCGTGAGATCCCGTACGAATATCTCTCCGAGATTCGCATCGGCCGCTCCCCCGAGGAGCGCATCGACGGCCGCCCGAGCCTCGTGCTCGCTCCACGCACCGGAGACACGCTCTCGATCGCGAGCGTCGCGCAGTCCGGCGTTCTCGCCGAGATCGCGGAGCGGCTCGCCGCGCTCCAGATCGGCACGGAAGGCCGCCGCCGGATCGCCGTCGTGCTGCCGCTCCGGGAGGAGGCGCGAGACGCCGTCCGGGCGCTGCTCGCGGCCGGCCCGCCCTTCGACCCCGACAGGCTCGGTCTCGACCGTCATCAGGTCTTCCTGACCGCGTCGGAGGCGATCTTCATCTTCGAGTCCCAACTCGGCGCCGACGCACTGGAGCCGCTGCTCCAGGAGCCCGATCTCTGGCAGACTGCTGCCGCATGGCACGAGCATCTCGCCGGGCCGCCGCGGATCGCCGAAGACGTCTTCTCGTGGACGCGTCCCGACGTGGGCATCGATCGAGCTCTTCTCCCGCCGGGCTTCCGGAACGGGGACAGCTGGGAGGCGTGAACGCCGTTCCCGGACGGCCGCTCAGCGGCCCGATGCTGACGGCCGCGCACGACTCGTGACGCTCGACAAACACGAGCTGCGCCTGATCGACGCCTACTGGCGCGCCGCGAACTACCTGTCGGTCGGGCAGATCTACCTGCTCGACAACCCGCTCCTACGCGAGCCGCTCCGGCCCGAGCACGTCAAGCCGCGCCTCCTCGGGCACTTCGGCACGACGCCGGGGCTCAATCTCGTCTATGCGCACCTGAACCGCGCGATCCGCGCCCGTGACCTGAGCGCGATCTACGTCACGGGCCCCGGACACGGTGGTCCGGGACTCGTCGCCAACGCCTACCTCGAGGGCACGTACAGCGAGGTCTACTCGTCGATCGGCGACGACGAGCAGGGCCTGCGCGAGCTGTTCCGCCAGTTCTCGTTTCCGGGCGGGATCCCCAGCCACGTTGCGCCCGAGACTCCGGGCTCGATCCACGAGGGCGGCGAGCTCGGCTACGCGCTCGCGCACGCGTTCGGCGCGGCGTTCGACAACCCCGACCTGCTCGTCGCCTGCGTCGTCGGCGACGGCGAGGCCGAGACGGGACCGCTCGCCGCGAGCTGGCACTCGAACAAGTTCCTGAATCCGCGCACCGACGGCGCCGTCCTGCCGATCCTCCACCTGAACGGCTACAAGATCGCGAACCCGACCGTGCTCGCACGCATTCCCGAGGCCGAGCTCGTGGCGCTACTCGAGGGCTACGGGTGGCGGTCGCTGATCGTCGCCGGCGACGAGCCCGCGGTCGTGCATCAGCTGCTGGCGGCAGCGCTCGACGAGGCGCTCGACGAGATCGCGGAGGCGCAGCGCACCGCCCGCAGCGGAACCGCGACGGTTCGACCACAGTGGCCGATGATCGTCCTGCGCACGCCGAAGGGCTGGACCTGCCCGAAAAAGGTCGACGGCGTCCAGATCGAAGGCACGTGGCGGGCGCACCAGGTCCCCGTCCTCGGCGTACGCGAGAACCCGCAGCACCTGCGCATCCTCGAGGAGTGGCTGCACAGCTACCGCCCGGAAGAGCTGTTCGACGAGAACGGCCGGCTCGTCGCCGAGCTCGCCGGGCTGGCGCCGCGTGGCGAACGGCGCATGAGCGCGAACCCGCACGCCAACGGCGGCGTGCTGCTGCGGGACCTCGACCTGCCGGACTTCCGCGACTACGCCGTCCCGGTCGACGAGCCGGGGACGACGTCGAGCGAGGCGACGCGCGTGCTCGGCGGCTTCCTGCGCGACGTGATCGCCCGCAACGGCGAGAACTTCCGCCTGTTCGGGCCGGACGAGACGGCGTCGAATCGCCTCGGGGACGTCTTCGAGGTCACCGACCGGGCCTGGGACGCCGCAACGATGCCCACCGACGATCACCTCGCACCCGACGGGCGCGTGATGGAAGTCCTGTCGGAGCATCTGTGCCAGGGCTGGCTCGAGGGCTACCTCCTGACGGGCAGACACGGCGTCTTCAACTGCTACGAGGCGTTCATCCACATCGTCGACTCGATGTTCAACCAGCACGCGAAGTGGCTGAAGGTCACACGCGGCATCCCGTGGCGCCGGCCGGTCGCCTCGCTCAACTACCTCCTGTCCTCGCACGTCTGGCGTCAGGACCACAACGGCTTCTCACATCAGGACCCGGGCTTCATCGACCACGTCGTGAACAAGAAGGCCGAGATCATCCGCGTCTACCTCCCGCCCGACGCAAACACGCTCCTCTCGGTCGCCGACCACTGCCTGCGCAGCAGGCATTACGTGAACGTGATCGTGGCCGGCAAGCAGCCGGAGCTGAACTACCTCTCGATCGACGACGCGATCGTGCACTGCACGCGAGGGCTCGGCATCTGGGAGTGGGCGTCGAACGACGACGAAGGAGAGCCCGACGTCGTGCTCGGCTGCTGCGGCGACGTCCCGACACTCGAGACCCTCGCAGCCGCCTCGATCCTGCGCGAGCACCTCCCCGACTTGAAGGTGCGGGTCGTGAACGTCGTCGACCTGATGCGCCTCCAGCCCCCCAGCGAGCATCCGCACGGCGTCTCGGACTCGCAGTTCGATGCGCTCTTCACGGTCGACCGCCCGGTTGTCTTCGCCTATCACGGCTATCCGTTGCTGATCCACCGGCTCACCTACCGCCGGACGAACCACGACAACCTGCACGTGCGCGGCTACAAGGAAGAGGGAACGACGACGACGCCGTTCGACATGGTGATGCTGAACGACCTCGATCGGTTCCACCTCGTCATCGACGTGATCGACCGCGTGCCCGGGCTCGGTGGCACGGCAGCGCACATCCGGCAGGAGATGGAGGACGCGCGCCTGCGTGCCCGCGCCTACACGCGCGAGCACGGAGAAGACGATCCGGCGATCAGCAACTGGGTCTGGCCGCACACCGCGTGAGCCGGATTCTCGTCGTCAATGCCGGCTCGACGAGCCTCAAGCTGTCGATCGTCGACGAGGCGGATACGTCGCAGCACATCGATTCCTACGAGCAGGCGCGGACGGAGGTCGAGGCCGCGGCACACCGCGTCGTACACGGAGGCACGCGCTTCTACGAACCGGTCGTCCTCGATGCGGACGTGGAAACTGTGCTCGACGCGCTGGTCGAGCTGGCGCCGCTCCACAACCGGCCCGCCCTTGCCGCGATCCGCGAGGCGATGCGTGTCTTGCCGCACATTCCACATGTCGCCGTGTTCGACACCGCGTTCCACCGGACGATCCCGGCTGAGGCGTCGACGTACGCGCTGCCGTTGCGCTGGCGTGACGAATGGGGTGTCCGCCGCTTCGGGTTTCACGGCCTCTCGGTGCAGTCGGCTGCCGAGCGGGTGCGCGTGCCGCGACTCGTCGTCTGCCATCTCGGTGGCGGCTGCTCGGTGACAGCAGTACGCGACGGCCGGTCGGTGGACACGACGATGGGCTTCAGCCCGCTGGAGGGCGTGCCGATGGCAACGCGCTCAGGGTCGATCGACGCCGAGATCGTGCTGCACCTCCTGCGAACCGGGAAGCTCGGCCTCGCGGAGATCGAGCATGCGCTCGAGTCGGAATCCGGCCTGCTCGGGCTCTCCGGAGAGACGGAGCGGGTCGAGCAGCTCGAACGTTCGAGCTCGCCGGCCGCGCAGCTCGCACTCCGCGTGTTCACGCATCGTGTTGCAGCCTCCGTCGCGTCGATGGCCGCCTCACTCGACGGAATCGACGCTCTGGTCTTCACGGCCGGGATCGGCGAGGGCTCGGCGAGCGTCCGCCGCGACGTCTGCCGGCGGCTTGGCTTCCTCGGCGTCGAGCTCGACGTCGAAGCGAATGCGGCTGCCGTTCCCGACGTCGACGTGAATGCCCAGGGTGCCGCCGTCCGCATCGTTGTGCTGCATGCCCGCGAGGACGTCGTCGCTGCGCGAGCCGCCCGGCTCGTAGTGTCAGCCGCCGCGCAACCGCACGACGGCGTCGACACCGCCGGCGGGTGAATCGAGCAGCTCGACCTCGCCGCCGTCCGCTTCGACGAGCTTCCGCACGATCGCGAGGCCGAGGCCGGAGCCGCCGCCGGCCGTTCCGGCGCGCCAGAAACGGTCGAAGGCGCGCGCGCGCTGCTCCGGGGAGAGGCCCGGCCCCTCGTCGCGGACGTGGACCTCGACGCCGGCCGGTGTGCGCGCCGCGGACACGGTGACGGTCGTCCCGCGCGGAGCGGCGTCGAGCGCGTTTGCGACGAGATTGTCGAGTACCTGCGCGAGCCGATCCGGCGTCGCGCGCGTCACGATCGAGCTGTTTGTTTCCGCGACGAGCGCGATGCCCCGTTCGTCGGCAAGCGGCAGCCACATCACCACGCGCTCGCGCACGACGGCTGCCGCGTCGGCAGACACCGCCGGAGTGGGAGCTGCGTCGGCCCGCGCGAGGGCGAGCAAGCCGTCGACCATCTCCGACAGCCGCTCGACCTCGCGGAGCCCGCCGTCGAGGTCGCCGTTCTCGAGGCGCAGCCGCAGCGCGGTGAGCGGCGTACGGAGCTCGTGCGACGCGTCGGCGACGAACTCCTGCTGCGAGCGCAGCACGCGCTCGAGCGTTGCGACGGTCTCGTTGAAGACGGCCGCGAGTGAGCGCACCTCCGGTGGGCCGTCCCCGGCATCCGCCCGTGCCTCGAGTCGGCCCTCGCCGACCGCCGCGGCCGCTTGCTCGAGGTGCCGGAGCGGCCGCGTGACGAACCGCGCCGTGAAGAAGCCGATGAGCGCAGCGCCCGCGAGCACGACGGCAGCCACGAGCCCGAGCAGGAGCCACAGGCGCCGGATCCTCGAGTCGACCGTCGACGTCGGGTACGTGATGCGCACTGCGCCGTGCACAACTCCGCCGGACGCGATCGGCACCGCCACATAGAGCAACCGCGTGTGCAAGGTCTGCGAGTAGCGCGTCCCGTACGCGACGCTGCCACGGAGCGCCGCCCGGATCTCGGGACGGGACGCGGTCGCAAAGTTCTCCGCGCCGGGAACCCGCGCGCTCGTGTCGATGCGAGCAAACCCGCGACGGTCGACAACGACTACCCGCGCACCTACCGCGGCGGCGTAGGCGATCATCTCCGGCGCGACGCGCCGCAGCTGAGCAGGCGTACCCGCCTGAATTGCGTCCTCGCCAATCGACGCGAGGGTTGTCGCATCGTGCTCGATCTTCACCTCCAGGTCACGGCGCTCGGTCCGCTGATTCTGGATGCCGAGCGGGACCTCCAGCGCGAGCAGCACGAAGAGGGTCACCCCGAGATAGCCGAGGAGGAGGCGGCGGTTCACGCCGCGCGGAGCCGGAACCCGACGCCGCGCACGGTCTCGATCCAGCCCGGATCGCCGAGCTTGCGCCGGAGCGAGGCGACATGGACGTCGATCGTCTTCGCCGAGCCGTACCACGCCGTCTCCCAAACCTCCTCGAGCAACCGGCGGCGGCTGACCGCCGCGCCGGGGTCGCGTGCGAGCGCGGCGAGCAGGTCGAATTCCTTCGGCGTCAGCTCGAGCTCGCGGTCGCCGAGCTGCGCGCGCCGCGCGCGCTCGTCCACGGTGAGGGTGCCGACACGGAGCGGCTCTTGCGCCTGGGGGCGCGACGACGTGCGCCGCGTCACCGCGCGAATCCGCGCGATGAGCTCGCGCAGCCCGAACGGCTTCACGACGTAGTCGTCGGCGCCGAGCTCGAGCCCCACAACGCGATCGCTCTCCTCACCACGCGCCGTGACGACGATGATCGGCACGGCCGAGCGTTCGCGCAACGCGCGGCAGACGTCGAGGCCGTCCATATCCGGAAGGCGCAGGTCGAGCAGCACGACGTCCGGCAGCGTCGCCCCGAGCGCTGCCGCGCCGGTTGCGACGCGATCGACGTCGAAGCCCTCGCGGCGGAGACCCTCCACGAGTGGCTCGGCGATCGCGTCCTCGTCCTCGACGACCAGGATCCGCATGGGCTCAGTGTTACCCCGCGGGCCCCGGAGCGCATCGGTGCTTTACCGAATCTTGGTCCTGGGCTTGCCGAATGCTGGAGTCGCGTAGTCCCGCCGCTAACGGGACGCCTCCTATGGTCGGGACATCCACTCAGGAGGACTCGGATGAGCAAGTTGCACGTCACATTGATCGCGTCCCTGCTCGCGGCTGCCGCAACGCTCGGCGCGATCGCTGTCACCCATACCGTCAAGCTCGGAGCCGCGAACCGCGCGTCAACGGCGAACACGCTCCTGACGAAGACGAAGCGGCTCGACCAGTTCGAGGCGTCGCTCCAGCGCGCGCTCGCACGGAAGCCCCCGGCGCTCCCGGCCGTCCCCAAGACGCCGGCCGCCTCGGTGCTACCCGCTCCTGCGTCGCAGGCCCGGGTCGTCTACCGGCGGCCGCCCGCGATCGTCGTCGTGCGTCACACGCACCACGGCGACGACGGCGTCGAGCGGGAAGCGTCGAACGGGGGCAGCAGCGATGGCTAGCCACACGGGGCGCCTGTACGCGCTCGCATTCGCGCTCGCGGTCTTCTTCCTCTCGTGGGCGCTCGTGGCTGCGCGCCCGTGGGCGACGGCCGCCGCCGACCCGCAGCTGAAAGCACAGGCCACCCGCGAGGCGCGGCTCCGCGCCGAGGCACGTCTCGTGAACCGCGTCGTCGCTCAACGCTGGACGCTCTACCGCCGCGAGTTGCATGCGCGCACCGTGCAGATTGCCTCCGTGCGGGCGCGCACTGCGCAGCTCGCCGCGGTGTCCATCGCGGCCCCGGTGTCGGGTGCGGTGCGCGTCGTGACGCTGCCGCCGCTGACGATCACGAGGACGTCGTGATGGAGCGTCGCGTGTTCCGTGCAATGGGTACCGAGATCGAACTGCTCGTTCACGCAGAGGGCGCCGACGCCGCGCTCGACGCCGCCGAGCAGGAGTTCCACCGTCTCGAATCGCTGCTCTCCCGCTTCCGGCCGGACTCGGAACTGTCGCGCCTGAATCGCGACGGAGCGGTCGATGCGAGTCACGACCTCTTACGCGTTGTCGCGCTCTCGCTCGACGGACGCGAGCGGACCGGCGGCCGCTTCGACCCGACGGTGCACGACGCTCTCGTCGCCGCGGGCTACGACCGTACGTTCGACGAGGTCGCGTCGGTGGCCCGGTCGGATACGTGGTCGCCGCCTTCGGCCGGCGGTGAAGTAACGCTCGACGGCGCGCGCATCGAGCTCGAGCCGGGCGTCCACCTCGACCTCGGCGGCATCGGCAAGGGCTACGCCGCCGAGCGCGCGGCCGAGCTGCTCGCAACGGCCGGGCCCTGCCTCGTGAACGCCGGCGGCGACATCGCCGTCCGCGACGGCAGCTGGCCGGTCGGCGTCGACGCGTTGACGCTCGAGCTCTCGAACTGCGGGCTCGCAACGTCGGGCCGCGACCGGCGGCACTGGCGGCGCGGCGACCGCGAGCTGCACCACCTGATCGACCCGAAGACCGGCGAGCCCGCCGACTCGGACGTGCTGCGGGTCACGGTCGTCGCCTCCGACGCAGTCGAAGCGGAGATCGCCGCGAAGGCGCTCTTCCTCTCAGGTGCCGAGCGGGCACGCACGGAAGCCGACGCCGCAGGAATGCCGGCCGTCATCGTCACCGCGGACGGACGCACGATGCTCGCCGGAGGGATCGCGTGAAGACCGACCCGACGTTCTGGCTGCTCGCGCGCGCAAGCGGGCTTGCCGCCTACGTGCTGATCACGTCGTCCGTTCTCGCCGGGCTCGTCCTCAAGTCGAAGCCGTTCGGCCGCGCGGTGAAGGCGGCGTCCGTCACCGACGTGCATCGCTTCCTCGCGCTGCTCGGGCTCGGGATGCTCGTGCTGCACGGCGTCTCGCTGACGCTCGACCGCACCTTGCACCTCTCGCCCGCCGCACTCGTCATTCCCGGCGCCTCGCCGTACCGACCGTTTCCGGTCGCGCTCGGCGTGCTGGCCTGGGAGCTCACGGTGCTGATCGTCGTCTCGTTCTCCTTCCGCCGCCGGATCGGCATGCGGAACTGGCGCCGCCTGCACTGGGCGACGTATCTCATCTTCATCGCAGCCACCGTCCACGGTCTCGCCTCCGGCACCGACTCGGCGCGCCCGTGGGCCTTTGGGATCTACCTCGGGGCCGTGGGCGCCGTCGCGTTCGCTACGTCGTGGCGTGCGCTCACGCGCCCCATTCGTCGTCCTGCAACCGAAAGGAGCACCTAATGTTCAAGATCGTGATCGACCGTTCCCTCTGCAGCGGCTTCGGCGCCTGCGCCGACCTCGCCCCGGAGGTCTTCGACGTCGACGGCGGCGGGCTCGTCTCGCTGCGGGTCGGCACGAGCGAGGACCCGGCCGTGCTCGACGCGGCCGACGCCTGCCCGATGGCGGCGATCTCTGTCGTCGAGGTGCAGGCGGCATGACCGCCCGCACGGTCGCCATCGTGGGCGCCGGGCTGGCCGGCGCCCGCACCGCCGAGACGCTCCGCGCCGAAGGCTTCGACGGGCGCGTCATCCTCATCGGAGACGAGCCCGTCGCGCCGTATGAACGGCCGGCGCTCTCGAAGGAGTACCTCGCGGGGACGCGGGACGACGACTCGCTGCTGCTGCGCAAGCCCTCGTTCTGGGAGAACAGCGGGATCGAGCTCGTGCTCGGCGAGCGGGTGGTCGACGTCGATCCGGTAGGACGAATCGCGCGCATGAGCCGCGGGAGCGAGCTTCGCTTCGACGAGCTCGTGGTCGCGACCGGCGCGCGGCCGCGGCGCCTTCCGCTCGATCTGCCGGACGGTGTGCACGAGCTGCGCACGCTCGCCGATGCGCGCGCCTTGCGCGGGGAGCTGGTGCCGGGCGCGCGGCTCGTTGTGATCGGCGGCGGATTCGTCGGTGCGGAGGTCGCCTCGACCGCACTCTCGCTGGGCGTCGACGTCACGATCGTCGAGGCCGCGCCTGCACCCGTCGCCCGCGTCCTCGGCCACGACATCGGACAACGCCTCGCCGGCCGCTGGCGCAGGCACGGCGTACGCGTGTTCCTCCGGACGGGTCTCGCGCACCTCCGCGCCGATGCATCCGGACGCGTCGTCTCGGTGCTGCTGACCGATGGCACGGAGCTGCGCGCCGACATCGTCCTGGTCGCCGTCGGTGTCGAGCCGGTGGCGGAGTTGATGCCGGAACGCCCCGCGCTGCACGTGCACTCCGCGGGCGACGTCACCGGCCCCGGCCACTGGACGGCGGCTGCGCTCGACGGCGCCCGCGCGGCGCGCCGGATCCTCGGCCTGTCCGACCTCGCTCCACAGCCGGCGTACGTCTGGTCGGACCAGTTCGGGCTCCGCCTCCAAGTGATCGGCACGCCCCATCCGGACGATGCGTACGAGCTCGACGGCGACGACGAGTCATTCGCGGTGCACTACCTCGACGAGTCCGGCGACCTACGCGCAGTGCTACTCGCCAACCGTCCCAGGGAGGCGGCCGCCGCGCGCCGCCGGCTCGCGGAGGACACGCGAGCGTTGGCGGCATGAGCGCTCGGGCCGTCCTGCTCGGCGGGCTCGCCGTGTGCGCGGCGGGTGCAGCGGCAATCCTCCTGAACCTGCTCCTCCTCGGGAACGCATCTGCCCGAAACGACCCGATCGGCCGGCTCTCGCCGCGCACGCAGCTTCCTTCGGCGCCGCAGCAGCTTCCGGCGGCGCCGCCGTGGACGATCCGGCCCGCGCACGGTCACGTGAGCGACGAGGGCGCAGACGACTAGAGGCCCTGTGACCGTTCGGGCAATGGTGCTCGAGGCCCCGCGGCTCCCTCTCCGCGAGGTGGACCTGCCGCGCCCAGAGCTCGGCCCTGGACAGGTGCGGCTACGCGTTCTCGCGTGCGGCGTCTGCCGCACGGATCTGCACATCCATGACGGCGAGCTCCCGGAGCCGAAGCTGCCGCTCGTGCTCGGGCACGAGATCGTCGGCGCGGTGATCGAGGGCGGCGCGGCGTTCGCGCCCGGCACGCGCGTCGGCGTGCCGTGGCTCGGCTGGACGTGCGGCGAGTGCCGGTACTGCCGCGCCGGAGACGAGAACCTCTGCGACGAGGCGCGATTCACGGGCTACCACCTCGACGGCGGCTATGCAGAGGAAGCCGTCGCGGACGAGCGGTTCTGCTTTCCGATCCCGGAGAGCTATCCGGACACGCAGGCGGCGCCACTCCTCTGCGCGGGGCTCATCGGCTATCGCTCGCTTCTGCGCGCCGGCGACGCCGAGCGGATCGGCCTCTACGGCTTCGGCGCGGCAGGGCACATCGTCGCGCAGATCGCGCGCAGCCAGGGGCGCCGTGTCTTCGCATTCACGCGCTCGGGCGACGACGCGGCGCAGGCTCTCGCCCTTCGGCTCGGATCCGTCTGGGCGGGCGACTCCGCCGGCCAACCGCCCGAGGAGCTCGACGCCGCGATCATCTTCGCTCCGGCGGGCGAGCTCGTGCCGGTGGCGCTACGCGCCGTCCGCAAGGGCGGTTCGGTGATCTGCGCCGGCATCCACATGAGCGACATACCGAGCTTTCCGTACGAGCTCCTGTGGGGGCAGCGCACCGTCTGCTCGGTCGCGAATCTCACCCGGCGCGACGGCATGGAGCTGCTCGACCTCGCGCCGTCGGTTCCCATCCGCACAGAGGTCGAGGTGTTCGCCCTCGGCGATGCCGAGCAGGCGCTCGATCGCCTGCGAGCAGGCGAGATCAGCGGCGCCGCCGTTCTGACGGTCGGTACGACGGCAAACGACGGGTCACAGCAACCCGCCTGACGCCGGCGACTGTCGGCCTACGTCACGCACTCCGGTCGCGCTTCGCCTGCTCCTCCATCTGCTCGAGCCGTGTGTAGTAGTCGGGAAACTCGTTCAGATGGGCCCGGGCGATCTTGCCTGTCGTGACGGGATCGTCATCGGTCACGTTCGTGTGCAGGTCGTGGAGGCCGTGCTCGAGCTCGACGTCCAGTCCGCGCCGAAATTGGTCGACGTCGAACGGCGACGAGTCCCAGTCGATCCCGATCTCTTCGCCGATGCGCCGCGCCTCTTCGGCGGAGAAGCTCACCCGTGCAGACATGAAGCCCCTCGCTTTCTACGTGAAGATGATCTCGCCGCCGGCCGCGAGGTTGAAGAACTCGCCCACCGAGATGATGTCCTTGACCTGCGGAACGAAGCTGTCAAGCGTGAGTCCGAACATCTCGGCGCTGGCGCGGCACGCGTAGAAGCCGGCGCCGGAGTCCGCGATCAGCTCGACGAACTCGGGGATCGGCGGGATGTCGAGCTTCTCTATCTGCCGCTGCATCATCTTGGTGGCGAGCGCGGAGAAGCCGGGGAGCGCGCCGAGCAGGGTCGGCATGTGCATGCCGGGATTGCCGACGGTGGCGACCTTGATCTTCGCGTGACGGTCCTTGCGGATCACGTCCATGCCGAAGAAGGTGAAGAAGAGGTCGGCGTCGATGCCTTCCATGCGGGCGCCGTTCGCCATGATCAGGGCGGGATAGATCCCTTCGAGCGAGCCCTTCGAGACCACGATCGAGACCTTCTCGATCGTCTTCGGCTCGATCTGAGCGACCAGCGGTCGTTCAAGCAGCTCGGTCATCGTGTGCTCCTCTCTAGATGCAGCCGCGCGGCTTCGGGATACCGCCGATCTTGGCTGCGAGCTTGGCCGGGCCCTTCGGGAAGAGCTCGTAGAGCTCCTTGACCGGGACGCCGGACTCCTTGCCGAGCGCGCGGATCGACGGCGCGCTGCCGGTCTTCAGGTAGCGGTCGCGCATGAAATTGACGACGAGCCAGTGGCGGGGCGACAGCTCGTCGATGCCGTTCTCGCGCGCGATCTCGGCGGCGATCTGCTCGTTCCACTGGTCGGCTTGCGTGAGGAAGCCCTCCGCGTCGACCTCGACCGGGGTGTCTGCGATCAGCGCTGTCGTCATCTCGTATCTCCTTGTCAGGTCGTATGGGCGAGGTGCTTGCCGGCCGTCGGCATCGCCGAGCCGAAGCCGGGGATCTCGCGCCCCGGAAGCAGGGCGTGCCAGTAGATCGGCTGGAACATCAGCTTCCCGAGGTGGTTGACCCGCGACTCGTGCAGCAGCGTCAGAGGGCCCGCGGCCGTCGGGAAGCGGCCCGGAAGCGGCTCGGTGTCGTAGTTGAAGTCGATCAACAGCGCTTTGTGGAAGCCGGTCTCGATGAAGCAATTGGCGTGGCCGTCATAGCCGGCGTCGAGCTCCGTCCCGGCGAGATAGCGGACGACGTTCTCGGTCAGCACCGTGGCCTCGAAATGCGTGACGGAGCCTGCCTTCGAGGTGGGCAGATCGGTCGCGTCGCCAAGGGCGAAGACGTTCGCTTTCGCCGGCGTCTGCAGCGTGCGCTTGTCGGTGGGCACGAAGCCCAGCGCATCGCCGAGCCCGGGCGAGCGATCGACATAGGCGGCGCCGCCGTGCAGCGGAATGGTAACGAGCAGGTCGAAGTCGAGCTTCCGTCCGTCGTAGGCCGTGAGCGTGCCGCCGACCCCGTCGACCTCGCCGGCATTGAACTCGGTGACGAGCTCGATCTCCTTTCCCAGGAGAAGCCCGGCGAGCTGCTGCGAGGCGATCGGCTTGGTGAAAGCGCCGTCGAGCGGTGTCGAGTACACGAGCTCGACCTGGTCGCGGATCCCGCGCTCGTGGAAGTACCAGTCGGCGAGGAAGGCAAACTCGAGTGGCGCGATCGGGCACTTGATCGGCATGTCGACGAGGTTCACGACGATGCGGCCACCGCCGAACCGTTCCAGCGCCACGCGCAACGCCTCCGCGCTCTCCGGCGTGTAGAAGGTGAAGACGCGCTCGTCCCAGCCGGGGCCGCTCAGGCCCTCTGTCTCTTCGGGCTGAAGGCGCACGCCGGTCGCGACGACGAGCACGTCATATGGGAGCACCGTTCGGTCGTCGAGCAGCACTTCGTCTCGCTCGATCCAGACCTCCGCGACCTCGTTCTCGTGGAAGACGATGCCGCTGCGCAGCTGACGCCGGCGCGGTCGCACGATCTCCTCGACGTGCGCCAGCCCGAACGGCACGAAGAGGAGGCCCGGCTGGTAGACATGCCGGTCGTCACGGTCGACGACGTGGATCTCGGCCTCGTCCGCGTCGAAGTGGCGTTGCAGCCGGTTCGCGACCATCGTTCCGCCGGTCCCACCGCCGAGCACGACGATGCGCTTCCTGGTCACAGTGCGCCGCCGTTCAGCGCGAGCGAGTCGCGGCCGAGCCGGCCCGCGGGCCGCACCTCGATGCGCTCGACGAATTCGATGCCGCTCTCGATTGCGCGCCGGATCGGACACGCGGCGGCGATCTTCTCCAGCCGCTCGACCTGCGGCTCGCTCAGGTCGCCGGTCAATCGGATCTCGATCTCGAACCGCCGCGGCGTCGAATGATGGTCGTAGTCGACGTCGACCTCGACCTCGTCGAGCTCCCACTCTTTCGTGCGCGCGTACATCACGAGAGTCGTCGAGACGCACGCGGCAAGCGCAGCCGGGAGGAGCTCGTGCGGCGCCGGCGCGCTTCCGTCACCGCCGACGCTCTCGGGCTCGTCGGTGACCAGACGGTGCCGGCCGTCGATCAGGACCTCCTGGCGAAGCGTGCCGGGTACCGAGTGGGCGGAGGCGGTCAGGCTCATGGCGGGTCGATGACAGTCTCGCCCGGGTGGCTGGAGATGCCATCCGGGCGGCCGCTGAAACCGGTGCGGAGAACTACGGGCGGCCGTCAGCGATCGGCCGGAAACCAGTGCAGCCAGGCTGTGCCGTACGGGAGGACGACGACAGCGGCAACGGCGCCGATGACGACGGCTCCGGCGATGAAGACGATGCGCCGGCGCGAGCCGCCGAGCTCAGCTCGCCCGCTCAGGTCTCCGCGGACGGCACGCGGTATGCGGCCGAGGTGACCGAGTACGTGCGCACCCAACGCGCCGACCCACACGACGAAGCTCGCTTTGTGCAGGCCGAGCATGAGGCCGCGGCCGGGGCCTACGACGATGAGCGCGATCCCGGTTGCGAGCAGGACACCCGTCGTCAGGACGACGACGGGCCCCAGCAGCCGGAGCAGGAGCGTCGGCGGTCCCGCCTCGACAAAGTCCGGCCGCCGTGTGTAGTAGCGATAGAACCGGTAGCCGGTGCTGCCGAGCTTGAGCGCGACGACCGGAACGACGAGCACGCCGACGAAGATGTGCCACGAGAGCATGGCGCGGAGGTTGAGCAGGGTGAACCCCTCGACCGCGAGCAGCACGAGGAGCACGGCGCCCGTGAGTGCGGTGAGGCGCGAGTTCCGCTCAGGACCGTCGGTCGGCATCGCCCCGGTCATCGCGCCCCAGTCATCGCCCCAGTCCAGCAGCCGGAGATGAACCTCCGATGAGGGCGAATTCATCATCGCCTCACACGCAGCGAGCACACTAGAGGCCTGATGTGGATTAGACGTGCGTGCGGGGATGGGCCAGACCAAGCGGTTCGGCTGGATCCGGCGCGGGGCATAGCGGTTCCTACGTCCAAGCCGGAGCCGGCCGAAACGC